>NZ_JAHFRY010000109.1 GCF_023266035.1 Nevskia sp.
CTACACGCTGTCCGACGGCAGCGACGTGATCATCAAGCTGCCGGCCAACGCCAAGCAGCCGAGCCTGTACCTCGGCTCGCTGGGCATGCCCGGCTTCACTGCCTGGTACGCGCTGAACCAGATCGGCCACCCGAAAGCCGGTGAAACCTTCGTCGTCGCAGCGGCGACCGGCGCCGTGGGCCAGATCATCGGCCAGCTCGCCAAGCTCGCCGGTTGCCATGTCGTCGGCATCGCCGGCGGTGCCGACAAGTGCGCTTACGCGGTCAAGGAACTGGGCTTTGACGCCTGCATCGATCACCGCGGCGCCGGCTTGCCGGAGCGTCTGAAGGCGGCTTGCCCGAAGGGCATCGATATCTACATGGAGAATGTCGGCGGACCGGTGTTCGATGCGGTGCTGCCGTTGATGAATCTCGGCTCGCGGATGCCGCTCTGCGGTCTGGTCGCGCATTACTCCGGCGCCGGCATGAACGGCGCCGATCGCCTGCCGGGCTTTCTGACCGAAGCCCTGTTCAAGCGCATGAAGCTCGAGGGCTTCATCATTTTCGACCAGTACCCCGCCCACTACACCAACTTCCTTGCGGCGATGACCCAGCCGATCGAATCCGGCGCGGTGAAGATTCGCGAGCATGTCGTCGGCTCGCTGGAAGAAGCCCCGCAGGGCTTCACCGAACTGCTTGCCGGCGGCAACTTCGGCAAGGTCGTGGTCAAGGTCGCCTGAGCGTCTCGGGCCGATGGAAATCTGCGGGCCTGGCCACCCATCGGGTCCGCAGGATTGGCGGGCGACACTGTCGCCCCCTGTTGAACACCTCGTCTGCCGCCAAGTCCGGATGCGCGGTAGATTGCCGCCCGCGCTGTTGATGCCAGACACAGCAGGTGAGGAGAACCAATGATTTCGGGTGCCCAGGCAGCCAGCGGCGCCGAAGCCGAGGTCTACAGCCACAAGCTGTTTGCCCCGACCAGCTACGCCGGTGCGATCGAACGCAAGGAAGTGCTGCAGCGCGCCCTGCGCAGCGGCACCGCGCGCGTCGTGTTCCTGCAGGCACCGGCTGGGCATGGCAAGACCACGGCGCTGCAGCAGCTGAAATCGCTGTGCGAGAGCGAGGGCTACCGCACCGGCTGGCTGAGCTTCGACGATGCCGACAACGACACCCGGCGCTTCTCGGTGCATCTGCAGGCAGTGGTCGCCGCGCTGATCGGCGATGACGCGATCGACGCCCCGCCGGGCGACGAGGACTTCGCCAGTCCGAAGCTGCGTACCCGCACCGACTGGATCGTCGACCGCCTGCTGAAGATCGGTGCGCCGGTGGCGATCTTCCTCGACGAATTCCAGGTGCTGACCAACAAGTCGTTGCTGGCCTTCTTCCGCGAGTTGTTCGAGCACGTGCCGGCCAACGTCCGGATCTTCGTCGGCTCGCGCTCGGTGCCGGACATCGGCATGGCCAAGCTGCTGGTCAACAACCAGACCACCCTGCTGCGTGCCGACGATCTGCGCTTCTCGCGCAGCGAGGTCGAGCAGTTCTTCGCCTCGCGTGGCGCGATCGAGATCACTCGCGAGGAAGTGGAATCGGTCTACCTGCATACCGAAGGCTGGCCAGCGGCGATCCAGCTGTTCCGCTTGAGCCTTGCCAACCCGGACGTGCGCCGCACGTTGGCCGATTTCGGCGCTTCCCGCCCGCGCGAACTGGCCGAATACCTGACCGACAGCGTGTTGTCGCTGCAGCCGCCGGACGATCAGGAATTCCTGCTGCGCACCTCGCTGCTGGGCCGCATGTGCGCCTCGCTGTGCGATGAAGTGACCGGCCGCAGTCGCTCGCAGGACACGCTGCTGAGGCTCGAACGCTCGGGCCTGTTCATCCGCAGCCTCGACGCCGAACTGCGCTGGTTCAAGTATCACGCGCTGTTCTCGACCTTCCTCGCCGAGCAACTGCGCAGCGAAACTCCCGAGATCGCCCACGAAGTCCATCAGCGGGCAGCCGCCTGGCACTTCCGCAATGGCCACTACGAAGAAGCCGTCCATCACGCACTGGAATATGGCGACGCTGAACTTGCTGCCGATGCGCTGAACATCTGGGCGTCCAATCTGGTGTCGCGCGCCCATCTGATGACCGTCGAGCGCTGGTTCTCACGCCTGCCGCTGGAAGCAACCCTGAGCCGTAGAGAACTGGTCGTGAAGGTCGCCTACGCACTGACCTTCCTGCGCCGTTACAGCGAAATGCGCAAGATCGAGCCGGTGCTGGAGCGCGATGCAGACCTGCCGCCCGTGCCGACCGGCGGACACTGCGGCATCGTGCTGTCGATGGCGGCGATGTCGCGCAACGAAGTGGCGAAAGCCTTCGCGATCCTCGAGAACGTCGACGTCCGCAACCGCGAGATGGTTGGCTTCGGCGCCTTCGAGTACGGCGCAGCGGCCAATGTGCTGGCCTATCAGGCAATCACCTGCGGCGATTTCGAACGCGGCCGCGAACTGATCGCCATCGCCCGCGATCACAACGAGCGCAGCCAGGCGACCTTCAGCGGCGGCTACACCGTTGCCATCGACAGCATGGGCTATCTGTTGCGCGGGCAGATCGATGAAGCCCTGATCCGCCTGCGTACCGGCATGGCCGAGCATCAGCCGGAGCTGGACAAATCCTTCGCATCGGCAGCGATCGCCACCTGCTACGCGCTGGTGCTCTACGAAGCCAACGAGCTGGACGGACTCGAAGCGATGGCCGGTGCCCACCTGCAGGCGATCGCCGATTCGACCCTGCCGGACTGGATGCTCACCGCCTTCCTTGCCGTGGCGCGCGGTCACGATGCCCGCGGCCGCGGCAACAAATGCAGCGAAGTGCTCGACGAGGCCGAAGCGATCTGCCGTGCCAACGGCTGGACCCGCCTGGTCTCCACCTTGAACTGGGAACGCGTGCGCCGGGCGCTGCTGGCTGGCGATCCGGTCCGCGCCAACAAGATCGCCGCCAGCATCCGGGCGGACAAGCTGCCGCAGCCGGAAGGCTGGCTGCCGTTCGCCGAAGAAGTGGAAGGTGAAATTCTCGGCCGCATCCGCCTGGCGATTCACGGCGGCGATCTGGCGCTGGCCACCGAACTGATCTCCGCCGAGATAGCCGAGGCCTCGGGCCGCGCCTATCGGCTGATCAAGCTGCATCTGCTCGAAGCGACGCTCCAGCATCGCAAGGGCCAGCGCAATGCCTCGCACCGCAGCCTGCGCAAGGCACTGCAGCTGGCAGAACCGGGCGGCTACGTGCGGGTGATGCTCGACGAAGGCAGCGACGTGATTAATCTGCTGCAGGAGGAGTACAGCGCGCTGCAGGCTTCGGTTGGCGGCGGCGAAACTCGTCTCGGCCCGAGCCGCGTCTATCTGGAACTACTGCTCAATGCTGCCGGCCGCAGCCTCAGCACCAGTTCTGCCAGCGGCCAGCGGCCACTGGAAGCCTTGACCGATCGCGAAAAGGAAATCCTGGTTTTTCTCGCCAACGGCGTTTCCAACAAGGAAATGGCCGGCCGCATTTTCGTTTCCGAAAACACCATCAAATTCCATTTGAAGAACATCTACTCGAAGCTCGCCGTCAGCAGCCGAGTACAGGCAATCACTGCCGGCCGACAGCTGGGCCTGATCGCCTGAGCGCTGTTTTGCACACCCTGTTCAATGGATCTGTACGTTTCGCCCAAAGGCAAGACTATCCTCAGAAACTACCCTTCGGTGTAGTGCTGGACACGCCCGCAGAACGTCTAATCCAATCAACACAAATTAGAAACCACTGAGCACCTGCAGCCCTGCAGCGAGCTCAGAAGGTTACAGCGGGAGGAACGGAAAAGATGATGACGTCATTGATGTCGGCGGTCGGCTGTCTGTCATATCGGACTGCTGCGGGCTCCGCTCTCTAATTCGAAATTAGCTGGCAGCCATCGCTGGCTGCCGATTGTCGGCATCCTTTTCCATTGAGGTTCTAGCGAATGTTCTCGTTGCGATTCCGGATTGCGAAGTGGGTGATGAATCACCGCGGCCTCACCGCTGTGGTGTTCGCACTGGTCACCCTCTTCTTCGGCATAGGCCTGAAAGACGTCAAGCTCGACACCATCTTCTCTGATCTGCTGCCGCGCGACGAACCCTATGTGCAGGTATTCAAGGACCATCCGAACTTCGGCAACCCGCTGACCTTCACCTTGATGCTTCAGCGCAAGGACGGCGACATCTACAACGCCGAAACGCTGAACAAGGTCTGGAAGCTGACCCGCGACATCGATCTTGCGCCGGGTGTCGATCACGATCAGATCCTGTCGATCTCCACCGAGAAAGCCCGCTACGCCGAAGCCACGCCGTTCGGCATCGACATGCGTCCGCTGATGGGCGACAGCGTACCGACCACGCCGGAAGAGATTGCCGACTTCAAGATGCGGGTCGAGAAATCGCCGAACGCGCGCACCTTCCTGATCTCCGGCGACCAGAGCGCCACGCTGATCAATGCGACGTTCATCGAATCGCGCCTCGATTACGCAGAAGCGTTCAAGTACGTGCAAGGGCTGGTCGTGGCGGCGCGCGACGAACACCACAACGTCTATCTCGCGGGCCAGCCGGCACTGACCGGCTGGGTGTTCACCTACAAATCGGAGATGTTCAAGATTTTCGCGATCACGCTCAGCGCGCTGATCATTTCGCTGGCGCTGTACATGCGCAATGTCGTCGGCATCGTCACGCCGATCGTCACATCGACAGTGGCCGCGATCTGGGGCTTCGGCCTGACTGGCTGGATCAAGTCGCCGATCGAGCCGCTGCTGATGGTGGTGCCACTGCTGCTGATCGCCCGCAGTTTTTCGCACTGCGTGCAGTTCACCGAGCGCTATTACGAAATCTACGCGCATCTCAAGGATCGCAAGCAGGCGGCCGAGATCACCATGGGCGTGATGATGGCGCCGTCGATCCTCGGCATCTTCACCGACATCGTCGGCATCTTCCTGATCGCCATCGCGCCGATTCCGGCGATGGAACGCTTCGCACTGTTCTGCGGCTTCTGGTGCATCTGGCTGATCCCGACCGGCGTCGTGCTGATCTCGCTGCTGCTGTCCTGGCTGCCAACACCAAACAACGTCGACGAACTGGTCGGCAAGGGCCGTACGACCTTGCTGCAACAGTTGCTGCGCCGCATTGCCGGCCTCACCTACGGCCGCGCGGCACCATGGACTGCCGGCATCATGCTCGGCATCGGCGTGTTCGCCGTGCAGACAGCGCTGCACATCCGCATCGGCAATCCGGTCGAAGGTTCGAACCTGCTCTGGAACGATTCGGAGTTCAACGAAGCGGTTCGCCAGATCAATCGCAACTTCGCTGGCGTCAACACGCTGGAAATCATCTTCGAGGCCAAGGATCAGAAGTCGCCGAACCGGCTGATGCAGCGCGCCGAAACCATCGAAACGATGACCGAGATCCAGCACCTGATCGAGAACGGCCCCGACGCACCGCGTGCCACGCTCGCTTTCGGTGACTACCTGCTCGAAGCGAATCGTCTGTTTGCCGGTGGTGATCCGCGCTGGGCGCCGCTGGATCCCACCGATTTCTATGTCGGTGCCGCAGCCGGTGCGGTGATGGTCGGCTCCAGTCCGAAAGCCTTTTCGCACGTCATCGACTTCGAGCAGCAGAACGGCACCGTGTCGCTGTGGTTCAAGGACAACAAGCAGGAAACCGTGGAATCCGCGCTGCGCGAAGCCAACAAGGCCGTGGCGGCGGTCGGCATCGACCACAAGGAGTTCACCATTCGCCTCGGCTCCGGCACCATCGCGCTGCAGTACGCGATGAACCATGTCGTCGAGCGCTATCACTACCTGATCATCGCGCTGCTCAATCTGGTGATCCTGGCCGGCTGCAGTCTTGCCTACCGTTCATTGGTGGCCGGCATCATCCTGTTGATCCCGGTGAACATGGCGAACTTCTCGCTGAACGCCGCGATGCACGTGATCGGCATCGGCCTCGACATCAACTCCTTGATGGTGGCTGCGATCGGCGTCGGCGTCGGCATCGACTACGGCATCTATCTGCTCAGCCGCATCTGCGAGGAGTACCACGCCCAGGATCACGATTGGGGGCGTGCCATCACGGTGTCTCTGGTGACCACCGGCAAGGCAATCCTGTTCACGGCGTCGATCATGTTCGTCGGCATCCTGCCGTGGATCTTCATGTCGAGCCTGCGCTTCATGGCCGACATGGGTTTGCTGCTGACCCTGACCATGCTGTTCAACATGATCCTGGCGCTGGTGCTGCTGCCGCTGCTGGTCTGGATCGTCAAACCGAAATTTGTCGCCAGAAAAGATCTGCTGGTTGGCGAAGGTGTGGATCTGTCCGCTTTCACCGGCGCCGCCGATGAAACACCGGTCAATCATCCGAAGCTTGCCCCCAGCGCCAGTTGATTCGTAGCAAGGCACCGGTGACCGTCGATCAGTGAGTGAGTCTAATTGCAGGCGCAGCTCGTAGTGCTTTGTGGAATGGGGAAGACCGGTTCTCTGATCGGTGCTTAACCTTCAAGTCAACGGCGCATCGCCGCACCGTTCTTAATGTGCATCGTCAGCGAGGAGAGGAAAACATGAGAATCAAGAAATACGACTTCAATTATGGGCGCCGCATGCTCATGGAGAAGGCCGCCAAAGGTGTCAGCACCGCCGGTGTGCTCGCACCGCTTTGGCCGATGATCGGAAACGCCGCGGATACCAGCAAGGCCTATCCGGACGAACTGCTGTCGATCTCGGTATTCACCAAGGGCAAGATCAAGCCCGGCGACGTCATCAGTGCTGCCAATGTCGACGCGGTCAAGGATCTGTTCGATCCGATCACCTACATCCAGATCAAGAATCAGGGTCGCAAGATCAACGTTGTGGAGTCCACCAAGGACGTCTCCAAGTTGTTCCCGAACCAGTATCTGAAAGCCACGCTCAAGAATCAGGGCACGGCCAAGTTCGACGACACCGGCAACATCATCGGCAAGGATGGCGGCCCGTGGAATGGTGGCAATCCATTTCCGGAACCGAAGAATGGACTTGAAGCGATTTCCAACCTGACCCTGGCCTGGGGCCGTCATTCGTATTCGCAGTACGCGATCCGCGACTGGGATATCGCTCCGGATGGCAGCGAAGCCTACAAGTACGATTTCGTCTGGTGCGAGATGAACACCACGGCGCGTGCCGACGGCACCATCTACAACGGCAAGAAGGATCTGCTGCGCTACCAGTCGGTGTTCTTCACCTCGCCGTCGGAAACCGCGGGCTCGTCGTTCCTGAACACCTGGTACTACGATCAGCGCAAGTTCCCGGATCTCTACGGCTACCTGCCGGCGTTCCGGCGCGTGCGCCAGTTCCCGACCAACCAGCGCTTCGAACCGCTGGTGCCGGGCATCACGCTGTTCCTATCCGATGCCTGGGCAGCCGGCGATCCGATGCTGACCTGGGGCAACTACAAGATCGTCGGCCGCCAGCCGATGATGGGCTGCATCAGCGGCATCAACTTCCGCGGCGGCTATCACCCGAACTACGAGCGCACCGTGCACGGCGGTCCGAAGGGCACGACGTTCTTCGACACCTGGTTCGAGCTGATTCCCGAGTGCATCGTGCTCGAAGCCGAACCGACCGGTTACCCACGGTCGCCGGTGGGCAAGAAGCGCATCTGGATCGACGCCCGCAACGGCATGTTCGTCGCCTACATCACCTACGACCGTCGCGGCGAGATCTGGAAGTCCTTCGAGCCTGCCTTCGCGCAGTACTCGAACGACAAGATGACCATCAAGGACGCCGATGGCTTCCCGGACTGGTCGTGGGTGTACGTCCACAGTCATGATCTTCAGGCCAACCGCATGAGCCGCTTCTCGCAGGTGAGGGAAGTGACCGGCGGCTACAAGTCGAAGTTCTCCGAGCAGGGCGAAGACGTCTACTCGAAGTACCTGACCACTCAGGCAATCGCCCGCCTCGGCACCGGCTGATCCCGGTTCGAAGCGTTTCGCAGTCTGGCGGCTTCCGCACCCACGGAGGCCGCCTTTCGAATATTCCGGAGAGTTGGTATCGCATGAAGCACACACTGAAATCGGCAGTCATCGGCGCAGCACTGGGCCTAGGCCTCTGCGCATCGGGTTCACTGCAGGCGGCTACGGCGACAGCCGTGGTCACCGGTACGGTCCACGACGCCTTGTTCGCCGTCGCTTTCGATGGCAGCAACGGCCTTGCTGCCGGTGCTCCCGGTACCCTCCTCGAAACCACTGACGGCGGCCAGAAATGGGCACCGGCGAAGAACGTCCCGACGAAGCTTGCTTTGCTCGGCGTTGCCTTGAAAGGCGAACATGCCATCGCCGTCGGCCAGCAGGGTCTGATCCTGTCGCGCAGCGGCGGCGAGTGGAAGAAGGTTGAATCCGGCAGCACCGAACGACTGCTGTCGGTCAGCGTCAATTCGAAGGGCGCGGCGGTTGCTGTCGGCGCTTTCGGCACCGTGCTGTCGTCGACCGACGGCGGCACCAGCTGGACGGCGATCAAGCCGGTCTGGGATCAGCTCGCCGAAGCCGGCACCGAGCCGCACATGTATGCCTCGTCGATCGACGAGAACGGCACGATCACCATCGCCGGCGAGTTCTCGCTGATCCTGCGCCGCGCGGCAGGCAGCAGCGAATGGAAATCGCTGAACAAGGGCGATGCCTCGCTATTCGCGCTGTTCATGGGCAGCAACGGCATCGGCTACGCGGTGGGTCAGAACGGCACCGTGCTGCGCAGCGACGACAACGGCGATAGCTGGGCCAAGGTGGATGCCGGCACCGGCGCCATCCTGCTCGGCGTCCACGCCAGCAACGACGGCAAGGTCGTGGTCACCGGCATGCGCGAAATGCGCTACAGCGGCGACAGCGGCAGCACCTGGACCGGGGTCACCGGCGGCGGCGTCAACACCCTGTGGTACCAGGGCATTGGCCAGCCGGAAGGCAGCACCGCGGCACTGGCCGTCGGCCAGGCGGGACGCATTCTGAGAATCGAGAACTGACCGGTCGACGACAGATCGGCGGCACTCGCATTACTAAAAAAGACGGGTCTGCATACGGAGGGGTAAGCAATGAGCAACAGCAGCAGGATTCCAGGGATCAAGATCATTGTCGCGGCAGCCATGGCGCTTGCCAGTGGCGTGGTGTTCGCGCAGGACGGTGGTGGTGAAGGCGGCGGCAGTACCAACGTTGATGGCAGCAGCAGCAATGGCAGCGGCATGTTTGCCGATTTCGACATCAGCTGGGGCGGCTTCATCCGCCCGGAACTGGCGATCAGCCTGGGCTCGGAGAACCCCAACAATCAGCGTGGCAACACCTTCAACGGGGTGCCCACCGCGAGAATGCCGGGTGTGCCGCAGCCGGTCGATGCGCTGGGCGGCCTGCTGCCGCCATTCTCGATCCCGAACCCGCTGCTTGCCGACAACGTGACCCGTCCGGTCAACCCGGCGAACAACTTCTTCAACCTGAATCTGCTGCGCATCGAGCTCGAAGGCGCGATGAAGTTCACGCCGAGCCTGAAGCTGGTGGCTCGTCTGCGCAGCATCGTCGACCCCGGCAACTACAGCAGCTTCGATCCGGTCAGCGTTGCCAATGCCGCTACCGGCAGCATCCAGGGCGGCGATCCGGGCCTTTACGGCGGCGCGCCGAACTACTTCCAGTACAGCGTCGAAGGCATGAAGCGGCCGAATCCGCTGGAAGCCGCCGGCCCGAACTATCTCGTCTACTTCCCTGCCCTGTTCCTCGACTACCAGGAAGGTCCGCTGAACGTTCGCGTCGGCAACCAGCAGATCGCCTGGGGCCAGGCGATCTTCTTCCGGGTGCTCGATGTCGTCGACGGCATCGACTTCCGCCGCCACTCGATTCTCGACAACGCCCAGGAGGAGTTTTCCGACAAGCGGGTGCCATCGCTCGGCGTGCGCGTGAACTACCAGTTCACCGACGAAATCCTCGCCGACGCCTTCGTGCAGAAATTCCAGCCGACGATCTACGGCAACCCGAACACCCAGTACAACGTCATCCCGACGCAGTTTACGGTGCATGACCAGTACGCCGATTACGACACCAAGCTCAGCTACGGCATCCGCTTCAAGGGCAATTTCGGCCAGTGGGGCGCGCAGGCGATCTTCGTCAGCCGCCTGAACCCGGACGGCGTGTTCCGTTGGACGGCCTCCGGCGTCAACAAGAACCTGCCGAACAACAATGCGCTCGGCCTCGCGGTCAACGCCCTGAACAACGGCATCACGCCGAATCCGCTCACCGGCCAAATCGGCACTTCCGGCGAAATCCTCGCGCAGACACCGTTCGAGGCATCTCCAGGCGGCGTCTACTCGGCGAAGGAATGGTTCACTTATGCAGCTTCGGTGCGCCTTGATGGCGTTGGCGGTCTCAATGCCGCAATCAACGAGTTCGCACCGTCGACCAACAGCCTGCTGGCGTCGCCGGTCGACAACTACACGGCTGCCAGCCGCGAGCTGGATACCTTTTTCATCGCCGCCGGCGACGGCTTGCGTGGCCACATCGCACGCGAGTACTTCCGCGAGTACAACATCGGCGGTGGTGTCAGCTACGTGGTCGAAGGGGAACCGGGTTCGCTGCTCGATCAGCTGATCATCAACCTCGAAAGCACCTACACGCCAGACCGCCGCTTCACCAATCCAACCCTGAGCCGCGATTACATCAAGGAGGGCAACCTGGTCAGCGCGCTGGTCATGGAGAAGTACCAGCGCTTCTCCAACACCATTCCGGCGACCTACATGGTGCTGCAGTACATGCACCGCACCAAGGACGATCTGTTCGGCCGTTCGCTGAAGGGTTACGGCGGTTCGGTCGACAAGGCCGCCACCGGCGTCAACGGCGGTTCGGACTACGTGGTGTTCGCCATGCAGCAGCCGTTCCCGCAGGCGATCTGGCGCATCGATTTTGCCGGCCTCTATGACGTCCGCGGCGGCCTGTTGCTGCAGCCGGGCCTCCGCTGGAAGCCGAATGGCTCGATCACCGCCGATATCTTCTATTCGTACATCAACGGCTCGATCACCGGCGGCAATCCGAACAACAACGCGCTGTCGACCGCCGCCTTCGCGGACGAAATCACCTTCCGCGTCGGCTACCAGTTCTGATCCCGCAGCCAGCCATCGACTCAAGGTTTCGGGGCACAGAAATTTCCAGTATCCCGCTGTAAATCGACCGGCCTCCCGCATCTGCGGCAGGCCGGTTTTTTTTATGCTGTGGCGGAGCCGAGGGCTCGTACCCGATCATCCCCGCAGGCACGATGACTACCCCTGCGGGTAGCGGTTGCCCTGCAGTACGAACCTAGATTGATATGCAGCCATACCGGAGTACGCCCATGCACGCTTTCCTGTCTTCGGGCTACTGAGCCACAAAGCCATGCCCGCCCTCGATGCCCCCTTGATCAGCGAAGGCACGCCGCTGTGGACGCCGAACGCCGAGCTGATCGCGACCTCGAACGTCGTCCAGTTCCTGCGCTGGCTTCGCGATCAGAGACAGATCGATCTCGCCGATCACGATGCGCTGTGGCGCTGGTCCACCCGCGAAACGGCTGCGTTCTGGGCGGCGATCTGGGACTACTTCGATATCCAGTCCGAAACGCCTTACCAGCGCGTCGTCGATCGCCTGACGATGCCCGGCGCGAAATGGTTCGAGGGCTCGAGCGTCAACTACGCCGAGCACCTGCTGCGCCATGAAGCGGTGCAGCCAGCCGCTGCCGTCGCCTTCCACCATCACAGCGAAACCCGCGAGCCCGGCCGTTACACCTGGGCCGAGACCGGCCGGCAGGTGCGCATCCTGGCGACTCAGCTGCGCGCGCTCGGCATCCGCCCCGGCGATCGCGTGGCCTCCTACCTGCCGAACGTGCCGGAAACGGCGATCGCGATGATGGCCACCGTCGCGATCGGCGCGGTCTGGTCCTCGGCATCGCCCGAGTTCGGCGCCCGCACGGTGATCGACCGCTACGGGCAGATCGAGCCGAAGCTGCTGTTCGTCGCCGACGGCTATCGCTTTGCCGGCAAGATCTACGACCGCAGCCGCGAAGCGCGTGAGATCGCCGCCGCCCTGCCCAGCCTGCGCACGGTGATCTGGCTGCCGTATCTGTACCCGGACAAGGCCAGCCCGCCGGTCGATGGCGCGCTGGACTGGAACGATGTGCTGGCGCACCCCGACGTGCCGCGCCAGACGTTCCGCTACACGCGTGTGGCGCACGATCATCCGCTGTGGGTGTTGTTCTCCTCGGGCACCACCGGCCTGCCGAAAGCGATTGTCCACAGCCATGTCGGCGTGCTGGTCGAGCATTTGAAGCTGATGAGCTTTCACCTCGATCTAAAGCCCGGCTCGACGATGTTCTTCCACTCGACCACCGGCTGGATGATGTGGAATCTGGTCATCGCCTCGCTGCTGACCGGGGCCAGCGCCGTGCTCTACGACGGCAGCCCGTTCCACCCGGCACCAGACCTGCTGTGGCAGATCGCCGCCGCAACCCGGGCGACCCATTTCGGCGCCAGCCCGACCTTCGTGCAGATGATGGAAAAAGCCGGCCTGACGCCGGGCCGCACCCACGATTTGTCGGCCTTGCAGGCGATCACCCTGTCCGGCGCGCCGTCGACGCCGGAAATCTTCGCCTGGTTCTATCGCGCGGTGAAGCCCGATGTCTGGGTCAGCTCGCAATCCGGCGGCACCGAGATCGTCAGCGGCTTCGTCGGCGCCAGCCCGACCCTGCCCGTGCGCGCCGGCGAAATCCAGACCCGGATGCTCGGCATGGACGTGCGCGCCTGGCGCGAAGATGGCAGCGAAGCAATCGACACCGTGGGCGAACTGGTCTGCGTCAAACCATTCCCGTCGATGCCGCTGCGCTTCTGGAACGACCCCGACGGCCGGCGCTACCGCGAGGCCTATTTCCAGACCTTCCCCGGCGTCTGGCGGCACGGCGATTTCATCCGCATCAACGCCCAGGGCGGCTCATACATCCATGGCCGCTCGGACTCCACCCTGAACCGCAACGGCGTCCGCATCGGCACCGCCGAGGTCTATCGCGCCGTGGAACTGATCAACGCCGTGGACGACAGCCTGATCGTCTGTTGCGCCCTGCCCGGCGGCCACTGGTTCATGCCGCTGTTCGTGTGCCTGAGGCCCGGCTGCCTGCTCGACGAAGCCTTGATCGCCACGATCAAAGATCGCCTGCGCAAAGACTGCAGCCCCCGCCATGTGCCGGACCGCATCTACGAAGTTGAGGCCATCCCCTACACGCTGACCGGCAAGAAGATGGAAGTACCGGTGCGCAAGCTGCTGATGGGTCAGACGCCGGAGAAGGTCGCCAGCCGCGACGCGATGATGAATCCCGACGCCATCGACTGGTTCGTGCGCTTCGCGCAGGAGTCACTGGACTACCAGTGGCGGCCTTCGGCAGCGTGAGACGCATCGCGGCATACGCGTGATCTCGGATTTCCATCCGGGCCCCGCTGGCTCGGGCTAGATATCCGTGGGGTCACCCAAGGTCTGGTTGAGCCGGACCGCTGCCTCGACGAGACGGCTTGCCGTGCGGCTGCTGACTTCCTCGTTCTGAAGCAACACGAGGGTAGCCATCTCGTACTTGCCGCCAGGCTTCAGGCGCGGATCGATCTCGCGCAGGCGCTGCCCTCGCCAGAAGCCGAACAATACGCGGTGCTCCTCGGCGCGGATCAGCAACACCGGGCCATTCGACAGATACACCAGATGCCCCCACTTGATCACTTCATCGAGGCTGGCATTGGCGACGACGGTAGCGCGCAGCTTCTCGACCATGAGGCGCTGCCAGCCGGAGAGTGCAGTGACGTAGGCATCAGGGCTGGCTGCGGGAATCGATTTCTTCATCATCGCGCGCACCAGTGGCTGTCCGCCTGTTCAGTCGGAGAGGTTACGAGCTATTGCTGACTTGTTCTCGGCTTGATCGGCCGAAGTCAGCCAACGAGAACAAGGGCCGACCAAGGCCTTGGCAAACAGACACAACCCGCATCGAATCCGTCGGGATGCGCGATGAAGCCGCCATCCCGACCTACTCGGGTTGAAGATTGTCAAGATCAACCTCGCCGAGCTTTGGATCCTCCACCACTTTCACGGTCTTACCGCACTCCGGGCAGTTGGCTCAGGCGGACCGCTGTTGCCTTGAATTCATTGCTGTATCGGTACGTCGTTCTGGGTCCAGGTTTCGGCATTTGGAACTCTCCTGATCGGTTAGATCAGGGTGTCCACTGAACCGAAGGAAGCGCCAAGTCGGCTTGAACGCCTGGTTAAGCATTGAACACTATCCAAGTGCCAACTTCTACCGCTTCTGGGCCATGAGCTGCTTCAGCTGTAATTGGAATGACAAGCTTTACGTGATTTTCAAAAACCAACGTGAACACTGTCTCTTCTACCAGAACCGCGTCAGACAACCGTTGATTTATCTGCGCCACAAGTAGATCACAAAAGCCTTCGGAATCTCTATACAAAATGCCCCTCTCCGGATCATGTATCTGAGGAGTATTAAATATTGAAACTGTACGATCTTGAAACTGCAACTGTATGTAGTCATGGACGAACCACACTTGTGACAGTGGCTCGTAGCCTTGTAACTGCTCGATCATTTAATGCCTAACGCTCAAGTTAAGCGGCGGGCGTAGCCCGTCCGCTTGAATGCCTTGTTAGGGCTATGCGCAAGACAGAATGCGTTTCTAGACAGCAAAATATGCATTGGCAACTATTAGTGAAAGAAACCCGAACAAGGTAAGCCTTTTTTGTAAAGCCAACCATGCGTCTACTTTGTCTCTGAATCGCGCAATTTTGTTTAAGGTGTCTTCAATGATGTTTCGGTCGTTGGGATCAAGCAGCTTCAACAGCTCGCCAGCGGTTACAAATGCCCACAATAGTTTGGGCTCGCTTTTAATGATGTTCAGGCATGCAGGCTCTTCGATTTTTTGAAGAGCTGCGGCGAGTTGAATCTTGTAGCCGCAGACCGCATTTTTGGAGTATGCAAAAAGCAGGTTGTGGACGACATGAAACTCATAAGCCGCAATAAGTGAAAGGCCGAAAACAAGGCTTATTGCAACATGCGGATAGAAGAGGGGATGCGAAAAATGGTTTGATAGATTAACCACATGATGCTTATCGCCGTTGAAGCAAAAATAGAGACCAGCTGTAGATATGGTTGCAAGCCAGCCAGATATTTTTAGTTGGTTGGCGGCAATTTCGAGATCGCCTTGCTGGACTGCCAAGGCTGATTCGGTTGCTGATGTAAGCAGGTCTTTCACTTGCCCCAACGCCCCGCTTAAGCCGCGGGCCCGCCGGAGGCGGGGCCGTCGGCTTGAAGCGATGGTTGGGCATCGAGCGTGCCACCAAGCTCTGATTCTATGGATGATTTGTAGTCTGCAAAGTCCCGGACGCGAGCCGACGTCCGTATTGCTTCCTGGCAGATTGAGGCGATGAATATGCCGCCGAAAATCGCTGTGAACTGGCTGAAGGCGAAGAGTAAACGGTCTGAGTTGGAGACATATGCGATTGCGGCTATAGCGCCGCTACAAACCGCAACCACCGAACCGACGAACGTGGCAGCCACGACCACAGTTAAGAGATACGCATTGAATTTGGCACTATCGGCAGCTAAAAGCTGGACGCGCTCAAACTCCTTGCGCAAGACCTGGCGCCGTTTGTCTAGGCGAACAGTGCTTCTTCGAGACAGCCACTTTTGAGCTCTGGGCGTGAGTAAGTTGCCGACGACCGCGAGGGGCACGGCGAGAACAAGACCAATCCAAAAGCTAGTGTCCATCTACAGGTTCCTTTCTTATGCCCAACGCCAAGGTTAAGCCGCGGCGACGCCGGAGCGACAGCGGAGGCGTGGACGTCGGCTTGAACCGCTGGTTAGGCCCATAAAAACACCACCGCTGAAGCGATGCAGAAGTACGCCCCGAACACTATGCCTGACAGGATGGACCAGTTGGGCACAGCAGGCACGGAACTGCCTAGCTTTCTGGCGCGCATGCTAAGCGCTACACCAAACGCGACACCGAAAATGACATACGCAATGAAGGAAGCCGGAAGCCACTGATGCACGCCAAGCTTGAGTACGGAAAAGGAAACACCTGCCCAGATGTACTCAATAAAGGCGAACGCAGCGAGC
>NZ_JAHFRY010000110.1:0-5163 GCF_023266035.1 Nevskia sp.
CACGCTGCACGGTGCGGACTGGCCAGCACTGCCACTGCAGGAGGCTGCCGGGATCTATCACGCGCATCTGCTGCAGCTCGATGCGCCGGGTCTCATCGCCCACGCCTATGTCCGCTATCTCGGCGATCTGGCTGGCGGCCAGACGCTGGCGCGTATCGTTCGCCGCGCGCTGGCGCTCGACGGCGACCTAGGCACTGCCTTCTACGCGTTCCCCTCACCGGGAGCGGTGGTGCTCGGGCAACGCTTCCGCGAAGGACTGGATCGAATCGTGCTGCCGGAAGCCGCGCTAGGCCGGATCATCGATGAAGCCTGCCTCGGCTTTCGCTGGCATGGCCATCTGTTCAAAGCACTGGACGATCAGCGTTCGCCGGTGCAGCTTGCGTAACGGCTGCCAGATCACATTCGAACCGGGCCACGCGAGCGCTGCCTGCCGGGGAGACGAGCGGTGGACCGCCGGACTGGCCGACCAAACTATGGGATGGGCCGTCGCCGCGGCGAAGGGCGGAAGATGCACCGTCGCCTGATCCGGCGTGTAGCCCTGCGAGACCTGCCATGACCAAGAACCTCGATTATTTCAAGTACTTGCTGTCCCCGATCATCCTCAGCGCACATGCCTACGGCATGTGGATGGGCGGCAATTTCACCTGGGTCGGCATGGCCTTGCTGCTCGGCGTGCTGTTCTTCGATGGCTTCCTGAAAGCCGATTACTCGATCCGCGACCTGGCGCATGCCTGGATCTACGACGTGATCGTGTCGATCACCGTGCTGGCCAGCTTCGTCAACATCCTGTTCTACGCCTGGCTGATCGGTCACGATCATTTCGCGACCACCGCGTCCGGCGTTGGCGCTTTCCTCAGCACCCTGTTCATCGGCTTCGTGATCGGCGCGCCGCCGGTGCACGAGCTGTTCCACCGCGAAGGTCTGTTCCTGCGCTGGCTCGGCCGCATCGGCCAGTGCCTGGTGTTCGATCCCTGGCGCGAGATCACCCACGTGGTCACCCACCACATGCGCGTGGCGACGCCGGATGACCCGGACTACGCCCGCCGCGGCGACACCGTCTACGGCCATTTCTTCCGCACCTTCCCGGCGCAGTGGAAGGAGAGCTATCACCTCGAAAAGATGATGTGGACCAAGCGCGGCCGCAAGTGGTACGACCCGCGCAATGCCTGGGTGTTCAAGGCGACCTACTTCGGCATCTTCCTCGCAGCACTCTTTGCGCTCGGCGGCTTCAAGGGTCTGCTGCTGTGCTCGGCCTCGCTGTTCTTCGGCCCGCGCATGCTTCTGGAAGTGTTCAATTACTGCAATCACTACGGCCTGATCTCGGCAACGCCGGGTCGCTTCCAGAACCACCACACCTGGAATCACATCACGCCGCTGGTGCGCATTCTGGCGCTGGAGATCACCAACCACGCCGGCCATCACGACGACAGCTACAAGCCGTTCTACGCGCTGGAGCCAGACCCGAACGGTCCGCAGCAGCCGCAGTTCCTGCTCTGCGTGTTGCTGGCCTTCGTGCCCCCGCTGTTCTTCATGATGGTCAAGCCGCTGCTGAAGGACTGGGACAAGAATCGCGCGACGCCACAGGAACGCGAGATCGCCCGTCGCGAAAACGCCCGTGCCGGCTGGCACGAGCTGAACGACGAGCCGGCACCGCGCGCACCGTCGCGCAGCGCGATGGCTACGGCTTAATCGGAGCTTCTGACCATCATGCAGGTGCTCGAGAAGAACCCGGCTGTCGAAACCCGCGCCGGCCACTGCCGGATCACCGTCCGCGGCCGCGATGGCAGCGAAACCTCGTTCGAGGTGAAGAGGAACGACATGCTGCTGAAAGCAGCGGTCGACCAGGGCATCGACTATCCGCACAACTGCCGGGTCGGCGTCTGCGGCACCTGCAAGACGCGGCTGGTCGACGGTCGGGTCAGCCCGATGGTCGATCTGGCGCTGTCGCCCTTGAGCAACGAGCAGATCGAGGCCGGTTTCGTGCTCGCCTGTCAGGCCAAGGTGCGGACCGATCTGGTGCTCGACGTGAAGCTCGGCAACGGCGCGCAGCTGCCGGTGCGCACGGTGTCCGCTCTGGTCACGCGCTGGCAGCGGTTGCCCGGCGATGTCATCGATCTGCGTCTGAAGCTCGATGACGCGGTGGCGTTCAACGCCGGCCAGTACTGCACGATCGCCGAATCCGGCTCGTTCACGCGGCGCAGCTATTCGTACTACGACGTGCCGGCCGCCGATGGCAGCCCGGCCGGCGAAGTCGGCTTTCTGGTCAAGCGCCTGCCCGGCGGCCGGTTCTCGGAATGGCTGTTTGCCGAGGACCGCAGCGGCATCAAGTTCTGGGTCGAAGGGCCGTTCGGCGTCATGGGCGTTGACGATCTCGATCGCGACGGCCTCTGCGTCGCCGGCGGCACCGGCCTGGCGCCGATCCTGTCGATCGTCGGCGATCGCCTGCAGCGTTCGGAGACCGCGCGCTTCACGATCGTGTTCGGCGTGCGCAGCGAGAAGGATCTGTTTGCCGATACCCATCTGGCCGAGCTTCAGGCCAAGGCCGGTGATCGCCTGCGGGTGATTCCGATCCTGTCACACGAACCGACCGGTTCCAGCTGGGCTGGCCTGCGTGGTCTGGTCACGGCCGCGCTGACACCGGCGCTCGGCATCGACTACCGCGATACCGCCGCCTTCATCTGCGGCAACCTCGGCATGGTCGAAGCGGTGGAACGGCGGCTGATCGAGCTCGGTGTGCAAGCGGATAGAATCCACGCCGACAAGTTCGTGCCGTCCGGCACGCCCTGAGACGGCTGCAGTAGAGGGTTGATCGGGGTGTTGACGGCAATGTTGCGTCGACTTGCCGTCCACTCCCCAGAATTCCGATCATGACCCTGCTCAAGACCGCACCGAACTTCCGCGATATCGGCGGCCTGCCCACCCGTGACGGTCGCCAGACCCGCGCTGGCCTCGTCTACCGTTCCGATGCGCTCGACGCGCTCGATGCCGACGATCTCGCCCAGCTCGCCAGCCTGTCGCCGAAGGTCTGCTGCGATCTGCGCAGCGACGGAGAGCGCCTGCAGCGTCCGCATCGCTGGCCGGCCGGTGCGGCGCCGCGAGTGCTGAATCTGTCGGTCGCCACCGATATCCGTGTGCTGATGCCGGAACTGGTCAGCGAGCTGCGCAACAACGCAACCGCCGAAGGTGCCGCGGCGCTGATGCGCCATCTGTACCGCGACCTGCCGATGGTCTGCGCGCCAGTGCTCAAGCAGGTGTTCGCGCTGCTGCTCGACGAAGAGACCGATCAGCTGCCGCTGGTGGTCAACTGCACGGCCGGCAAGGACCGCACCGGCTTCGTCGTCGCCATGCTGCTGCACGCGGTCGGCGTACCCGATGAAGCCGTGCTCGGCGATTACCTGCGCTCCAACGATGCTGCCAGCCGCGCCTCGCTGCAGCACAAGGTTGCCGCCCTGCTGCACGAGCTGATCGGCATCAGCGCACCGCCGGACATGCTGGCGGCGATCGTCGCCGCGCGTGCCGAATATCTCGATTCAGCAGTCGCCAGGATCGTGGCCGATCACGGCTCGATCGACGTCTACCTCGCCGAGGCGATCGGCCTCGACGACAGCCAGCGCAGCCATCTTGCCAGCCGCCTGGCCCACTGATTTTCCCTTCGTTTTCCGGAGTTCCGATGAGTCTTGCCGAACTGTCCCTCGATGCCGCCACCGGCATTGCGACGATCACCATCAATCGCCCCGAGGTGATGAACGCGCTCAACGTGCCGCTGGCCGAGGCGCTGCGCGATGTCGCGCTGGAAATTCGTGACGATGCGCGGGTGCGTTGCGTGGTGCTGCGCGGCAATGGCCGCGCCTTCATCGCCGGTGGCGATCTGGCCAGCTTCGCGAAGGATTTCGAAGTCGCCGACCAGGTAGCGGACGATCTGCTCAATGCGCTGCATGTGCTGGTCGAAACGCTGCGCAATATCGATGCGCCGGTGATTGCCTCGGTGCACGGTGCGGTTGCCGGGGCCGGCCTGTCGCTGATGACCGCTTGCGATCTGGTCATCGCCGCCCAAGGCACCCGCTTCATGATTGCCTATGACCGCATCGGCGCCTCGCCGGACTGCGGCGGCACCTACTTCCTGCCGCGCCTGCTCGGCCGCAACAAGGCAGCCCAGCTGATGTTCCTCAGCGAAACCCTGGATGCCGAAGCGGCGCTGGCAGCCGGCTTGGTCTACAAGGTCGTGGCCGCCGACGCGCTGGCGGCGAGCACGGCGGAACTGGCGACCCGGCTCGCCAATGGCCCGACGCAGGCCTATGGCAACTACAAGCGGCTGGTCGAGAAGACCTATGACCGCAGCTTGAGCGAACAGCTGGAAGCCGAGCGCAATGTGTTCTCGGCGAACACCAAAACGGCCGACTTCCGCGAAGGTGTCAGCGCCTTCCTCGGCAAGCGGCCGGCCCAGTTCAAGGGCCGCGTCGCCTGAGCGAAGCTCGACCGCTACTGAAGCCTCGCCTCAGCGCGGCTTCAGCGGCGGATCGCAGACAAAGGCCTTGCCATCACGCGAGGCCGAATAGGAACTGACCAGCACGGTATTGGCCTTGAGCCGCACCGCCTGCGCCCGCAGCTGGTCCATGCCCACGTTCTTGAGGCCTTCGACGCTGTCGACCGCCACGAAACCGGCGTAGGTACAGGCCGCGGTCTCGTCCGGGATCGCGGTGATCACCACCTCGTTCATCTGCGGGCGAATCGAGCCGCAGGCCGCAAGGCCGACGGCGGCGAACAGCAGGCCCGCAGCACCAAGGCTGCGGGTCGTCTTCGGATGATTCATGGCGCGGCGCCGAAGCTGCCTCACATGTTGCGCCGATACTCGCCGCCGACGTCGTACAGCGCGTGGCTGATCTGGCCGAGCGAGTTGTACTTCACCGCTTCGAGCAGCGATTCGAAGATGTTGCGGCGATCGCGGGCGGTCTGCTGCAGGTGCTTCAGGCTGTCGGCCTGCAGGTCGTTGCGCAGCGTGCGGAACGAGGCCACGTTGTCGATCTGCTGGCCCTTCTCTTCCTCGGTCGAGCGGATCAGTTCGATGGTCGTCGCGATCTCGCCGCCGTGGTCCTTCGGCAGGAAGGTGTTGACGCCGATCAGGGGCAGCGAGCCGTCGTACTTCTTGTGCTCGTAATACAAGCT
>NZ_JAHFRY010000110.1:5173-16014 GCF_023266035.1 Nevskia sp.
GCGCGGCGCACGCTTTCTTCGGTCGGCGTGGTGATCGCTTCGTCGTAGGCGTTGGTGTGCAGCGAGTTGCAGTTGTCGAACAGCGCATACAGCGCCTGCAAGGTCGTGCGGATGTCGTTGAACTGGATTTCCTGCGCGTGCAGCGAACGACCCGAGGTCTGGATGTGGTACTTCAGCATCTGGCTGCGTTCGTTGGCGCTGTAGCGCTCGCGCATCGCACGCGCCCAGATGCGGCGGGCGACGCGGCCGATCACCGAGTATTCCGGGTCCATGCCATTCGAGAAAAAGAACGACAGGTTCGGCGCGAAGTCATCGATCTTCATGCCGCGGGCGAGGTAGTACTCGACGAAGGTGAAGCCGTTGGCCAGGGTGAAGGCGAGCTGGCTGATCGGGTTAGCACCCGCTTCGGCGATGTGATAACCCGAGATCGACACCGAATAGAAGTTGCGCACGCCGCGTTCGACGAACGACTGCTGGATGTCGCCCATCATGCGCAGCGCGAATTCGGTCGAAAAGATGCAGGTGTTCTGCGCCTGGTCTTCCTTGAGGATGTCGGCCTGCACAGTGCCGCGCACCACCGACATCGTTTCGCGCTTGATCCTGGCGTAGGTCTCGGCATCGACCAGCTGATCGCCGGTGACGCCGAGCAGGGCCAGGCCCAGACGGTTGTTGTTCGACGGCAGCTCGCCCGAGTAGCTCGGACGGACCTTGCCCTTGAACAGCTCGGCGATCTTCTTCTCGGCGGACGCCCAGCGCGCCGGCTCTTCCTTCAGGTACTTCTCGATCTGCTGATCGATGGCGCAGTTCATGAACATCGCCAGGATCATCGGCGCCGGGCCGTTGATGGTCATCGAGACGGACGTCGACGGCAGGCAGAGATCGAAGCCCGAGTAGAGCTTCTTCATGTCGTCGAGCGTCGCGATATTGACGCCCGAGTTGCCGATCTTGCCGTAGATGTCCGGACGCACTTCCGGATCTTCGCCGTACAGGGTCACCGAATCGAAAGCGGTCGACAGACGGGTCGGCACACCCGGCTGGCTCAGGTAATGGAAGCGGCGGTTGGTGCGCTCCGGCGTGCCTTCGCCGGCGAACATGCGGATCGGATCTTCACCGACGCGGCGGTAGGGATAGAGGCCGGCCGTGTACGGATAGCCGCCCGGCAGATTTTCCTTGAGCAGGAAGCGCAGCAGCTCGCCCCAGGACTCGAACTTCGGCGCAGCGACTTTCGGAATCTTCGAGTGCGAGAGACTTTCGCTGTAGTTGTCGCCGGACACCGGCTTGCCGCGCACGTAGTAGGTGTACTGGTCGTCGGTGACGCCCTTGAGACGCGCCGGCCATTCGCGCAGCAGGCTGATCGACTCGGACTTCAGGCCCTTGATCGATTCGTTGTAGCGGCTGCGCAGGATCAGCAGGCTCTTGTCGCCGCCGGCGGTGAGGTCTTCACCGGCATAGACGTCGAGCGGCTTCGGCAGCTTCGGATCGGCGAGTTCCTGCAGCGCTTCCCACAGCGACTGGGCGCGGTTGGCGATCTCGTCCTGCTGCTCGCATTCGCGATTGATCGCCCGGCCGCCTTCGGCGATCTCGGCGAGGTAACGGGTGCGGTTGCCCGGAATCAGCACCGTGGCGCGCGGTTCCTTCAGCGTGGTGTCGAGGCTTGGCGTCCACTTGTCGGCCGGCAGGTTCAGCTTCTGGCGCAGCAGGCGGCAGAGGTTGGTGAACATCCAGGTGACGCCCGGATCGTTGAACTGGCTGGCGATCGTCGGATAGACCGGCACGTCCTCGTCTCTGAGCTGGAAAGCCACGCGGTTGCGCTTCCACTGCTTGCGCACATCGCGCAGCGCGTCTTCGGCACCACGGCGATCGAACTTGTTGAGCACGATCAGCTCGGCGTAATCGATCATGTCGATCTTTTCGAGCTGGCTGGCCGCGCCGTAGTCGCTGGTCATCACGTAGATCGGGAAGTCGACGAGGTCGACGATTTCCGAATCGCTCTGGCCGATACCGGCGGTTTCGACGATGACCAGGTCGTAGGTCAGGCTCTTCAGGAAGGCGATGCAATCCTTGAGCACGGTGTTGATCGAGGCGTGCTGACGGCGGGTCGCCATCGAGCGCATGAAGGCGCGCGGGTTGCGCAGGGAGTTCATGCGGATGCGATCGCCGAGCAGCGCGCCACCGGAACGGCGGCGAGTCGGATCGACGGCGAGCACGGCGATGCGCATCGTCGGGAACGCCTGCAGGAAGCGCAGCAGCAGTTCGTCGACGGCCGAGGACTTGCCCGCGCCGCCGGTGCCGGTGAAGCCGATGACCGGCGTGTTGGCACCGGTGATCTTCCACTGCTCGCGCAGAGCGTTCAGCTCGGCCTCGTCGAACATGTCGTCTTCGAGCGCCGACAGCCAGCGGCCAACGCTGATCTCGTCATCGATGGTCGCCACACCCGGCTTGATGCTGCCCTGGCGATGCGATTCGGCGCGCTTGACCAGATCCTCGATCATGCCGACCAGGCCGAGCTTGCTGCCGTCATTCGGGTGATAGATGCGCTCAACGCCCTGCCCCTGCAGCGCGGCGATTTCTTCCGGCGTGATGGTGCCGCCACCGCCGCCGAACACGCGGATATGGCTGGCGCCACGCTCGGCGAGCATGTCGACCATGTACTTGAAGAATTCGTTGTGGCCGCCCTGATACGAGGACAGCGCGATGCCATCCGCGTCTTCCTGGAGTGCGGCGCGAACCACGTCTTCCACCGATCGGTTGTGGCCGAGGTGCACGACTTCCGCGCCCTGCCCCTGGATCAGCCGTCGCATCACGTTGATCGCCGCATCGTGACCATCAAACAGGCTCGCCGCCGTGACAAACCGGAGCGGGTTGCGAGTCTGGGAGGTTTCGGTGTCCTGCGGCAGTAGCGACGGGGAATCAGGCATGGCGACGGTCTTCGGTGATCAATGAATGAAGCGTCCGTTTGGACGCTGGACTACGTTCACGGCAAACAACGAACAACAAATCTGCAGACAGGCAACTGTCGCCAGCAATCAGGCGACGGCAGCAGCCTTCGCCAACTCATCGCGAACCACACGCTTCAACACCTTGCCGGTCGCCGTCATCGGGAAGCTGTCGACGAGATGCACTTCCTTCGGCACCTTGTAGCCCGCGATGTGCTGGCGGCAGTGGGTGATGATTTCGTCCTGCGTCGGCTTGTGGCCATCGGCCGGCATGATCAGCGCGACCACGCGCTCGCCCCACTTCTCATCCGGCAGGCCGATGACCGCGCACATGCGCACGCCCGGATGCTTGGCGAGCACCTGTTCGACTTCCGCCGAATAGACGTTCTCGCCACCGGTGACGATCATGTCCTTGACCCGGTCGACGAGGTACAGCAAACCCTCGGCATCGCGGCGTCCGGCATCGCCGGTCTTGTACCAGCCGTCCTTGAGCACGGCGGCCGTGGTTTCCGGCTGCTTCCAGTAACCGCCGAAGATCGACGGCGAACGGACCATCAACTCGCCGACGTCACCGTCCGGCACTTCAACGCCAAAAGCATCGACGAACTTGACCTCGATCAGCGGCAGCGGCGTGCCGCAGGATTTCAGCTTGGCCTCGTCTTCGAGCACATGCTGTTCCGGCCGCAGCAGCGTGATCGCGCCGGAGCTTTCGGTAGCGCCGTAGAACTGCATGAACTTGCACTTCATCTGCACCAGCGCCCGCTGCAGCAGATGCGAGCTGATCGGCGATCCGGCGTACATGACCAGGCGCAGGGACGAGAAATCGGCGGTCTTCGAATCCGGGTGATCGAGCAGCATCTGGATGGCCGTCGGCACCAGAGCGACGACGCTCGGGCGATCACGGGCGATGATCTTGATCAGCTGGCCGGCGTCGAGCTGCGGCAGGATCGACAAGGTGGAACCGTTGTACAGCGACTGGATGGTCAGACCGCTGCCGACCAGATGGAAATTCGGCATCACCATCAGCATCACGTCGTCCGGCTGCCACTGCAGCGCCGGTTCCAGATGTTCGCAGAGCCGCATGTAGTGGAAGCCACGATGGGTCAGCTCGACACCCTTCGGCTTGCCGGTGGTGCCCGAGGTGTAGATCAGCAGCGCGGCCTGCTCGGCCTCCAGCGGTACATGCGGATCGGTGTTGGCGGCCTTGGCGAGCGCCTGATCGAAGGTGCTGTCAGGATTCGGCGGATCGATCTCGACGATCTGGAACTTCTGGCTGCACAGCGCCTTGACACTCTCGGCAAGCGGAATCAGTTCGCGGTCGACGAACAGCAGCGGCGCTTCGGCATCGGCGATCACCGCCGCCAATTCCGGCGCGGCCAGACGCCAGTTCATCGGCGACATCGTGCTGCCGGCCTTGTTGATGCCGAACAACAGCTGGAAATACAGCGAGGAGTTCTTGCCGAGGAAGCCGACGTTCGAACCCGGCGCAACGCCGAAGCCGGCAATCAGGTTGGCGATGCGGTTCGAGCGATCGTCCAGTTCGGCAAACGTGGTGGTACCTGAGCCATCAACGAGGGCGACCTTGGTCGGGCGGGTCCGGGCATACAACCGAGGAATGTCGGCGAGTGTCTTGATGTCGGCATACAACCACATGGTTTCATCCTCCTTCGCTGCAACGAATGGCGCTGATTTCTCGGCAGGGAGTCCCGTTCGGGAGCCGGCTCAGCGTCCTTTGAAAATGGGTGCGCGCTTTTCGACGAAAGCCATGATGCCCTCTCGAGCATCTTCGCTTCCGGCGCAACCGGCAAGCGCCTGAGCTTCGTCTTCGAGCTGGGTTTCCAGCGGCTGGCGCAGCGCCTTGTCGACCAGGCGACGAATCTCGCCAAAGGCACGCGTCGGGCCGTTGGCCAGGCGTACGGCAGCCTTCTCGGCCGTGGCGGCCAGTGCTGCATCCTCGACCACCATATCGGCCAGGCCGCAGGCGGCGGCTTCGTCCGAGCTGAGCATTTCGTTGAACAGCAGGAAGCGGCGCGAACGGGCAATGCCGAGACGCGAAACCAGGCCGAACGAAGCGCCGGCATCGCAGGAATAGCCGATCTGCGGATAGGCGGCGCCGAAGCGCGCGCTCTTGCCGGCATAGACCATGTCGCAGTTGGCGATCAGCGCCACGCCGCCGCCCATGCAGGTGCCGTGCACCGAGGCGATCAGCGGCGCATCGAGACGCTTCAGGCGCGCGATCCCCATGTGCAGGGTCGAGGTCCATTCGATGATCGAGGCCGACAAGGTGTCGATCGACTCGACGAACATGCGGATGTCGCCACCGATCGAAAAGAACTTGCCGTTGGCGCTGAGCAGCACGGCGCGCACGTCCTTCTTGCGGGCAGTGAGCAGATTCGCAGCCTGGCTGAACTCCGAGCAGAACTGCGCGTTGAACGGGTTGCCGCTGTCCGGCTGATTGAGCGTGAAGCGGGCGATGCCGTCACTGATGCTCAGGTCGATAGTCTTGAATTCCACGATGTCGATCACTCCGGTTCAGCTGTTCAGTAAATCCGTACTGTCTACGCAAGCAGGTGCACAGGCAGTAAACAAGCTCGTCGCCAATGCTGGACGGCGAGGCTTCCGATCTTTGGGGCGATTTCGGGAGCGGCTTTCGTGCTCTTTCAGACGCCAATAGTTCTGCTCGGCTAGCCCGCGAGACGCTTCTGGCCAGCATCCGCTTCATCGCTCTTGGCAAGCGGCTTGACCTTCTCGTGGCCCTGCACGCGGCCGAACAGCGAACGACCGATGATCAGCTTCATGACTTCGATCGAGCCGCCGGCGATCTTGACGATGCGGCAATCGGCGAAGGCGCGGGAAATCGGGTACTCCCACATGTAGCCCCAGCCACCGAACAGCTGCAGGCACTCGTCGGCCGTCTTGCAGTGCAGGTTCGACAGCCACATCTTCGCCATCGCAGCATCGACTTCATCGAGTTCGCCAGCCATGAACTTGGCGATGCAATGATCGGTGAAGACGCGACCGATCACCGATTCGGTATGCAGTTCGGCGAGCTTGAACTGGGTGTTCTGGAAGGCGCCGATGGTGGTGCCGAAAGCCTTGCGGTTGGCGGTGTAGTCGACCGTCATCTCGATCAGCGTTTCGGTGACCGTGGCCGAACGGATCGCCTGGGCGAGACGTTCCTGGGCCAGCTTGGTCATCATCAGCTTGAAGCCTTCGCCTTCCTTGCCGAGCATCGCGGAAGCCGGAACACGCATGTCCTCGAAGAACAGCTCCGAAGTGTCCTGCGCCTTCATGCCGAGCTTTTCGAGGTTCTTGCCGCGCTTGAAGCCGGGGTTGTTGGTATCGACCAGGAACAGCGTCACGCCCTTGGAGCCGGAATCGCTGTCGGTCTTGGTCGCCAGCACCAGCACATCGCAGAGCTGGCCGTTGGAGATGAACACCTTCTGGCCGTTGATGATGTAGTCATCGCCATCACGCACGGCACGGGTGCGGATCGCCTTCAGATCCGAGCCGGCATGCGGTTCGGTCATGCCGAGAGAGCCAATGGCCTCACCCGACACCATCTTCGGCAACCAGTGCGCTTTCTGTTCTTCGGTGCCAAAGCCCTTGATGTAAGTGGCGACGAGATCGCAATGGATCAGGAAGCCCGGGCCGGTGAAGCCGCTGCGCGCCATTTCCTCGAAGACCACGACATCGAACAGATAATCGAGGCCGAGGCCACCGTACTCTTCCGGCACCGTGCAGCAGAGCATGCCCGCTTCGCCGGCCTTGATCCAAAGATCACGCGGCACGATGCCGTCATGCTCCCACTGGGCGTGATACGGCGCGATCTCGCGCTCGATGAATTTGCGAACGGTATCGCGGAAAAGTTCGTGCTCATGGGTGAACAGCGTGCGCTTGAACATGGTGCTTCCTCAAAAATTCTGTGAGAAATCGTATGGCAGCCTACTATTCTTGTAAAGCTGCCCCAGAATTCTGGATTGCCGTGTCTTGCGATCAGTAAGACTTCGGCTGATCGAGCACTTTTTCGGCGATGAACGACAGGATCAGCTGCTCGGTGATCGGCGCGATGCGAGTCACCGTCACTTCTCTGAGCAGGCGTTCGACGTGGTACTCCTTCGCGTAACCCATGCCGCCGAAGGTCAGCACTGCCTGCAAGCAGGCATCGAAGCCGGCACGGGCGCCGAGGAACTTGCCGGCGTTCGCTTCAGCGCCGCAGGGCAGATGGTTGTCGTACAGCCAGGCAGCCTTTTCGACCATCCGCTGCGCGGCTTCGAGATACATCCACTTTTCCGCGAGCGGATGCTGGATGCCCTGATTCATGCCGATCGGACGGCCGAAGACAACGCGCTCGCGGCCGTACTTGGCGGCGCGGCGCAGCGCGTCCTGGCCGATGCCGATCGCTTCGATGCCGATCAGCACGCGCTCCGGATTGAGGCTGTGCAGGATGTAGCCGAAGCCCTTGCCTTCCTCGCCGATGCGATCGGAATCGGGAATGAACAGGTCGTCGATGAAGATCGAGTTCGAATCGACCGCCTTGCGGCCCATCTTCGGAATCTTGGTGACGGCGATCTTCGAGCGATCGAGGTCGGTGTAGAAGATGGTGATGCCGTCGGTCGGCTTCTTGGCATCTTCGAGCTTGGTCGTGCGGGTCAGCAGCATGATCTTGTTCGCGACCTGGGCGGTCGAGGTCCAGACCTTCTGGCCGCGCACCACATAGCCGCCGTCGACCTTGGTCGCGAAGGTCTTGATCGCCGTGGTGTTGAGGCCAGCGTCCGGCTCGGTGAAACCGAAGCAGCACTGGTCTTCACCGGCGATCAGACGCGGCACCCAGCGTGCCTTCTGCTCGGGCGTGCCGTAAACCACGATCGGGTGCGGCCCGAACAGGTTGATGTGCACCGACGAGGTCGCGGCCATGCCGCCGCCGTGGCTGGCGATCTCATGCATCATGATCATCGCTTCGGTCACGCCCAGCCCCGAACCGCCGTACTCCTCCGGCATGGTCAGGCCGAGCCAGCCGCCATCGGCCATCGCCTTGTGAAACTCGAACGGGAACACGCCGTCGTCGTCACGGGCCAGCCAGTAGTCATCGCCGAACGAGCGCACCACGGCGCCGACGCCGTCGCGAATCGCCTGATGATCGGGATTGATCGAAAAATCCATCGTGAACTCCGGAAGGTCGAGAAGGGAAAAAGCGGATTCGTGACTGCGAACGGCGCGATTACGCAGCCGGCTTGCGCAGCATCAGCGCCTGGCGCTGGGTCGTGCAGACGATCTCGCCGCGTTGGTTCAGGCCTTCGTGAAGGAAGGTCACGATGCCGGCGTTGGGGCGCGACTTCGATTCACGAATCTCGAGCACCGTGGTACGCGAACGGATCGTGTCGCCTGCAAACACCGGTTTTGGAAATCGGGTGTCGGTCATGCCAAGGTTGGCGACCGTGGTGCCGAGCGTGGTGTCCTGGATCGTCAGGCCGATGACCAGACCGAGCGTGAAGATCGAGTTCACCAGCGGTTGGCCGAACTCGGTGTTCTTGCAGTATTCGGCATCGATGTGGATCTGAGCCGGATTGTAGGTGGCACCGCAGAACCAGACGTTGTCCGATTCGGTGACCGTACGACGGATTTCGTGATCGAAAACCCGACCCACCGCAAACTGCTCGAAGTACAAACCCGCCATTGCCGACTCCCGGATAAGCCGCAGCGCGGCCGATATTTAGTATGGTGGCATACTATCATGTCGGGATGGCGGGTCAACCGGCCTCGGAACTACCCTCTACTAATAACGGTCACCCCCGCCCGCGCGGGGACGACGCTGTTGTTGTGACCGTCCGGCTGGTTAAAGCGACCGCGAGATCAGCTCACGCATGATTTCCGAGGTGCCGCCGTAAATGCGCTGAACGCGGGCATCGGCGTAGAGCTTGCAGATCTCGTATTCGCGCATGAAACCGTAGCCGCCGAAGAACTGCAGGCAGGTATCGACCAGGCGGCCGTGCATCTCGGTACACCACAGCTTGGCGATCGAGGCATCGGCCGAGGTCAGCGCGTGGCGGTCGTGCTTTTCCAGACACTGATCGACGAACGCCCAGCCCACCGACAGTTCGGCCTTCAGGTCCGCCAGTTTGTAGCGGGTGTTCTGGAAATCCATGATTGTCTTGCCGAAAGCGCGCCGCGTGTTGACGTAGTCACGGGTGATGTCGAAAGCCTTCTGCGCCGAGGCCATCGACGACACCGCCAGGGTCAGACGCTCCTGCGGCAACTCACTCATCAATGATGCGAAGCCGGTGCCTTCGGCGCCGAGCAGATTCGATACCGGCACGGTCACGTCATCGAAGAAAAGCTCGGAAGTGTCCGATGACAGATGGCCGAGCTTTTCCAGATTGCGGCCGCGGCGGAAGCCGGGGCGATCGGCTTCGACCAGGATCAGGCTCATGCCCTTCGAGCCCGGCGTGTCCGAGGTGCGGGCGACGACGATCACCAGATCCGAATGCTGCCCGTTGGAGATGAAAGTCTTCGAACCGTTGATGACGAAGTTGTCGTCCACGCGAACGGCGCGGGTCTTGATGCCCTGCAGATCGCTGCCGGTGCCCGGCTCGGTCATCGCGATCGCGCAGACGGTCTTGCCGCTGACCATGCCGGTCAGCCAGCGCTGCTTCTGTTCTTCGCTGCCGAGGCTGATCAGATAACCGGCGCAGACATCGTTGTGCACCGACAGATCGGTCTGCGGACCGGCCATGCCGGCGTAGGCCAGTTCCTCGACGACGATGGCGTTGTGCCGGAAGGTGCCGCCGACGCCGCCATAGGCGTCGCCCACCTGCGGACACAGCAGGCCCGCTTCACCGGCCTTGGTCCACATCGCGCGGTCGACGATGCCTTCCTCTTCCCAGCGCGCGAAATGCGGCGTCAGCTCAGCCTTGACGAAACCGCGGACGGCATCGCGAAACATCTCGTGTTCTTCGGTATAGACAGCGCGGGCAGGCAGCATGGAATTCTCCAGAACGATGAAGCAAAAAACTTGATCCCGTCATTCCCGCGAAGGCGGGGATGACGTTGGATGAAGGGTGCCGCAGAACTTAGCTGCGGAAACGAGCCATGAACTCCGCGCTCACCGCGCGGTACTCGCCGATAAGCTGGGCAGCGACTTCAGCGGTGCTCGCAGCGCTGTCGACCTGGCCGACGCCCTGCCCTGCGCCAAAGATGTTCTTCCAGGGCTTCAGTTCGCCGTGGACATCGCTGAAGTCGATCTTCGCGGTCGATGCGATCTTGCTGTCGTCGAAGCCGGCGGCGATCAGGCTTTCCTTGAGCCAGCTGCACTGGACACCGGTCACCGACTTAGTGGCGACCACGCCATCCATGCCGGCCGTGATCATCATCCGGCGGTAGTCCTCGTTGATCATCGTTTCCGGGCAGGCGATGAAACGGGTGCCCATGTAGACCAGGTCCGCACCGAGCATCTCGGCAGCGAGCACGCCGCGGCCGTCGGAGATCGCCCCGCCGACGACGATGGTGCCCTTGAAGAAGCGGCGCACTTCGGACACGAAGGCGAACGGGCTGTTGGCGCCGGTGTGGCCACCGGCACCGTGGCAGACCAGCACCAGGCCGTCGGCGCCGGCATCCGCCGCCTTGCGCGCATGTTCCAGCGACATCACGTCGGCGAACACCGCGCCGCCGTAGCCGTGCACTTCATTCAGCACCCGCTTCGGGCTGCCGAGCGCGGTGATCACGATGTCCGGCTGGTACTCCTGCAGCATCTCCAGCTCTTCCGGGAAGCGGTCGTAGCTGTTGTGGACCAGCACGCTCGCCGCCCAGCCGCCCGGCTTACCACCAGCGGCGCGGAACGCGGCCAGCTCGTCGCGAATCTCGTTGAACCATTCGCGCAGCTGCACCGTGGTGCGCGCGTTCTGGGTC
>NZ_JAHFRY010000005.1 GCF_023266035.1 Nevskia sp.
AAGCGTCGACACCCGACACTCTCAGGATGCCGACCGCGCCACGGCCCGGTGCCGTGGCGATGGCCGCAATCGTGTCGCTGCGGCTCATCGTCTGGCTCCGGTCAGCGAACTCAGGCCTTCTTCAGTTCCTGGCGATTGCTGTCTGCCGCCTGGATGCGCTTGGTGATGAACATCTGCTGGGCGATGCCGATGACGTTCGACACGAACCAGTAGACGACCAGGCCGGCCGGGAAGAACAGGAACATGCCGGTGAACGCGATCGGCATGACGTTCATGATCTTGGCCTGCATCGGGTCCATGGTCGCCGACTGGCCGGACATGCGCTGCTGCAGCCACATCGAGGCGCCGTAGAGCACCGGCATGATGTACAGCGGATCAGCCGCCGACAGGTCCTGCAGCCAGAGCATGAACGGCGCCTGGCGCAGCTCCACGCTTTCGACCAGCACCCAGTACAGCGAGAAGAACACCGGCATCTGCACCAGGATCGGCCAGCAACCGGCGAGCGGGTTGAAGCCTTCCTTCTTGTACAGATCCATCATCGCCTTGCTGAGCTTTTCGCGGTCATCCGCGTAGCGCTCCTTCAGTTCGGCGATGCGCGGCGTGAACTTCTTCATCTTCGCCATCGACTTGTACTGCGCAGCCGTCAGCGGATAGAAGATCAGCTTGACCAGCAACGTCAGCAGGATGATCGACCAGCCCCAGTTGCCGACCAGGCCGTGGAAGAAGTTCATCGTCCAGAACAGCGGCTTGGCGATCGGCGTGAGGATGCCGTAGTCCTCGGTCAGCGCCAGGCCCTTGGCGACGTCGTCAAGCGCACCCTGGGATTTCGGGCCGATGTACAGGCCCGTGGTGTAGCTGGCGTCGGCACCATCGGCGACCGGCTTGGTTGCACCGAGATACTGGCTCAGATAGTTGCCGCCGCCGGCCGGCTTGCCGGACATGGTCAGCGCTTCGTCGGCCGGCGGAATGATCGCGGCGATGAAGTAGTGCTGGATCATCGCCAGCCAGCCACCAGTCTGCTTCGACTCGTAAGGCTTGTCGTCGAGCGCGCCGAGCTTGATCTTCTTGAAGCGGTATTCGGCAGTGCCCGGCTTCTGCTCGTAAACGCCCATGCCGAGGAAGGTGACGATGAACTTCTGCGCCTTCTCCGCCGACACCGGGTTGCGCAGCCAGCGCGCGTACGGGCTGACGTTCAGCGCGGTGCCAGTCCTGTTCGAGATCGTCTGGATCAGTTCGGCCTGGTAGCTGCCGCGCTTGAAGCGGTAGGTCTTGGTCAGCGTGTAGCCGCTGGCGTCGACGTACTCGAACGGCACGTCGACGCTGTCGACACCGGCCGCCATCTCGTAGCTCGTCTGCGCAGTCGTGAATACCGTGCTGCCGCTGGCCAGCGGCTTTTCGACGGCAGCCAGACCGCTCTGCAAGGTGAACACGACACCGTCGCGATCATTCAGCAGCGGCAGCTTGACCTCGGGATTCTTCTTGTCGAGCGCGAACGCCTTCAGCTCGACTCGGCGCAGTTCGGCACCCGCAGTCGCGAACTCGGCATCGATCAGATCGGTCTTGACCTTGATCGTCTGCGACGAAAGCGCAGGTGCGGCGGCGGCCACGGTCGGTGCGGCGCCGGAAGCGTCCGTCGATGCAGCCGAAGGCACCGGCGGTGCGGTCGGATCGGCCGGAACCGCGGCTGCAGCTGCGCTGACCGAAGTCGGCGCTGCAACGGAGGGGTGATCGGTGATCCAGGCGGTGTAGATCAGATACAGGATCACGCCCAGCACCGCGATCAGTGCCATGCGGCGAGTTTCCATGGGTCTAGCGCTCCGGAACAGGGTCGAAGCCGCCAGCATTCAATGGATGGCAGCGGCAAATACGGGTAAGGGCGAGCCAGCTGCCGCGCGCGGCACCGAAGCGTTCGATCGCTTCGACCGCGTAGTGCGAGCAGCTGGGATGAAAACGACAGCGCGGCCCGAGCAAGGGGCTCAGGGTGCGCTGGTAGGCGCGGATGGGGCCGACGAGGAACGCGCGCATCGTTCGATCACTTGAGTCCAGAGGTCGGCAAGCAGCGACCGCAGCGCGGTGTTGCTCAGATCGGCAAGGCCTGGCTGGGCGAAAAACACCAGATCGACCATCGGTAGCCGAGCGCGATTGTGCCGGAAATCCTCGCGTATGAGGCGCTTGATCCGATTGCGATCGTGTGACGCTGCCACCGCTTTCTTGGCGATCGCCAGCCCGAGTCGGGCCTGCGGTGTACCGTTCGGCCTGTAGCTGAGGCCTATGGGCGCGCGTCGGAGCTTGCGTCCTTCCGCGAAAACCAGCTTGAACTCGGCTGGTTTGTGCAGCCGGACCGACGGCGGAAAGCTCGCCGGACCCAGCACCAGACCTGTCGAGACGATGCTGCTTTACGGAATGAGACGCGCGCGGCCCTTGGCACGACGGCGTGCAAGCACTGCGCGTCCACCGACCGTTTCCATGCGGGCACGGAAGCCGTGGGTGCGCTTGCGGCTCAGGGTGTGCGGCTGGAAAGTGCGTTTGCTCATGACGGTCTACTCGATAGCGGGCCGCGATTCTAGCCGCTGACGACCCGAATCTTCAAGCGCAGCCGATGCCGTCCGGCAGGCCGACCATTCCAGACCCCTGGGCGGTGCCTGTGGATAAGCACGGCGGGCAGGCTATAGACTGGCCCTCCAACGCGATCCCGGCTCCCGGCCGGCATCCGATCGCGATCGGGCCCTCCGTCGTCATTCTTCGCCTTCCTCGTTTTCGCCCGATGCTGAATCAAGACCTGTGGGACCGCTGCATTGCCCGGCTCGAAGCCGATCTTCCCGAAAAGGAGATCAGCACCTGGATCCGGCCATTGCGCGTGGTGATGTCCGAAGACCAGATGACCTTGCTGGCGCCGAATCGCATCGTCATGGATCGGGTCAAGAGCGATTATCTCGGCCGCATCCAGCGCACCATGTCGAGCCTCGCGGCTTACGACGTGGTGGTCAACATCGCCGTTGGCGGTGTCAACAACGCCGAGCCGGTTCGCAATGCCAGCACCGGCGGTAACGCGACCGCCGTCGACGACAGCATGCCGTACGGCCGCGGCAAGCTGGACCCGCGCTACACGCTGTCCTCGTTCATCGAAGGCAAATCGAATTCCCAGGCACGTGCTGCCGGCCTGCAGGTCGCCTCCGCACCCGGTGGCATCTACAACCCCTTGCTGATCTACGGCGAATCAGGCCTCGGCAAGACCCATCTGATGCACGGCATCGGCAACGCGATCCTTGCCGACAAGGCCAACGCTCGCATCGTTTACGTCGGCGCGGAGCAGTGGTTCAACCAGATGGTGTCGGCGATCCGCTACGGTCGGCAGGTCGAGTTCAAGAACTTTTATCGCACGGTCGACGCGCTGCTGATCGACGACATCCACTTCCTGGCCGGAAAAGAGCATTCTCAGGAAGAATTCTTCCATACTTTCAATGCCTTGATCGATGGCCGCAAGCAGATCGTGCTGACTTGCGATCGTTATCCGCGCGAGCTCGATGCGCTCGACGATCGCCTCAAGTCGCGTTTCACCTGGGGTTTGTCGGTACCGATCGAGCCACCCGAGTTCGAAACCCGCATCGCCATCCTGCTGGCCAAGGCTGATGTGCTCGGCGTGCGGCTGCCAGAAGATGTTGCCGTGCTGGTCGCCCAGCGCATTCGCTCCAATGTTCGCGAGCTGGAAGGTGCCTTGCACCGTTTGAACGCCTCGGCACGGCTGACCGGCGCGCCGATCACCACAGAATTCGCCCGAGTCACCCTGAAGGACATGCTGGCGTCCTATGACCGGGCGGTGACCTTGGAGAACATAAAGCGCACCGTCGCGGCCTACTACAACATCCGTCTGACCGATCTGAACTCGGTGCGCCGGACCCGCACCCTGGCGCGTCCGCGTCAGGTGGCGATGGCGCTATCCAAGGAACTGACCCGACACAGCTATCCAGAAATTGGTTCGGCTTTCGGCAAGGACCACACCACCGTGCTGCACGCGGTTCGCAAGATCGCCGAGCTGTGCCAGGAAGACGATCGGCTCAAGGAAGACTACGAAAATCTGCTTCGTCAGCTGACCAACTGAAACCTCGTCAAGACGCTGCAAAAATGGTGGAAAGGACGGTAGAACAAGCTGTGTATAATCGTTTCACCGCCTCGGGACGGCTTTTTATCCACAGGTTTATCCCGGTATTTCGACAGCCTTCTGGGGTGTCCAATGCCACCAGGATTGCTTGGATAAAACCTTGATAAGAAAGCGATTACAGCTTTTATCCCCAGTTTCGGTGCCAGACTACTAAAACTGATCTTTTAAGATTTAAAACCATTTATTCAATTGGTCTGCTCATGAACATCCAGATTTCTCGCGGTGAGCTGCTGTCGGCGCTGCAGTCGGTCATTGGTGTGGTCGAACGCAGGCAGTCACTGCCGATCCTCGGAAATCTGCTGCTGGAGGCCAAGGACGATCGTCTGAGCCTGACGGGCACCGATCTGGAACTGCAGGTCGAACGGATGGTTCGTGTGCAGAACCTGGCACCGGGCCGCATCACCGCCCCTGCTCGCAAGCTGCATGACATCTGCCGCGGCTTGCCGGAAGGCGCGATGCTCAGCCTCGAATATGCGGACAACAAGCTGACCCTGAAATCCGGCCGCAGCCGCTTCGCACTCGCCACCTTGCCGGCCGAAGAGTTTCCGGTTTTCTCGACGGATCCGACCGACGTTCAGCTGGAATTGAGCAACCGCGAACTCAAGGACCTGCTAGCCCGCACGCAGTTCGCGATGGCGCAGCAGGACGTTCGCTACTACCTGAACGGCTTGCTGCTGGAGATTCGTCCGGGCCGCTTGCGCACCGTGGCGACCGATGGTCATCGTTTGGCGATGGCTGAATTGAATCGCGAATTGAGTGCGAAGAAAGACACTCAGGTGATCCTGCCGCGCAAGACGGTCATTGAGCTGCAGCGTCTGCTCGACGTCAGCGATGCGCCAGTCAAGCTATCGCTGACCAGCAACCAGATCCAGGTTGATCTCGAAGACCTGCGCCTGACCTCGAAACTGATCGAAGGTCGCTTCCCCGATTACGAGCGCGTGATTCCGGAAGACTCGGACAAGATCATCAAGTGCGGTCGCCTGAAAGTGCGTGCGGCACTCGCACGTGCGGCGATCCTGTCGAACGAGAAGTTTCGCGGCGTGCGCTTGACGCTCGAAGCCGACATGCTGCGCATTCAGACCCAGAACCCGGAGCAGGAAGAAGCCGAGGAAGAAGTCGAGATCGAATACAACGGTGCGCCGTTGGAGATCGGTTTCAACGTCAGCTATCTGCTCGATGCGCTGGACGCGATCGAAGGTGAAGAGTTCATCTTCAAACTGCGCAGCCCGGATGCCAGCGGCTTGATCCATGACGCGGCACAAGCCAGCGGCAAGTTCGTCGTCATGCCGATGCGGCTCTGATCGCCGTATTGATCGGCGACTCATGAAGCGATGCGTTTCCGCCGGGCGAAGGCGCAACACTTTCGCCTGTTTCAGGCTTTCGATTTCGAGCCGCATCCCCGGCTGAACTTCGTTACCGGGGCCAATGCCGCCGGCAAGACCAGTCTCCTCGAAGCGCTATATGTCGCCGCTCGCGGGGATAGCCACCGTGGTGCCATCTCGACGTTGGCTACCGATGGCCAATCATCCTTCCTGATCGATACCCGAATCTCCGGCGTCGAAGGCCGTCCGGACGATAAGGTCGAAGTGCGCTGGCAGGATCGCCGCGTCGCAGTTCGGATCAACGATCAACCTGCCGGGCTTTCCGATCTGGTTCGCCGAATGCCGGTTTTGCTGATTGATCCTCTGACACACCGCTTGATCGAGGAAGGTCCTGGCATCCGTCGGCGCTTCATCGATTGGGGCGTGTTCCACATGGAACAGCAATTCCATGATCAGTGGCGACGCTTCAATCGCGCATTGCGTCAACGCAACGCCGCCTTGCGAGCCCAAGCCAGCGTCCGGGAAATTGACAGCTGGTCGCCGGAACTGGCGGTGACCGCGGATGCGCTTACGGTGATGCGCGAGCACTACCTAGATCGATTGAGCCAACTGGCGCCTAAGTACTGGCAATCCCTTGTCGACGAAACTGGTTGGACACTCGCCTTTGTTCGAGGCTGGCGAGATGGCGAAAGCTACGCCGATACCCTGATAAGGACGCTGGAAGGTGACCGGAACGCTGGCCATACCCGCGAAGGCCCGCACCGGGCAGAGCTTCGCGTATTGAGCGACAATTCACTGTTGAAGGAACGAGTCAGCCGGGGTCAGCAGAAGCTGCTGATTGCCGGATTGATGCTGGCGCAGGGCGAGTTGTATCGACAGAAGCACGACGATGCCCCTGTGCTGCTGCTCGATGATTTTGCAGCCGAGTTGTCGATGGACTCCCAGCAGCGGCTGCTGACTCAACTGCAAGCCTGGCCTGGGCAGAGTGTGATCACCGCGCTCGATTACAGCCCATTGCTTCAAGCCACGAACGACCATGCCATGTTCCACGTGGAACATGGCGAGATCACATTGAAGAAGACGATATGACCGATCAGCACGACGCCCCGAGCCCTACCCAGAATCACATTGCCAGCGGCAATTACGACGCCAGCGCGATCAAGGTGCTGAAAGGCCTGGATGCGGTCCGTCAGCGCCCGGGCATGTACATCGGCGATACCGATGACGGCACCGGCCTGCATCACATGGTGTTCGAAGTCGTCGACAACTCGGTCGATGAAGCGCTCGCCGGTCATTGCACGGAAATCACCGTCACCTTGCAGCTCGACGGCAGCGTCACCGTCACTGACAACGGTCGCGGTATTCCAGTCGACATCCACGAGGAAGAAGGCCGTTCGGCAGCCGAAGTGATCATGACCATCCTGCACGCCGGCGGTAAGTTCGGCGGCAGCGGCTACAAGGTCTCAGGCGGTCTGCACGGCGTCGGCGTATCGGTGGTCAACGCGTTGTCTGAAGTGCTGATGCTCGACATCTACCGCAACGGTAATCACCACCATCAGGAATACCGGATGGGCGTGCCGCAGGCGCCGCTGGCGGTGGTCGGTCCGTCCGAGAAACGCGGCACCTCGGTGCGCTTCTATCCGAGCGGCAAGGTCTTCACCAATCTCGAGTTCCACTACGACATTCTGGTCAAGCGGTTGCGCGAGCTGTCGTTCCTGAATTCGGGGCTGCGCATCGTGCTGCGTGAAGAACTCAGCAACCGCGAAGACGTGTTCGAGTACATCGGCGGCATCAAGGCTTTCGTCGAATACCTGAACCGCAACAAGACCGCGCTGCACGAAACGGTGCTGTACATCAACACCGAAATCGATGGCATCGCTGTTGAAGCGGCGCTGCAATGGAATGACTCCTATCAGGAAAATGTCTTCTGCTTCACCAACAACATCCCGCAGAAGGATGGCGGCACGCATCTGACCGGCTTTCGCAACGCGCTGACCCGCACCTTGAACGAGTTCGTCGAGCGTGAAGGCATGGCCAAGAAGGAAAAGGTCGAGCCGGTCGGCGATGACTCCCGCGAAGGCCTGACCGCCGTGCTGTCGGTGAAGCTGCGCGATCCCAAGTTCTCGTCGCAGACCAAGGAAAAGTTGGTGTCCTCGGAAGCCAAGGGCGCGGTGGAAAGCGTGCTCAACAAGAAGCTCGCCGAGTTCCTGCTCGAACGTCCACGTGAAGCGAAAGCGATCGCGATGAAGATCGTCGAAGCCGCGCGTGCTCGCGAAGCCGCTCGCAAGGCGCGCGATCTGAATCGCCGCAAGGGCGCGCTCGATATCGCCGGCCTGCCGGGCAAGCTCGCGGACTGTCAGGAAAAGGATCCGGCCAAGTCCGAACTGTTCCTGGTCGAGGGTGACTCGGCAGGCGGCAGCGCCAAGCAGGGCCGCGATCGCCGTTTCCAGGCGATCCTGCCGCTGAAGGGCAAGATCCTGAACGTCGAGAAGGCGCGTCTGGAAAAGATGCTGTCCTCGCAGGAAGTCGGCACGCTGATCACCGCGCTGGGCTGCGGTATCGGCCGTGACGACATGAAGCCGGAGAACTTGCGCTACCACCGCATCATCATCATGACCGACGCCGACGTCGACGGCGCTCACATCCGTACCCTCCTGCTGACCTTCTTCTACCGGCATATGTATGCGCTGGTCGAGCGCGGTCACGTCTACATCGCGCAGCCGCCGCTGTACAAGCTGAAGAGCGGCAAGCACGAGACTTACGTGAAGGACAACAACGAGCTCGAAGACTGGCTGCTGAAGTCCGCACTCGACGAAGCCTCGCTGACCACGGCGGCCGATGCGCCGGCGCTGCCGACCGACAAGCTCGCCCAGCTGGTCCGCGACACCTCGCGCATCCAGAGTGCGATCGAGCGTCTGTCCCGTCACTACGATCGTCACGTGCTCGAACGCCTGTTCGATCATGCCCCGATCGCGCCTGAAGCCAGCCGCGAGGCCTGGCTCGCGGAATTCGCCGCCAGCCTCAACGCCGGCGTCGCCGTTCAGCGCTATATCGTTGAAATGCAAGGAAATTCCTTGATCGTGAACCAATTGGTGCACGGTCTGGCGCACCGCTACGTATTCGGCGAGGATTTCTTCAATACGCCGGAATACCAGCTGGTCTGCCGCTTCAACAACGAGGCGAAGACACTGATCAATGCCGGCGCCACGGCGCGTCGTGGCGAGCGCACGCGCACGGTGTCGAGCTTCGCTGAAGCCTATGTCTGGCTCACTGCTGAAGCTCGCCGCGGCCTGCACGTGCAGCGCTACAAGGGCTTGGGCGAGATGAACCCGGAACAGCTCTGGGAAACCACGCTGGACCCGACCGTGCGCCGCCTCGTGCAGGTTCGGGTCGAAGACATCATTTCTGCGGACCAGATGTTCACCACCCTGATGGGCGAAGACGTCGAGCCGCGCCGCGATTTCATCGAACGACACGCCTTGCTGGTCGGCAACCTCGACGTCTGAGGCTGGCGATCACCGAGCCACTTTGAACAGCGGGCTGACCCCGCTATTCAAATCGGTTCCGGCTCCTTAGAGTCGTGACGCAAGCAGTCCAAGAACTGCTGACCGACATGACGCTGTGAGGAGATGGGAATGACGCATTCGAAAGGCGCGAGCCAGGCTTCGCGCCTGTTTGCCGGTATTGCACTGGCATTGATCGCGGCAGCGCCTCAAGCTCAGGAACCTGCCGCGCCAGTCGACAGCAACTGGCTGAGCTACAACGGCACGGCGGATGGTCAACGCTATGCCTTGCCGGCGCAGATCACCCCGGCCAATGCCGGCCTGCTGGCCGAGCACTGCAGGATCAAGCTCGATGACACCGGCTCGTTTCACACCGGCCTTGTCCAGCTCGATGGCGTGCTGTACCTGACTACGGCGCAGGACACCATCGCGCTCGATGCCAGCAACTGCACGCAGCGCTGGCGTCATCACTACAAGCCCGAGCAACCGGAGGTCTTCCCGGTCAATCGCGGCGTCGCCTACGCGAACGGCAAGCTGTTTCGCGGCACGCCGGACGGCCGCCTGCTGGCGATTGATGCAGCGACCGGCAAGACCCTCTGGCAGCAGCAGGTCGGCGATCCCTTGCAGGGCGAGTTCTTCAGCGCTGCGCCGATCGTCTGGCAGGGCCTGCTGATCATCGGCAGTGCCGGCAGCGACTGGGGCGTCAGAGGCCGGATCATGGCCTATGACCAGGCCAACGGCCGCGAGGCCTGGCGCTTCAACACCATTCCGCGTGGCAAAGAACCGGGTGCGGAGACTTGGCACGAGCGCGGCACTGCCCGCTACGGTGGCGGCGGTTCGTGGACCCATTACTCGATCGACATGTCGACTGGCGAAGTGTTCGTGCCGGTCGGCAATCCGGCGCCGGACATCCTGCCGGGTCATCGCCCAGGCGCCAATCTGTACACCGACAGCATGCTGGTGCTCGATGCCCGCACCGGCGCGCTGAAGTGGTATCACCAGATCGTTTCGAACGATGGCCACGACCTCGATCTCGGCGCCGCGCCAATGCTCTACCACGACAGCAGCGGCCACCCGATTGCCGCGATCGGTTCGAAGAACGGCCATCTGTATGGCGTCAATCGTGAAACCCAGAAGCGCGTCTTCGATACGCCGATCGCCCGCATCGAGAACGAAGGTGTGCAGGCGACGACAGCCGGCCTGCGCACCTGTCCGGGCGTGCTCGGCGGCGTCGAATGGAACGGCCCGGCCTTCGATGCCAAGAACAAGGCGATCGTCGTCGGCGTTGTCGACTGGTGCTCGACGATCACGCCGAAGCCGCAGAAGGATTTCATCCCCGGCCAGTTCATGCTCGGCGGCACCTGGAAGATGGACGACGAGTCCTACGGCTGGGTGCATTCGGTGGATCCGGACAACGGCAAGATCCGCTGGAGCTACAAGGCCGATGGCCCGGTCGTCGCCGGCGTCACGCCGACCGCGGGCGGCGTGGTTTTCAGCGGCGACATGGCCGGCAACTTCTTCGCGCTCGACAGCGCCAACGGCCAGGTTCTGTACAAGACCGCCACCGGCGGCGCCGTCGCCGGTGGCGTGATCAGCTACGCGCTGGGAGGTACCCAGTACGTGGCCGCGACCTCGGGCAATGTTTCGCGCGCAACCTTCGGCGGCAGCGGCGTGCCGACGCTGATCCTCTACAAGCTCGGCGGCAAGGGCGAAGGCCGGCTGGTGTCCAATGCATCGCCTGCGGACAGCACCAGCACGGCGTCTGGAAGCTCGATCTACAGCAAGGTCTGCTCCGCATGCCATGGCAGTGGTGGCGAAGGCGGCGTCGGCCCTTCGCTGAAGGGTTTGTCCAAGCGCCAGAACCTGAACAAGACCATCGAATGGATCAAGCAGCCATCGAACAAGATGCCGAAGCTGTATCCGTCGCCGCTCGATGAAACGTCAGTGAAAGCCGTCGCCGCGCACGTGCAGACGTTCTGAACCAGCGAGCATTGATACCGCAGCCGAACTGCGGGACATTCACGCTCGCATTTTCCGGAGGCGCGCATGAAAACGCTGGCGATCTACAACGTCAAAGGCGGCGTCGGCAAGACGGCCGCTGCGGTCAATCTGGCTTATCTCGCTGCCGAGTCCGGCCTGCACACCCTGCTCTGGGATCTCGATCCCCAGGGTGCTGCCACCTGGTACCTGCATGGCGATGGCGCCAAGGCGCCTGACAAGGCGATCTGGCGCGGTACTGCGCCGATCGGCAAGCGCATCGTCGAGACCCCGCATCACGAGCTTCTGCATCTGATTCCGGCCGATCTCGAAGCGCGTCACCTTGATGTCTGGCTGCGCAAGGACAACAACAGTCACGACACGCTGAAGAACCTGATCGAGCCGCTGTCCGAGCAGTACTCGCTGCTGGTGCTCGATTGCCCGCCGAGCCTGTCGCACGTGGCCGACAACATCTTCGCCGCCGTCGATCGCATCCTGGTGCCGACCGTGCCGACGCATCTGTCCTTGCGCGCGCTGATGACCTTGATCGACTACTTCAAGGCCAACGAACTGCCGCGTACACGGCTGCGGCCGTTCTGGTCGATGGCCGATCGTCGTCGCCTGCTGCACAAGGGCTTGATCGAGCAGCCCCCGAAGGCGATGAAGGACGTCTGTCAGGCGGTGATTCCCTACGCCTCGTCGATCGAACGCATGGGCGAAACGCGGGCGCCTGTGGTGATCAGCGAGCCTTCGAGCGACGCGTCCGAGTGCTACCGGGCGCTATGGGCCGAGAACGCGAACTACCTGCGGCGAGGCTAATCTTCCGATCGGCCGCGCCATTAGCGGCCGCTTGGCCGCACCAGCACTCGCGCCGGTTCGCCGCGCAGCGCCAGCAACACCTCTTCGACGGTTCGCTCGCGCAGTTCCTGGATCGCGTCCGGGCTGGAGAACGCGATGTGCGGTGTCGCGATCACCCTTGGATGCGCGGTGATGGTGGCCGGCGGATTCGGCTCGCCGGCGATCACATCGAGTGCCGCGGTATCGAGCTGACCGGAATCGAGGGCATCGAGGATCGCCGCGTTGTCGACCAGCCCGCCGCGGCTGACGTTGATGAACAGCGCGCCGCGCTTCATCTGCGCGAAACGATCGGCATTGAACAGGTTCGCGGTGACAGGTGACAGCGGCAACAGCGCGATCACGACATCTGCCTGCGGCAACAGCTGGTCTAGCGTCATCCACTCGACCTGGGCGGCGTCATCGCCAGCCGGCGGGGTGCGACCGCAGGCGATCACCCGCAGGCCCCACCCCGACAGCTTGCGGGCCACCAGCTTGCCGGCGCGACCGTAGCCGACGAGGCCGACCGTCAGCCCGCGTGTGCGCTTCAGGCGGGCCTGTGAGGGATCCCAGACGCCGCGCTTGACCTCGCGGTCCCACTGGACGATTCCGCGCGACCAGGCCAGCAGCATGGCCACCGCGTGGTCGGACACTTCCTCGACGCAGTAGTCGGGCACGTTGGTGACCCGGGCGCCGGCGGCCCAGGCCGCGTCGAGCGCGATGTTGTCGAGGCCGACGCCATAGCGGGCGACGATCGCCAGATCGCGGCAATGGCCGATCGCGGTGGCGGAGACTTCGGCCCAGCAGGTCATGATCGCCTGCGGTCGTTCGCGTTCGGCGATCGCTTCGATTTCGCGGCCTGGCAAGGCGGCGGAACGCCCCGAGACCAGTCGATGGCCGGCGGCTTCGAATCGTTCGCGCTCGAAATCGAGATCGGGCCATGGATGATCGGTGATGAAGATGGTCTTTTTCACGGCGGCGAACGTAGCAGATCAATGCTGACGCTACGGGCGCGGGCAAACCCTAGGGCTTTGATTAGAAGCCTGACGAGCCATCGCACTCGGCTAGGCTCCTGGTCATAACGACACGCCAAACCGGAGGAGACCGCATGATCGACAACCCGTACTACTCGCAGGCCGTGCACGGCCCGTATGAAAGCTTCGACCTCGGCAATTTTGTGCTCGAGGACGGCGGTACTATCCGCGGCTGCCAACTGGCTTATGCGACCTTCGGAACCCTGAATGCGGCCAAGGACAACGCGATCCTGATCACGACCTGGTTTTCGGGTACCTCGAAGATCATGGAGCAGGTCTACACCGGCGCCGGCCGGGCGATCGATCCGGCGAAGTACTTCATCGTCATCGTCAACCAGATCGGCAACGGCCTGTCATCGTCCCCGCACAACACGCCGTTCCCGGCCGGCATGGCCAACTTTCCGAAGGTGCGGATCGGCGATGACGTGCGCGCCCAGCACCAGCTGCTGACCGAGAAGTTCGGCCTCACCGAACTGGCACTGGTCACCGGCGGATCGATGGGCGCCCAGCAGACCTACGAATGGGCGGTGCGCTATCCGGACATGGTCAAGCGCGCGGCGCCCTTGGCCGGCACCGCGAAGAACACCATCCACGACCAGCTGTTCGCCGACACCTTGTGTGAGGCGATCACCTCTGATCCCGGCTACAACAACGGCTGGTACAGCTCGCACATGGATGTTCGCGCCGGCCTGCGCCGCCACGCGAAGCTCTGGGGCCTGATGGGCTGGAGCACCGAGTTCTACGCCCAGGGCCGCATGGCCGCGATCGGTTTCTCGTCGCTTGACGATTTCGTCACCAACTTCATGAACGGCTTCTTCGGCGTCATGGACCCGAACGCGCTGCTGGCGATGGCCTGGAAGTGGCGCAACGGCGATGTCAGCCGTCACACCGGCGGTGATCTGGCGGCGGCACTCGGGCGGATCAAGGCGAAAACCTTCGTCATGCCGATCAGCAGCGACATGTTCTTCCCACCGGTCGATTGCGAACGCGAAGCGAAGCTGATTCCGGGGGCGGAATTCCGGCCGATCCAGTCGATCGACGGTCATCTGGCCTTGTTCGGGGCGGACCCCGGCTACATCCCGCAGCTCGACAAGAATCTCGCCGAGCTGCTCGCGACGCCGGTCTGATCCGGCTTGCGAATCGGCCCTAGCCGCCGTCCGGCAGGATCGCCAGCAGCTTGGCGAGCCGAAGCTGGAGGGCGGCAGCGTCCGGGGCGGTCACTGTCGCGTGACCGATCTTGCGCTGCGGCTTCGGCATCTTGCCGTACAGGTGCGTGTGCACGCCTTCCAAGGCGCTCGCCGCTTCCAGCTCAGGCGCGAGGCCGATGTAGTTGACCATCACCGAGGCGCCACGCAGCGCGGTGGAACCGAGCGGCAGGCCGGCGATCGCGCGCAGATGGTTTTCGAACTGCGAGGTTTCCGCGCCTTCGATGGTCCAGTGCCCGGAGTTGTGCACTCGGGGCGCGATCTCGTTGGCGATCAACTTGCCGCCGGCGACGAAGAACTCGAAAGCCATCACGCCGATATAGCCGAGATGCTCGGCGACGCGGCGCGCGTAGTCCTCACCCTGCGCTTGCAGCGGATCGTTCACGGTCGGCGTGGCGGTACGCAGGATGCCGGCACGGTGGACGTTCTCGACCAGCGGATAGAAGGCCATCTGGCCATCCTGTGCGCGGACCGCGAGGCAGGACAGCTCGCGCTCGAACGGCACGAAGGCTTCCAGGATCAAGGGCTGGCTGCCGATCGCGGCCCAGGCGGCATCGAGATCAGTCGATATGCGCAGCACCGCCTGGCCCTTGCCGTCATAGCCCATGCGCCGCGTCTTCAGCACTGCCGGCAAGCCGGTGATGGCCACGGCGCGATCGAGATCGGCGCGGGAATCCACCGCGGCGTGCGTCGGCACTGGAATGCCCAGCGACACGAACAGCGCTTTCTCCGATAGTCGATCCTGGCCGGCGGTCAGCGCTCGCGGCGCCGGATGCAGCGGCACGCGGGCGGCGACGAATTCGGCGGCCGCGTTCGGCACGTTCTCGAATTCGTAGGTCGCGATGTCGACCCGCGAGCAGAACTCGGCGAGCGCGGCTTCGTCGCTGTAGTCGGCGTGGATGTGCTCACCCAGCGGCGCGGCACAGGCTTCCGATGCGGGATCGAGAAACACGAAATCGACATCGAGTGGATAGCCGGCCAGCGCCAGCATGCGGCCAAGCTGGCCGGCGCCGAGGACGCCGATCTTCATTCCCGTTTTCATCGGAGCGTGGTCGCGGATCAGGGCAGCGGCAGTGCGCCGTCGTTCAGCACTTTCGCAGTCTGGGCGGCGCGGAAGGCGTCGAGCTTGGCGGCCAGCACCGGATCAGCCGTCGCCAGAATCGCGCAGGCCAGCAGCGCGGCATTGGTCGCACCGGCAGCGCCGATCGCCAAGGTGGCGACCGGAATACCCGCAGGCATCTGCACGATCGACAGCAGCGAATCGACCCCCGACAGCATCCGCGACTGCACCGGCACACCGAGCACCGGCAGGCGCGTCTTCGAGGCCGCCATGCCCGGCAAATGAGCGGCGCCACCAGCGCCGGCGATGATCACCTTCAAGCCGCGGGCAGCGGCGTTGCCGGCGTAGTCGAACAGCAGATCCGGCGTGCGATGCGCGGAAACCACGCGGGTTTCGTAGGGCACGCCGAGCTCGCCGAGCATGCGCGCCGCGTGTTCCATCGTCTCCCAGTCGGAGCGGGACCCCATGATGACGCCCACCAGTGGCGAGGGCTTAGGCGCAGGTTCGGACACGTTGCGGGAATTCCGGTGACGGCTAGTGCTAGGGGGCGGCGATTATTTCACCGGCGCGGGCAAACCGCACCTTGTCGCCGGTGAGAGACGATCGCGCTGGAATCAGGGCGCGATGAGGTCGAAATCGGCGTTGACGCTGGCGTTGTAGCGAATCTGCCCGGCTGAGAAGCCGAGTGCTTCGTTGCCGGACTCCGGCGCTGCATCGGCAGCGGCCATCACCGAGAAGCGGGCCTTCTGCGCCATCGGCGCCGGCACGAACTCGGCATTGGCATTCAGCGTGTGCACGGCGCCGAGTTTCACGCCCAGCGCATCGGCCAGTACCTTGGCCTTGGCGCGCGCGTCTTCGGCCGCCTTGGCCAGCGCTTCGCGGGTCAGCGCTTCGGCTTTCGACGATTCCAGCTGCGGGTCCGACACGTTGTTGATGCCGGCAGTCGTCGCTTTCAGCAGCACGTCGCCGATCTTGTCGAGATCACGCACGACGATCTCGATGCCGCGCGTCAGCTGGTAACCGAGAAACTTGCGCCCGCCCTTAGGCAAGCTGTAGTCGTACTGCGGCTGGATGCTCAGGCCGGCAGTCGAAATGTCGGCATCGGCGATGCCCAGCGCCTTCACCTGCGCCAGATAGTCGCGAACGATGCGGCTGACCTGATCCTGCGCGGCGCGCAGATCGAGCTTGGTGGTTTCAACCTGCATCGAGATGCGGGCGCGATCCGGCGTGGCGGTCACTTCACCGCGACCGCTGACATTGACCGAGCGACGGTCCGGCAAGGTATCGGCGGACACGGGCAGCGAGGTGGCGACGAGAAAGACACAGCTCAACAGGGCCGCGGAAGCAGTAATGGGGCGCATGGCAGTTCGGGCAGTCTTCGGAACGAGCCCGGATGCTGCAACGCCCGGCCGCGAACGGCAAGCGCGGCTTTGCTTTCGAGCTCAGGCCAAGTTCACGAATCCCCGGCGTTCGGAGACAAGGGCTAAACTTGATGGGATACGCCCGGATGTCCGGCGTGCCTGCGTTTGATTCCGAGCCTGAGCTGCCCATGTCGTACATGCACCAAACCGTGATCCTGAGCCGAGAAGTGATCGGCGTGCTGATTCCCGCCGGCACGCGGGTCGAGCTGCCCGAGGGCGCGGATGCCACGATCACCCAGGCGTTGGGCGGCAGCTATACGGTCGAGGTGCAGGGCCATCTGTTCCGCATCGATGGCAAGGATGCCGATGCGCTCGGTTTCGAGCCTACCGGCGACATCGTTCTTGCAGCCGATGCCAGCGAAGAGGAAGTGACCGCCGCCGTGCGCAAGCAGCTGGAAACGGTCTACGACCCGGAAATCCCGATCAACATCGTCGAGCTCGGCCTGGTCTACGACTGCCGTCTCGAACCGGCCGCCGACGAGGGCTGGAAGCTGCACGTGGTGATGACCTTGACCGCGCCCGGCTGCGGCATGGGCGATGTGCTGGTCAACGACGTCAAGACCAAGGCGCTGCAAGTGCCGATGGTGCGCGAGGCGGACGTCGAGCTGACCTTTGATCCACCGTGGACGCAAGACATGATGAGCGACGCGGCCAAGCTGCAGGCGGGCTTCCTGTGACCGACACCCTGACCCGCGGCGTACGCGTGATCGTGGCGCCCCGCTATGTGCCGGAGCAGTCCGAGCCCTCGCGTTCGCACTACCTGTTCAGCTATCAGGTGACGATCCGCAACGATGGCGACGAGACCGTGCAGCTGCTGTCACGGCACTGGATCATCACCAACGGCGAAGGCAAGACCGAGGAAGTGCGCGGCCCGGGCGTGATCGGCTTTCAGCCCAAGCTCGAACCCGGTGAGCAGTTCCAGTACACCAGCGGCTGCCCGCTGACCACGCCGGTCGGCACCATGCATGGCAGCTACCAGATGGTCACTGATGGTGGCGACAACTTCGATGCGCTGATCGAGCCGTTCCGGCTCGCAGTGCCGCGCGTTCTCAACTGACGCGAACGCGCTTCAGCGAACCGAACCGGTGATGCTCGGGTCCATGCGGCGCAGCGCATCCAGCGGATTGGTCTCGCCGGTCTGCCTCAGTTCCTCGGCGCTGTAGCTGCGCCCGGCAACACCAAGGCAGTCACGCTTCTTCGATTTGATCCGGGTGCCGGTATCGCGCACGCAATTCGGCTGACGGGTTTCGGCGTCGCCGTCGTTCCTGGCGGGAGTTGAATCGGTCGGGATCGACGGGCTTGCCGGTTCAGCCGCAAACGCTCCGGCAAGCATCAGTGTGCTGAGCGCAAGGCTGGCCAGCAGCTGGCGGCCAAGGATTCTGTTCATCGCGGGGTTCTCCTCCGTCATGGCCGCATCGAAGATGATGCGGACAACACGATTAAGACCGTCAGCGAGAGCCGGCCGTTCCCACAGTTAAATCCCCAGGCTCTGTGCTCGGAGCTTGGGGATCTAGTACTTACTTGCGGCTTTTGCGGATCTTGTCGATCAGGAAATCGACGGTCTTCGCAGCGGTCGGCGAACCCGGAACCGCGTAGGTACCACCGACGATCAGGATCGGCACGCTGCGGATCACGTAGGTGCGAGCCAGCGCTTCGCCGCGGCGCATGCCGGAATCGACGACGAAACTGGCGGCGATGCCATCGAAATCAGTCGGCTTGATGCCGGCGACGGCTACGTACAGCTCGCGGATCGCTTCCAGCGACGCCATCTGCTGGTGTTGCTCGTGAATCGCTGCGAATAGCGGCTTGTGGGTCTTGTCGAGAATGCCGAGCGTCTGGGCGATGTAGAACGCGCGAGCATGCACTTCGCCTTCCGGACGTCCCAGCGTGTTCGGCACGCGGATGAAATCGACATCGGCCGGCTTGGTCTTCAGCCAGGCTTCGATGGTTGGTTCCAGCGCGAAGCAATGCGGGCAGCCGTACCAGAAGAACTCCTCCACCGTGATCCGCTTCGAATCTGCCGGCTTCTGAGGCGACGGCACTTCGGTGTAGTCCCTGCCCAGCTGGAAATCACCGGACGGAGTGCTGTCAGCGGCGCTGCAGGCAACGCTGAACAAGGTAAGCGTGGCCAGCAGGCCGCCAGCGAGGAAGTTCTTGAGGGTACGCATGAGGCTCCTTGGGTGGCCTTATTGCAGGCCTGACAGGTAGGAAGACAGCGCGTCGATCTCGGCATCGGTCAGATGCTTCGCAACGGCGGCCATCATCAGACCATTGCCTTCCTTGCCGCGTTCCCCGGCGCGATAAGCGCGCAACTGGGTCGCCACGTAGCCGCTGTTCTGGCCGCCGATATGCGGATAGGCCGCTGCCGGATTGCCCGCGCCCGTCGGGCCGTGGCAGGCCGAGCAGGCCGCCAGGCCGCGTGCAGCATCACCCGCGCGATACAGCTTCTGGGCAACCGGCACCGAGGCTTCGCTGGCGACGCCCGGCACGGCGGGCTGGGCAGCGAAGTAAGCGGACAGATCGGCCATGTCCTGATCCGACAGCGCTGCCGCCTGGCCAGCCATCACCGGGTTGGCACGCTTGCCGCCCTTGAAGGCGACGAGCTGGTTGTGAACGTACTTCGAACCCTGGGCGGCGAGCTTCGGCCACTCCGGATTGACACCACCGTTGCCACCGGCGCCGTGGCAGGCACCGCAGACAGCAGCCTTGGTCGCGCCGGCGGCAGCATCGCCCTTGACGAACGGATCCTGGGCGGCGCCTTCAGCAAACGCGGCGACAGGGACGCACAGTGCGAGGGCGAGCAGTACACGCTTCATGAAACACTCCGGCAGGCAAAGGCGCGTGGTGCAGGCCGCACTACGCGCATAATGATCAATTGGAACGCGAATCTTACACGATGACCCCCGGTACAACGAAAGCAATAAGGAAAGCGGCGAGTAAAGAGCCGGCCCCGACCCCGCCGCCGAATATCTACGCCCGGGCGAGGTTCCGGATGTCCGCTGCCCAGCTGAGCCAGCTGCCGACGGACGGCTGGCCGGAAGCGGCGCTGGTAGGCCGCTCGAACGCCGGCAAGTCGAGTGCGATGAACGTCATCTGCCAGCAGCATGGACTGGCGCGCGTGTCGAAAACGCCGGGTCGCACCCAGCTGATCAATCTGTTCGACATCGAGGATCGCGCCCGCCTCATCGATCTGCCCGGCTACGGCTTCGCCCAGGTGCCGATCGCAGTCCGCAATGCCTGGGGCCAGCTGGTGGGCTGTTATGTCGAGAAGCGCGACGTGCTGAAAGGCATCATCGTGGTCATGGACATACGCCATCCGCTGACCGAGCTGGACGTGCAGATGCTCGAATGGTGTCGCGATCGCCTGCTCAATGCCCACGTGCTGCTGACCAAGGCCGACAAGCTCAGCTACGGCGCCGCCAAGAACACCATGCTGAAAGTGCAGCGCGAGTTGAAGGACTTCGATCCCAACATGACCACGCAGATGTTTTCGGCGACCGCCAAGACTGGCGTTGACGAAGCGCGTGCACGGCTCGATGACTGGCTGGGGTTCGCAGCGCCTGTTTCGGAGCCGGTCGACGAAGCCGAATGACACCCGGGCAATTACAACCAGCCTGAACGGATTGGCAGCTTTGCCTGCGCTCGATTAGCATCGGGCACTGGCCGCTGATCGCCGGGCAAAAAAATGCCCGGTGGATCGGGGGAATCCACCGGGCAACGATTTCCGGCTTGGGGGAGCCGGAGGGGCATCCGCCCAGGGAGTGGGGGCGGAGAATGGGAAGGGAGTCACCATTCGCAATATCAGACTGGGGCCCGTGGAATTAGTTCGGCGGGAGTTGCGAAAAAATTCGGCGAAAGTCGAAAATTCTTTCAAAAAGATCGCAAGTGGCGGATTTTGAAAGAATTGTTTTTCGAAGTATTTTCGGAATTTTGGGGTTGTGGCGCTGCAAAGCTGTGAAAGGCCGGTCCCGGGGGGGGCCGGCCTTGTCGTTTCTGACGTCCCCAGCCCGGTAAAAACTCAGCTCGCCGCACTGCTCGCATGACCGGTCGCGACATGGGCGGCATCCCAGTTCGCGCCGATGCCCCAGTCGGCAACCAGCGGCACCGCCAACTGCGCGGCCTGGCACATCCGGGAAGCGATCGTCGGCCCCAGCTCGGAAAGTTGCGCGCGCGGCCCCTCGAACACCAGTTCGTCGTGCACCTGCAGGATCATCCGCAGGTCCGGCGCGTGGGCCGGCAGCCAGGCCGCGACATCGATCATTGCCCGCTTGATCAGATCGGCCGCGGTGCCCTGCAGCGGTGCGTTGATCGCGGTGCGCTCGGCGTACTGGCGCTGCGCGGCGTTGCGGCTCTGGATTTCCGGCAGATACAGACGACGTCCGAACATGGTTTCGACGTAGCCGAGTTCGTGGGCCTGTGCCTTGGTCGTCTCCATGAAGCGCTTGACGCCCGGATAGCGGGCAAAGAAGCGGTCGATGTAGTCCTGCGCGTCGCCGCGGCCGATGCCGAGCTGCTTGGCCAGGCCGAAGGCCGAGATGCCATAGATCAGCCCGAAGTTGATCGCTTTCGCCGAGCGCCGCGATTCGGCGCTGACCTGATCGAGCGGCTGGCCGAACACTTCGGCGGCAGTCGCCTGATGAATGTCGATGCCGCGCCGGAACGCGTCCTGCAGGCGCTCGTCGCCGGAGAAATGCGCCATCAGCCTCAGTTCGATCTGCGAATAGTCGATCGACAGCAGCGCGTTGCCGTCCTCGGCGATGAACGCCTGGCGGATACGCCGACCATCGGCAGTACGCACCGGAATGTTCTGCAGGTTGGGATCGTTCGACGACAGCCGCCCGGTCTGCGCTACCGCCTGGTGGTAAGACGTATGAATGCGCCCGGTCTGTGGATTGACCTGTTTCGGCAGATTGTCGGCGTAGGTCGATTTCAGTTTGGCCAGGCCGCGCCAGTCGAGGATCAGGCGCGGCAGCGGATGCTCGCTGCTCAGTTCCTCGAGCACGTTCTCGGCCGTCGACGGATCGCCCTTCGGCGTCTTGCTGACCACCCGCAGCTTCAGCTGATCGAACAGGATGATCTGCAGCTGCTTCGGCGAGCCGAGGTTGAACTCGCCGCCCGCGGCCTTGAACACCTCCAGTTGCAGCTCGTCCATGCGCCGCGCCAGTTCGCCGCTGATCTTGACCAGCAGCGGCGCATCGACCTTCACGCCAGCAAATTCCATTGCCGCCAGCACCGGCACCAGCGGCATCTCGATGCTGTCGAACACCGACTTCAGCGACGCTTCCGCCGCGATCTTCGGATACAGCGTCTGATGCAGGCGCAAGGTGATGTCGGCGTCCTCGGCCGAGTACTGCGTCGCTTCCTCGATCGCCACCTGGTTGAAGGTGATCTGGCTCTTGCCCTTGCCGGCCACCTCGCTGAAGGAAATGGTCTTGTGGCCGAGGTAGCGCTCGGCCAGCGTGTCCATGTCGTGGCGATTGCCGGCGGCATCGAGCACATAGCTTTCCAGCATGGTGTCGAAAGCCACGCCGCGCACATTGACGCCGTGGCGCGCCAGCACGTTCAGGTCGTACTTGATGTGCTGGCCGACCTTCGGCTTGTTCGGATCTTCAAGCAGCGGCTTGACGCGTTTCAACACGGCCGCGCGATCAAGCTGCTGCGGCGCGCCGAGATAGTCATGGGTCAGCGGTACATACCAGCCGTGGCCGGCTTCGGTCGCGAACGCGAGACCGACCAGGCCGGATTGCATCGCGTCAAGCGCATCGGTTTCGGTATCGACGCAGATCAGCTCGGCGGCTTCGAGCTTGGCGATCATGTCGGCCAGCGCGTCTTCGTCGAGGACGGCGACGGCCTGGGTCTTGGCCGATGCCGGCAGTTCGACAACCTCCGAAACCGATTCCGGGCTGAACTCGGGAAGCACCGTCAGTTCAGTCTGCGAGCTGTCGCCCGCGGCTGCCGCGGGGACGGCCGCGGCAGATGCCGACGGCGGTAGATTGCCGAGTTCTTCCAGTGCTCGATGGAAGCCGGAATTGCGATAGATCGTCGCCAGCTTGTCGATGTCCGGCGCACCCGGCACCAGTTCCTCGAGCTTCAGCGGCAGCTCGACATCGCAGCGAATCGTTGCCAGATCGTGCGACATCGGAATCTGCGGGATCGCATCACGCAGCTTCTCGCCGACCTTGCCCTTGATCTCTTCGGCCCGGGCGATGATCGCGTCCAGCGAGCCGTACTCGGTCAGCCACTTCGCGGCGGTTTTCGGGCCGACACTCGGCACGCCCGGAATGTTGTCGCTGGTGTCGCCGATCAGTGCCAGGTAATCGACGATGCGTTCCGGCGGCACGCCGAACTTCTCGACCACGCCGGCCGGGTCCATCACCCGATTCTTCATGGTGTCGACCAGCTTCACGCGCTCGTTGACCAGCTGCGCCATGTCCTTGTCGCTGGTGACGATCAGCACCTCGTGGCCGGCGGCTTCGCCGATCCGGGTCAGCGTGCCGATCACGTCATCGGCTTCGACACCGGATACCGACAGCACCGGCAGGCCCATCGCCTTGACCATCTCGACGATGATCGGCCACTGGTGCAGCAGGTCCGGCGGTGTCGCATCACGATTGGCCTTGTAGGCCGGATAGATGTCCTCGCGAAAGGTTTTGCCCGGCGCGTCGAAGATCACCGCGATGCGCTCTGGCGCATAGTCCTTCTGCAGGCGCTTGAGCATGTTGACCATGCCGAAAATAGCCCCGGTCGGCTCGCCACGCGGGTTCGAAAGCGGCGGCAGCGCGTGATAGGCGCGAAACAGCCAGCCGGCAGCGTCGATCAGCACCAGGGGCTTGGCAGCAGGGTCTTTCGTCATCGCGACAGCCTCGGGTTCACGGCCGCAAAGCCTAACTCAGCGGCCCGATGAACCGGGCGACAACTCCGGCGATCAGGGCAGCAGCGTCTCGTTCTGCACCAGATCGTCGAAGCTTTCCCGCGCGCGGACCAGGTGCAGGGTGTCACCATCGACCAGTACCTCGGCGGCGCGGCCGCGCGAGTTGTAGTTGCTGCTCATCGTGAAGCCGTAGGCGCCGGCGGTGCGGAAGACCAGCAGATCACCTTCGGCCAGTGCCAGTTGGCGATCGCGAGCCAGCCAGTCGCCGGTCTCGCAGACCGGGCCGACCAGATCCCAGGTCTTCGCGACGGTCGTGCTGTCCTGCGCGACCGGCAGCACTGCATGCCAGGCATCGTAGAAGCTGGGCCGGATCAGATCGTTCATCGCGGCATCGATGATCGCGAAGTTCTTGTGCGCACCCGGCTTCAGCAGCTCGACCCGGGTCAGCAGCACGCCGGCATTGCCGGCGATGGCGCGGCCCGGTTCGGTCATCACCACCAGCTTGCGGCCGGCGAGCTTCGGCTTGATCGCCGCGGCCCATTGCAGCGGCGTGGGCGGCACTTCATCGTCATAGCGCACGCCGAGGCCGCCGCCGACATCGATGTGATGCAGCACGATGCCGCGCTCGGCCAGCCGATCGATCAGCGCCAGCACCCGATCCAGGGCATCGAGGAACGGCGACAGCTCCAGCAGCTGCGAACCGATGTGACAGGCAACACCGTCGATGGCGATGCCGGGCAAGCTCGCGGCGAGCTGGTACAGGCGTTCGCCTTCGGCGATGTCGACGCCGAACTTGTTTTCCTTGAGCCCGGTCGAGATGTACGGATGGGTCTTGGCATCGACATCCGGATTGACCCGGAAGGCAATGCGCGCGGTCTTGCCCTGCTTCGTCGCCAGTGCCGACAGGCGATGCAGCTCGACTTCCGACTCGACGTTGAAGCAGTAGATGCCGACCTTCAGCGCCAGCTCGATCTCGGCCGCGGTCTTGCCGACGCCGGAGAACACCACTTTCGCCGGATCGCCACCGGCCTTGAGCACGCGCTGCAGTTCGCCGCCGGAAACGATGTCGAAGCCGGCACCGAGCCGGGCCAGCACCTGCAGCACGGCGAGGTTGGAGTTCGCTTTCACCGCGTAGCAGACACGATGCTCGACGCCGTTCAGCGCCTCATCGAAGGCGCGGTAGTGGCGTTCCAGCGCGGCGCGGGAATAGACGTAGGTCGGCGTGCCATGAGCGGCGGCGATCGCCGACAGCGGCACGGCTTCGGCGCACAGCGCGCCGTCGCGGTATTCGAATGAGTCCATGGATGACGCGATCAGGGTGTGGTCGAGGCGGGTGCTTCGGCTGGAGCGGCGGCAGGCGTTGCGGCGGCCGGGGGAGCGGCAGCGGGCTTGGCGTCGGCTTTCTTCTTGACGTTCGGATTGCTGCCGATCAGGTAGCCCTCGCCAGCCGGCGCATCGGCCGGCAGATGCAGCGGGCCGGTCTGGCCGCAGCCGGCCAGAACCTGGCTCAGGGCCAGCGTGGCAAGCAGCGAAACGGCGAGCAGCGCGCGAGCAGACATCGAAGAACCCCGAATGATGCGATGGCAAAACAGCGGCCAAGAGTTTAGCAGCCGTTGCCGTGGCCCCTGCGCGCCGACACAATCGCGGCCGAACCGAAAACTTCAGGAACTCCCGCGTGAAAAAGACCGAAACCGAAGCCGCCGTCACGCTGGAACCGGCAGCGCCCGCCAACGCCGCGGTGATCTGGCTGCACGGCCTGGGTGCCGATGGCCATGACTTCGTGCCGATCGTCCCCGAGCTGAGCCTGCCGGCCGGCATCGAGGCCCGCTTCATCTTTCCGCATGCACCGATGCGCGCGGTCACCCTCAACGGCGGTGCCCGGATGCGCGCCTGGTACGACATCAAGAGCCTGACCCGCAGCGATCAGCAGGACGATGCGGGCATCCGCGCCTCGGCAGCGACCTTGATGGCGCTGATCGCGGAGCAGCGCAAGGCCGGCATCGCCGCGAAGCGCATCGTCATCGCCGGCTTTTCCCAAGGCGGCGCGATCGCGCTGCACGCCACCTGCCGACTCGCCGAACCACTGGCCGGCACCATGGCGCTGTCGACTTATCTGCCCTTGCACGACACGCTGCCGAAAGAGCTGACCGAAGCCGGCAAGGCGACGCCGATCCTGATGTGCCACGGCACCGCCGATCCGGTGCTGGCGCTCACGCTCGGCACCGGCAGCCGCGACGGCCTGCGCGGCTGGGGCCTGAAGATCGACTGGCGCGAATACCCGATGGGCCACTCGGTCTGCGCCGAGGAAGTCGACGACATCTCGACCTGGCTGGCCAAGGTGCTGGTGTAGGGCGGGTGCAAGCTGCCGGGTTCGATGCCGGCTGAAAGATGGGCGACGCGGGTGAGCTGCACCGAAGTCGGCGGGATGCGCGGTGGCCGAGCAATTGCTCGGCGCTTTCCCGCCCTACGGCTTGGCAGGCTCCGGCTCGCGCTCCAGCACCGGTTTGGGCTTGACGGCATCCGGGCTGCGTTCCGGGTCCGGCGCCGGCCCGGCACTGGGCACGGCATCGACACCGGGCCGCGGGTTGCTGGCTGGTTTCTGCAAGCCGCGTTCGGTGGTGTAGATGAGATCGCCGCCGCTGGCGGTGCCGCTTTCGGTCGACAGCTTGAAACCGCGGCCGAGCGTGTACAGCATCCGGAACGTGTAGCCCTCCTGGAACAGGCTGATGCCGTAGCTGACGAACAGTTTCGGCGTCAGATACTTGCCGAGGGTCAGCTGGGCAGCCTGGGCACTGGCATCGGCGCCGCTGGTGCTTTGCGAGCCGCTGATGCTCTGGGCGTTCGCGGCCACCTCGGAGTTGGTGCCGGTGGCGCTGCCGACCGACAGCTCGTCGAGCCCCACTTTCTTGCCGAGCAGGCCGGCCAGATAGTCGCCGCCGCCGAGGCCGAGACTGAGTGCGGCGCTCGACACCATGCTGCGATCCTGTGACGAACTGGTTTCCAGCGAACGGCCGAGCACCAGCCAGCTCAGCTGCTGTTCGCGCGGCAATGTCGGGCTCGATTGCAGGCTCAGCTCCGGCTTGGCCAGCGTTCCGCGCACCCGCACGCCGACCTTGATGTCCTCGCGCGGCTGACGGGTGGCGTAGAGATCGACGGCCGGCGTCTTGACCGGCCCGCCGCTGAAGATCAGCCGCCCGGTCTCGATGCTCAGATCCTGGCCGTAAGCCTGATAGCGGCCATCGATCAGGCGCAGCTCGCCGCGGCCGAGCGCATCGAAGCCGGGCCGCTGGGACACGGTCACACCGCCTTCGATGCGCGTCTTCAGGCCGAAGCCCTCGATGCGCACCTTGTCGCCCAAGGTCAGGCGCAGTTCGACGAACACTGGCAGCGGCACTTCCTTCGGCGGCACCACGACGCCGACCAGAACCTGATCTTCGCTGGCATCGATACCGCTGTCGCCGCCCAGACCCTTCGGCGTGATGTCGGCACGCGGCACGCCGAGTTCGCCGGTCAGACGGGCGCCTTCGGCATTGCGGATCAGGCGCAGGTCAGCGTCGATCCAGGCACGCGCTTCGGCGGTGTTCATCGCCTGCACGTCCTTGCCCTTGATGGTGAAATCGGCGGACAGCGGCGTCGAGTACGGGTCCAGCGTGCCGGCGATATTCAAGCTGCCGCCGCCTGAATTCAGGCTGCCCTCCAGCGCCAGCGGTGCCTGATTCCGTGCATGCAGTTGCAGCGCGATATCGGTGACGTCGATGCCGGCGATGACCAGCTTGGCGCGGCCGTCGCTGAGCTTCAGATCGCCTTCCAGGCGCGGTTCGCCAACCACGCCGGACAGGGCGAAATCGCCTGCCAGCCGACCGTCGAGCTTGTCGAGCTGCGGCAGCAGCGGTTCCAGGAACGCGAGGCTCGGCACCTCGAGGCGGATGCTGCCGCCGAGCGCGCGCGCCTTGAAGTCATCGCCCGGGGCGGCGTCGAGTTTCGCTTCCAGCGACGCGCCGGCCATCTTCAGATCCGCCGTCGCTTCGAGCCGACCCGCGATCTGGTGCGCCTGCACACTGCCGGTCTCCAGTTTCAGCAGCGGTGCGTCCGGCAGTTGCAGCGAGGCGTCTCGGAGATTCAACGCCGCCTCCGCCTTCTGCAGATTGCCGCTGGTGAAATCGATCGAACCGCTGCCGTCGATGCTGCCGCTGATGCGCATCTTCGGATCGAGGAACGGCTGCAGTGCTGCGAGCAGCAGACGATCGATGTTCCAGCCGACGCGGGCACCATCGGCCAGCACGTTCTGTTCGAGATTGAAGCAGGCGCGTCCGTCCGTGCCGGTCAGGCAGGCCAGTTCCAGCGCGCGCCGTTTCTCGCCGACCAGGATGCCGGCCGGCTTGTCGAGCGCCCAGGCCGACAGACCATCTGGCGCCAGCGACAGCTGGTTCAATTCGCCGCCCCACTCGCCGCGCACGCGGTCATAACCGCCCTGCAGACCGAGCTTGGCGCCGCCGCGCTCGGTTGCGGCTTCGAGCACCACGCCGTGATAGACCTCCTGTCCCGTGGCGGTCAGGCTGGCGCTGGCGATCTTCAGGCCGACATTGGCCTCGCGCAGCGTCACTTTCAGGTTCGAGGTGGGGATCAGCGGATCGAGGTCCGCCGTCCAGTTCAGGTGCTGCACGGTCTGCTCGCCGAACACGATGTTGCCGAGCTCGCCTTTGGAGACCAGATGCGGCTGCTCGATGCTGCCGTCGAGGGCGAAATCGAACGCGGCGCGGCCGCGCAGCTCGGGCAGCAGCGCGGCCAGATCCGGGCTGTTGAAGCTGCCGCGCAGCGCGAACGGCGGCGTTGGCTGGCCGGACAGATTCAACTTGGTGCCGCCGGTTTCCAGCTGCACGGTGTCGAGCGTGACCAGCGTATTTTCCGGAGCAATCAGCGCGCTGCCGACGGCGGCGAGCTTCAGCGGATACTTGCGCAGGCGGGACTGATCGATCAGCGCGTCGAAGCGCAGCGGCGCTGCGCTGGCATCGTCGGTGGCGATCAGCACCTTGCCGTTGATGTCGCCCGGCCAGTCGGGTGCGATCAGGCCGGGATCGAGATGGCTGATCAGCGCCTGGAAGTTCAGCTTCAGTTCCGGTGCCCAGCGGACCTTGCCGCTGGCTTCGACCTTGCCCTTGCCAGCGACCAGCTTCAGCGCTTCGAGCTGGGCTTCACGGGTATCGGTGAGCCCGTTGGCATCGAGGCTGAACGGCTGGCCGCGCAGCGAGGAATTCTCGAAGCGGCCATCGAAAGCGATCTGCGGTTCCTCGCCGATCATCTTGGTGGTGGTGGTGATCCGGCCGTTCAGATCACCCGGAAAATCGGCGACGAACCACGAGGGATCGACATGCTCGAAGCGGGCGACGATCTCCGCCGACAGCGCCGGCGACCAGCGCACTTCGCCGCTGGCCTTGATCGAACCGGGTTGCGGCGCGGCCTTGCGCTTGTTGTCTTTCGCCGCGAGTGCCACCGGCAGGGCGTCGAGCGTCAGCGAGTCGATCTTGGCGCTGACCAGGCTGCCGCTGCCGCCAGTGGCGAGCTTCGCCGAGAACGCCTGCATCGTCGCGCTGGTCGCCAGGGTGTAGCGGTAGTCGTCGAGGCTGCCGTCGAAAGTCGCGGCGCCGATCAGGTCGCTGACCATCGGAGGCTGCTGGTCTTCGAGCACCAGCGGCCAGTGCAGGCCGGTCCACTCCAGCTTCAGCGCGCTGGCCACCGCGTTCAGGCCATAACGGCCCTTGGCGTGCAGGCGGTAGCCGTCCGCCGCCGGATCGTCGCCGGTCACGGTGAGCTGCTGGAAATCGATCTGCTCGGCGCCCATCTGCGCTTCGGCCTTCGCCTGCAGCGGGCCGGTGATCGGCAGGCCGCTGGTCGTAAGCGTGGTGATGCTGAGCTGGCTGCCGAGCCAGCTGGCGATCAGACGGGTGCTGTCGATCACCATGACGTCAGGGCTGCCGGCTGGCGCATCGGCCGAGGCGTGCAGCACGAAGCCGGTCAGGCTCGCGCTGTCGATGACCACATCGACCGGCAACTGTGCCGGGAGCCGGGTCGGCGTCGGCGCTGGTACCGGCTCGGCCGGCCGGCCTGGCGTCACCGCCAGCGCGTCGATCTCGATCAGCTCCGCATGCAGACGGCCGCGCAGCAGGCTGCCCGGCTGGTGGCGCAGTTTCAGCCGGCCGATGGTGACCAGCAGGCCGCTGCTGCTCGTGTAGCGGAAGTCATGCAGCTCGACGTTGTCGAGCAGCCGGCCATTGGCGCGGCCGACGGTGATCATGCCGCCGCTCAGGCTGCTGAGCTGCGCCAGGCCGAAACGCAGGCCGCGTTCGCTGCCGATGACGAAGATCAGCGCGGCGATCAGCAGCAGCACCGGCACGCTCAGCGCGGCGAACAGCCAGCGCCCCCAGCGCACAGGTGAGCGCGATGGCGGCCGCGGCGGCGGGCTTTCCATGGCGCTGTCTGGCGTGGTCGTGCTCACAGGCCCACCTGCACGCCGAGGTGCAGCCGCACCGGCGCCGAACCCGGATCGAAGGGATGGGCGAGATCGAGCGCGAAGGCACCGAACGGCGCGCGATAGCGGAAGCCGAGGCCGGCGCCGACGCTCGGGTCGACCAGCGGCTTGTCGTTGGCGTCGCCGGCATCGACGAACGCGGCCACGCCGTATTCCTGCAGGAAGTACCAGTCCAGTTCGGCACTCGCGGTGGTCAGATAGCGGCCGCCGATCACCCGGCCGTTGGCGTCTCGCGGGCCGAGCGACTGGTACGAGTAGCCGCGCACGCTGCCATCACCACCGGCGAAGAAGCGCTGCGACGGCGGCAGGTTGTTGAAGCTGCCGACCCAGGTCGCGCCCTGATCGACGCGGACTCGCAGGAACAGCCTGCGGGCGAGATCGAGCACCCCGCGCAGCTTGATCGAGCCCTGCACGAAATTGGTGTCGGACAGCAACAGGTCCGAGCCGCCGTGGAGATCGGTGAACGCGTACCAGCCGCGTCTCGGGAAGATCGGATCATCGCCCTCGGTGTGGTCGAGCGAAATGCCGGGCACCAGCAGCTTGGAGCGCTGACGCGGGCTTTCCTTGATCGAATATTCGTCGAAGGTGTATTCGAGATAGACGCGCCGTTGCCAGGTCTTGCCACGCCGGTTGTAGCTGGTGCCGACCCGATACAGGGTTTCCTTGATGTCGCTGAAATCCTGGGTCAGCGCCTGGGTGGTGAAGCTGACCGAATCGCTGGGCAGATGGCCGAATGGCACACGGTATTCGGCCACTGCGGTAGAGATGCGCGGCGACACGCGGAGATCGGTACGCAGCTTGTGGCCGAGGCTGTTGAGGCGGCGGAAATCAGCGCCCACCGAAGCCCGCGGGCCGCTGTCGGTGCCGTAGCCGAGGCCGTAGCGATAGCTGCGCGGCGCGCGTTCGGTGGTGTTGATCACCATCGGGATGCGGCCGTCTTCGTCGGCCTTGTCCTTCAGCCCTTCGATGTCGACGGTCTGGAAGTAGTCGAGATCGCTGAACGCGAACTGGGTGCTGAGCACCTTCGCCGGATCGTAGTTTTCGCCGGGTTCGAAGGTCAGGTAGTTGCGCAGGAAAGCCTCGCGCAGTGCCAGGCCGCCTTCCTGCTCGATGCTGATCTCGCCGAACTGGTAGCGGCGGCCACTGTCGAGCGTCAGCAGGATTTCGGCGCTGTTGTTCGGCACGTCGATCTTCAGCTCGCGCCGGGTCAGCTTGGCGTCGAGCAGGCCCAGGCTGTACGCGGTCTGCACGATGCGCGTCTTCAGCGTCTCGTATTCCTCGTGCTTGATTCGCTCGCCGAGCTTCAGCGGCCGTGGCCGGTTCTTGATCAGCTTCAAGGCTTCGTCCTCGGCACCATCGCCGATGACCTGGAAATCGATCAGCGAGATCGCCGTCTCCGGCCCGGCATCGACCTGGTATTCGACGACCCAGTCCGGCTTCGCGCCTTCGAGCTTGGCCGTCACCTTGGCGTTGTACCAGCCGAACGGCTGCAGAGAACCGAGGAGTTCCCGCTCGCCCTGTTTGAACAGGCGCTCGACGTCGCTGCTGTCGTATTCCCCCTTGTTGGCGTCGATGCGTTTGGCGTATTCGAGGATCGACAGCTTCGCGTAGGCGTTGTTGCGCTCGTCCGGCCCGAGGCCGCGCACGCGCACGTCGACACCGGCGCGCGCCGGTGCGGCAGCGGCCAGCAGCACGAGGCCCGCCAGCCAGCCGCGCAGCAGCCAGTGACTAGCGGCGCGCGACGACGGCATCGAGCTCAAGGCCTGCTTTCTGATCGATGTCGATCGCCAGATACGGGCGCACCTGATAACCGGCGGCGGTCAGGCTGGCGAGCAGGCCATCCGGCCCTAGCCAGTGCGCTGCGCCGACGACGATCAGCTGCCGCTCCGGCAATTTCAGCCGGCGCTTCAGCTCCGGTAGCCAGGCGCGGTTGCGGCCGGCCAGCAGATGTTCGTAGACCGCCGGATAGTCATGCTTCATCTCGGCGATCAGCGCTTCGATGCCGCTGCTGTCGTTGTCGCGCCAGGCGCGATACATCTCGACCGGCTCCTCGGCCTTCAGGCCGTTTTCGGCCAGCGCGGCATCAAGGAACTGCGTCGACAGCGGCTTGGCCATGTCGGTGAACAGGGCGATATGACGCTCGGGTGCCTCGAACCAGGCCATGCTCCGGCCATCGGCCAGTGCGGCATCGTGCAGGCGGCGGTCGAGGCCGTACTCGCCGCTGAAACCGGCGCGCTGGTAGGCGTACAGCTCCAGCGACAGCGCGCAGAACCAGGGCCGATAGGTTTCGCATTGCGCCGTCGGCATGCGCAAAGTGCGCATCCGCTGGCGCAGCCGGCGCAGGGTGCCGACATCGACTTCGGCGGCGATGCCGTTCGGCGCTGTTGCCGCTTCCAGCAGCTGCGCGCTGAGCTTGCGGCCCTGCAAGGCGTCGATATCGGACTCGAAGACCAGCGCATCGGCCGAGCGATAGGCCTGGACGATGCCCGTCGGCAGGCGCCCCGCCGCACTCGGCAGCAGATGCACCGAGCCGAGCAGGTAGTGGGTGGCTTTCGCGCCCTTCACCTGCCACAGGAACGGTGCATCGGACGCGGCGCGGGCTGCCGTGCTGGCGAGTAGCGCGCACAGCCCCAGCAGCAAGCCGCGCGCAGCGTTCACCACGCGGCCGCGATACCGCGGCTCAAGCAGCATCATCAGCTTCGGTGGCCGTGCTGCTGTCCGATTTCAGCCAGTTGCCGAGCGCAGCCCCATCGAGACCGCCATCCAGGCCGGCGAAATCGAAGGTCTTCGCATCGGCGAGCTGGGAGGGCGCCACGTTCTGCAACGCCGCGAAGATGTGCTCGATGCGGCCTGGATGGGTCTTTTCCCAGTCGCTCATCAGCTTGCGCACCTGCACCCGCTGCAGCTGATCCTGCGAGCCGCACAGGGTGCAGGGGATGATCGGGTACTGGGCGATGCGCGCGTATTCGATGATGTCCGCCTCGCGCACATAGGCCAGTGGCCGGATGACGATGTGCTTGCCGTTGTCGCTCTTCAGCTTCGGCGGCATCGCTGCCAGCTTGGCGTTGAAGAACAGGTTCAGGAAGAAGGTGGCGACGATGTCGTCGCGGTGATGACCGAGCGCGATCTTGTTGTAACCGTTCGCCTCCGCCCACGAATACAACGCGCCACGCCGCAGCCGCGAGCACAGGCCGCACATGGTCTTGCCTTCCGGCACCACGCGCTTGACCACCGAATAGGTGTCCTGCTCGATGATGTGGAACGGCACGCCACGCGCTTCCAGGTATTCCGGCAGCACGTGTTCCGGGAAGCCCGGCTGCTTCTGGTCGAGATTGACCGCGATGATCTCGAACTTCACCGGTGCCGCATCGCGCAGCATCAGCAGCACGTCGAGCATCGTGTAGCTGTCCTTGCCGCCGGACAGGCAGACCATCACCCGATCGCCGTCACGGATCATCTGGTAATCCATGATCGCCTGGCCCATCTGCCGGCGCAGGCGCTTGACCAGCTTGTTGCGCTCCAGGCGCTGGCGCGGATCGCGATCGATCGGCGGCGCAATGGGAGTCATGGCCGATGGGGATTCGGCGACAAGGTCGGAAAGGCTTACGGCAGACATACGGAACACTTGGGCAAACGGCGAGACCGAATGATGCGGTAGCGATAGCCGGCTTGTCGAAAGCCGGGATCGCCCATCAGCTGCCGCCCGGCGGCTTGTCCTTCGGCCGACCGAGCGCGGCACCCCACTCGTCGTTGCCGATCACTCGGCCCATGTGACGGGTCAGGAAGGCGAGTTGCTCGGGATCGACAGGGGTGCGGCCCTGCTCGTCGGCGCTGGCCTGATCGTCGTCATCGTGCTCGGGCTTGTCGTTCATCCGTGTGCTCCTTGAGGTTGCGCTTCAGGCTTCCAGCCAGAACGTCACCGGCCCATCGTTGACCAGGCTGATCTGCATGTCCGCCCCGAATACGCCGCTGCCGGTGCCGGGCCAGATTTTCTGGGCTTCGCTGACCAGACCGGTGTACAGCGCCCGGGCTTCGTCCGGAGCTGCGGCCGGTGTGAAGCTGGCGCGGGTGCCGGAGCGGGTATCCGCCGCCAGGGTGAACTGCGAGACCAGCAGCAGGCCACCGCGTTCGGCGCCGAGATCGCGCAGGCTCTTGTTCATCCGGCCGGTGTCGTCCTCGAACACGCGATAGCTCAGCAGGCGTTCGAGCAGGCGCGTGCCACGGGCGGCGGTGTCGTCGCGTTCGATGCCGATCAGCACCAGCAGGCCGCGTTCGATGCGCGCCATCGTCCGGCCGTCGATCTCGACGCTGGCGCGGCGTACGCGTTGCAGGAGTCCGATCATCGAGAGCGTGGAGAGGCGGTCGGGCAATAATGGCGGGATGCAGACTGTACTTCGCGCGCTGTTCCTCCTGCTCGGCTATCTGCCGCTGGCCGTGCTGCACCTGCTCGGCAGCGTGCTGGGCCGGCTGCTGTGGTGGTTGCCGAACGGACTCCGGCGGATCACCGAGCTGCATCTGGCCCGTTGCCTGCCGGAGCTCGATGACGCAGCCCGTGGCCGCATCGCCCGCGCCAGCCTGATCGCAAGCGCGAAAGCGGTGTGTGAGGCGCCGGCCATCTGGTTCGGGCCGCTCGGTCGCCGCCGCCGCTGGCTGGCCGATCCGGCGGCGCTGGCGACGATCCGCGCCGCCCAAGCACAAGGCAAAGGCGTGATCCTGCTGACGCCGCATCAGGGCGCCTGGGAGCTGGCCAGTTTCTTCTGCGCGCAGGCCGCGCCGATCACCGTGCTCTACAAGCCGCAGAAGGGTGCTGCCGATGCGTTGATCCGCGAAGGCCGTGCGCGTGGCGCGCCGGTGACGCCGGTGCCGACCACTGGCGCCGGTGTCAAGGCGCTACTCGCGGCGCTGAAGCGCGGCGAGATGGTCGGCATCCTGCCCGATCACGATCCGCCGGAATCGTCCGGCACCGTGTTCACGCCGATGTTCGGCATTCCGGCCAACACCATGGATCTGGTCACCAAGCTTGCCGCCCGCAGCCGTGCGCCGGTGCTGCTGATCGTCGCCGAGCGTCTGCCCGGGGCGCGCGGCTTCCGCTTCCATCTGTGGCCGGCGCCCGCCGACATCGCCGATCCAGCAACGGGCCCGGCAGTGATGAACACCGCGGTCGAAACCTGCGTGCGGGCATTCCCGGAGCAGTATTGGTGGAGCTACAAGCGCTATCGTCGGCGGCCGCCGGGCGAGCCGGATTTCTATCGCTCGCCGTAGAACCGTGTCCTGTCCAACCACTCCGTAAACATGGCCCACGAATTCCTGATCGAAGCACGCGGCCTGAGCCGTCGTTACGGCAGCCACGTCGCCGCCAACGACATCAGCCTGTCACTGCGCAAGGGCGAAATCCTCGGCCTGCTCGGCCCGAACGGCGCTGGCAAGTCGACGACCATGAAGATGCTCGCCGGCGTGCTTGCGCCCAGTGCCGGCACGGTGATGATCAACGGCGTGTCGCTGGCCGATGATCCGAAACGCGCCAAGCAGAGCCTGGGCTATCTGCCCGAGCTGCCGCCGGTCTATCCGGAGCTGACCGTCGACGAATACCTGCGCTACTGCGCCAGCCTGCATGGCCTGCGCCGCAGCGAACGTGCAGCGGCCCTGCAGCGGGCGAAGCAGTCCTGCGGCTTGAGCGAAGTGTCGCGGCGGTTGATCGGTAATCTGTCGAAGGGCTATCAGCAGCGGGTCGGCATCGCCCAGGCGATCATCCATCGCCCGGCGGTGGTGATCCTCGATGAGCCCACGGTCGGCCTCGACCCGATCCAGATCCTGGAAATCCGTCGCCTGATCAAGACGCTGGGCCAGGAGCATGGCGTGATCCTGTCCAGCCACATCCTTCCGGAGATTCAGGCGGTCTGCGCTCGGGTGATGATCATTCACCGCGGCCGTCTGGTGTACGCCGAGCCGCTTGCCACGGCAGGCAGCGAAGGCTTCAGGACGATCATCGCCGGCTTCCTGCGGATGCCGGCCTTCGATGTGTTGCTGAGCTTGCCCGGTGTCGGCGAGATCGAAACCCTGACCGGCAGCCAGATTCGCATCACGGTCGACAACGCAGGCGATGATCCGCGCGCTGCGATCGCCGAAGCGGCCGCCACCCACGGCTGGGGCCTGATCGAGCTGCATGCCGAACGGCGGACCCTGGAAGAAATCTTCGTCGAACTGAGCACGGGCGATGCTCACGCCCTGCAGGAAGCCGCCTGATGTCGCTCGTACTGACCATTGCCCGCGCCGAGGCGCGGCGCATCTTCGTCTCGCCACTCGCGTGGACCGTGCTCGCCGTGCTGCAGAGCATTCTCGGCGTGGTCTTCCTGCTGCTGATCCTCGATTACGCGCAGAACCCGCGCGGGCCGGAATCCTCGGTTGGACTGTCCGACTACATCGGCGGCGGCCTGTACTCGTTCGCCACCCTGGTCCTGCTGCTGGTGATGCCGCTGCTGACCATGCGGCTGTTCGCCGAGGAACGGAAGAACGGCAGCCTGACCTTGCTGCTGGCATCGCCGGTGTCGCTGATCGAGATCGTGCTCGGCAAGTTTCTCGGGCTATTTTCATTTATCGCCGCCGCGACCCTGCTGCTGGCGGCGATGCCGCTGATGCTGCTGGTCGGCTCGAACCTCGATCTCGGCCGTATCGCCGCCGGGCTGCTGGGCTTGAGCCTGATGATGATGGCGCTCGGCGCCGCCGGCCTGTACGTCTCCACCCTCACCCGTGAACCGACGATTGCGGCCGTCGCCAGCTTCGGCCTGCTGCTGATGCTGTGGTTGATGCAGGTGCTGAGTTCGCAGCCAGGCTGGATCGGCAAGTTGCTCGGCTATCTGGCGATCGTCGGCCACTTCGAGAACCTGCGGCGCGGCATCTTTTCCTCGGTCGACATCGTCTATTACCTGCTGTTCACGGTCCTGTTCCTGTGGCTGGCCGTGCTGCAGCTCGACAGCGAGCGCAACGGATGAAGCTCATGAAGACGCTCGCAAGCCGCCGTTTCCAGCGCCGCCTGAACACGGTGCTGATCGTGCTCGTGGTGCTGTTCGCCGCCATGGTGTCGACGCGCTACAAGATCGAGGTCGACTGGACCTATGGCAATCGCAACACGCTGACCGAAGGCAGCCGCCGCCAGCTGGCGGCGATGCCGGATGCGATCCGCGTGCTGGTCTTCGATTACCCGAACAGCGAATCCCGCGGCGAAGTGCAGGCGCTGGTGGCGCGCTATCAGCGGGTGAAAAAGAACCTGTCGCTGGAGTTCATCGATCCCGGTGCCGAGCCGATCAAGGCGCGCAGCTACAAGATCAGTAGGCCGGGTGTTGCGGTGCTCGAATACCAGGGTCGCCACGAGACGCTGGAGCAACTCGGCGAAGCCGAAATCGCCGCCAGCCTGCAGCGCCTTGCCGATGCCGGCGAGCGCTACGTGCTGTTCCTGCAGGGCCACGGCGAACGCTCGATCATGCCGGGGCCAGGTGCTACCCAGTACGACCTCACGCTACTCGCCGAAGCGCTCGGCGAAAAAGGCCTGAAAGTGCTGCCGCTGAACCTGTTGACCACGCCGAAGATTCCCGACAACACCTCGGCGCTGGTCATCGCCAGCTCGACACAAGCCTTGCTCGACGGCGAAATCGCGACCATCCGCGCTTACGTCGAACGCGGCGGCAACCTGTTGTGGCTGACCGATCCGGACTACCCCGCCGGCCTCGCCCCACTCGCGCAAGCGCTGGGCATCCATTGGCTCGATGGCACGGTGATCTTCGCCAACTACACCGCCGTCGGCTCGCCGAGCCCGGCCGTGTTCCTGACCGCCAGCTATCCGCCGAACCCGATCACCGGAACCTCCGCCGGGCAGTTCGCGAAGATCACCTCGTTCCCGCTGGCACGCGCGCTCGAATTCGACACAGCCGAGTTGCCGAAGGCTGCCGGCTGGCGCTACGCGCCGATCATCGAGACCCAGGCCGACGCCTGGCTGGAGACCGGCAGCATCGACGGCGAGGTGGCCTTCGACAAGGACGTCGACCGCCGCGGCCCGCTGACCATCGGCCTGAGCATGAGCCGCGAGCTGCCGGCCGCTGGCGAGCAGGCCAAGCGGAACCAGCGCGTCGCCGTGTTCGGCGACGGCGATTTCCTGTCCGATCTGATGCTGGAGCGCGACGGCAACAAGGCCCTCGCGGTCGCTCTGCTGCAATGGCTGTCGTCGCGCGATGCCCTGATCGACGTCGACGTGCCGCGCGCCCCGGACATCGCCCTGAACCTGCCGCCCTGGGCGTTCTGGCTGGCCGGCGCCGGCTTCACCGCGATCATTCCGCTGTTGCTGCTCGGCTTCGGCATCGGCCGCTGGCTGATTCGCCGCCGCCAGTGACCCCCGGAAACCCGCCATGAAAACCGCTACCGTCAACCTGCTGCTGGCGGTCACTGCCGTCGGCCTCGCCAGTCTCGTCGTCGTCGACCAGACGAAGCAGGAAGCGAAGCTGTCCGCCGCGATCGCCCCGAAGCCGCCGCTGACCGCCATCGATGGCAATGCCGTGCGCCGCATCGTTCTGCACAACGCTGGCAGCCCGGACATCCAGCTCGAAAAGACCGCGATCGGCTGGCAGCTGACCGCGCCAGTGAAGCTGCCGGCTGATCTGGTCGAGATCGGCACCATCACCGAACTGCTCGGCGCCGAAACCCATGGCGATATCGACGCCAGCAAGATCGAGCGCGCCAAGCTCGGCCTCGATCCGCCGCGCAGCACTATCGAACTCGACGGCACCGTGCTCGCCATCGGTGACATCGAACCGCTGAAGCAGAGCCGTTACGTCGAAGTGAATCCCGGCAAGCCGGATGCGCACATCCGCTTGATCAATGACTTCCCGCCCGAGCTGGTCGACGGCGAATTCACCGATCTCGCCAACAAGGCGCTGCTGCCGTTCGAGGCGGACATCACCCGCATCGAAGTGCCGGGACTGATCGTCTCGAAAAGCCAGGTCGGCCCCGGCTGGACCTCAACACCGACCACCGAAGCCGCGACCTCGCCCGCGCTGCAAGCCTTCGCCGACGGCTGGCGCAGCGCACGGGCGATCGCCACCTTGCCGCCGCTGGTGGAAGGCAGCGCCGCGGCGAAAGCCGATGTCCGCATCGGGCTCGCCGATGGCAGCGAGTACCGCTACGCCTTGATCGACAAGGCGGGTGGCCGCTATCTGCAGCGGCTTGATCTGCCGTTGAGTTATCAGCTGGATCCGGGGTTTGCTGAGGGCTTGTTGAAGCTGGCAACAGCGCCTGCCGCGACGGCTGCACCCTGATGTGACGTAGCCAGAATGGTTGCGCCTCGATATACATTGCACACGGAAGGCGGAATACGCCTTTCGGCTATTTCCCCATTGGACTTGTTAGGCCTTACAAACTCCAGGAGTCCCAGTGCCCGTCAATTTCAAATCTATAAAACCAGGCACCGCGTACTCGCGTAATGATCTGGCCACGATGTGGGGCTACAAGAGTTTCCACGCTATTGCCCGGGGAATCGTGACTCCACAAGGTGATAACAAGATTGTCATCTTCATAACCGAAGAGAAGCAAAGCTCATCCCGGCAATATGCCGATCACCTCGCAGGGAACGTGCTGAAGACAGAGGGTCCAGATGACCACTTCGCAGAAGATCGAATCTCGGCGGCGGAAACGACTGGGGACGAAATCCATTTATTCCACCGCATGCGTCACCACATGGACTTCTACTATCTCGGCCAGGTGAAGCTAATCAGGCTCGAGCGGAGAACCAAGGCTCCAAGTTACTTTGAGTACGCAGTCAGCTGAAGAGCCACAAGGGCGGGAAAGCCGAAGGCGCATCCCGCCTTCTGCAGAGCTACAGCGGGCAAGCTCATTCAGCGCTTTTCTGAAATGGTTAGAGCGTACCAACCGCCGGTGCTAATCTTTGCCCTATGAACATCGAAACCATCCGTCGCGAAGCCTTATCCCTCTCGGTTCAAGAGCGAGCCGAACTGGCGGAGGAGCTTCTGTCCAGTCTTGATGCTTTGTCGGAGGCTGAAACGGAGCAGCTCTGGTTTCAGGAAGCAGCGCGCCGGGCTGCCGAAATGGATCAGGGGATCGGCAAGCGCATTCCTGCGGATGTCGTGCGTCTTGAGGCTCAAGCACTCCTCAAGTGAGTTACTTCTTCAATGAGGTAGCGCGCGTCGAGCACCTAGAACACGTGGCCTATTACGAGGCTCGTCAGTCAGGACTCGGTGCACGTTATCTCTCGGCCTTTGATGCGGCGATGGTCAAGGTCTGCGAGGCGCCGCAGCGTCATCGTGTTGAGTTTCCTCCTGATATTCGGCGCTATCGAGTGCCAGGTTTCCCCTACAACATCCTGTATCGGCAGGCAGGTGCGGACGTCGAGGTGCTGGTCGTTGCCGCGCATCGGCGGCGGCCGAGTTACTGGTCGGGCAGGCTTTAGTCAGACGCTTCAGCAGACGCCGTAAGCTTCCCCCATGCCCGAACTCCCCGAAGTAGAAACCGTCCGCCGCGGCGTCGAGCCGTATGTCGTCGGCCGCCGCATCACCGAGGTCGTGGTTCGCGAGCCGCGGATGCGTTGGCCGGTGCCGGCGGATTTCGCGGTGTATGCGCTGGGGCAGCGGATCGAGGGCGTCACGCGGCGCGGCAAGTATCTGGTGTTCGCACTCGTTGGCGGTGACCGGATCATCGTCCACCTGGGCATGACCGGCCGGGTGCTGGTGCTCGAAACGGGCCATCCGTTGAAGAAGCACGACCACGTCGATCTGGTGCTAGATGACGGCCGGCTGCTGCGCTATCACGATCCGCGCCGCTTCGGTGCCGTGCTGCCCTGGCCGAAAGCCGAGATTGGCCATGTGCTGATCGATACCCTGGGTCCCGAGCCGTTCTCGGAAGCCTTCAGCGGCGACTACCTGTACCAGCGTTCGCGCGGCAAGAAGGTAGCGGTGAAAAGCTTCGTCATGGACGGCCAGGTGGTGGTTGGTGCCGGCAACATCTATGCGGCGGAATCGTTGTTCCGGGCCGGCATGCGCCCGACGCGCGCCGCCGGCCGGGTCACCCGTGCCGAGTACGCACGCCTAGCCGCCGAAATTCGCGCGGTGCTGAGCGAAGCGATCCTTCAGGGTGGCACGACGCTGCGCGACTTCGCCGGTGCCGATGGTGCCTCCGGCTACTTCCAGCAGGACCTGTACGTCTACGGCCGCGAGGGTCTCGCTTGCCGGAAGTGCGGCACCACGATCAAGGGACTGCGGCTGGGCAACCGGGCGAGTTGCTGGTGCCCGGGTTGCCAGCGCTGAGCATCGGCTCTACTTGGTGACCTGCCGCTTGGCCTGTTTGACTGCCCAGGCGTCGATTTCCGCGAACGAGGTTGGTCGCAGGCGCGCCGGCACGAAATGGGGGTCGTCGTCGGCAATGCTGACCGCGGCGAACACCTGGCTGCCGATCACTTCGCCGAGCTTGCGATAGCTCTCCCACTGCGCCTCGTCGAAGAACTGGTCGGCGGTGGTCTGCTGCGGAAAGCTGTCGTTGCGGGCGTGGTACTCGCGGACATCGGTCGGGTCGCCGGCGGTCATCGTCGGCTTGATGTAGACAATCAGCGAGCGGCAGGTCGGATCGTCGTCGTAGCGGACTTCGGCGAGTACGGCACGGGTCTTCGAAAACTTGTCTGGCGGTTGCGGGCGTAGCTCGTCCAAGTTGCCGAACAGTGGCCGAATGGACTTGTTCACCAGTGTGTCGAGCGCCGAGTCATCGAGCACCTCGATGGTGGCGCCGAAATCCATTCGTGCCTTGCGGACCAGGTTTGCGAGGCCTTCGAAGCGATAGTCCGGATCGGCCTCGGCATCGATGATGACGATCAGCGGCAGCCGGCGGCGGATCAATTCGTAGGCGGCCATGTTCTCGAAGTGGCCGCCGTCGGACAGATACCAGTGGCGGCGCTCCGGGCCGCGAAAACTGGCAGTGATCTCGTCGATCAGATGACCCTGCACCGGCAGCAGCAGATTGAACAGGCCGTTGATGTCGAGCTTCCGCTTCATCTTCCGGCCGCTGTCCCACCAGTAGCCGAGACGGACGTTGGCGAACGCGAACAGCAGGCTCATGCCGAGTGCGGTGTTGCTGCCGAGCCCGGTCGAGAACGCGGCGCCGGAAATGCCGATCCACTGCCCGAGCGACATGCGCTCCGGCGTGACCGGTGCCTGCGGTTCGCAGGGGCTGGCGAACATCGAATAGGCGTTCGGGGTTTGCCGCAATGGCGAAAGATTCGCGACCCAGTGGGGGTGTGCGGCGGCGGCATCCACGGTCTGCAAATGGACTGCGTGATGCTGGGCGCCGGCCGACAGTCCGAACGGCCCCACTGCCATGCCGATGCCCTTGCGATCGCGCAGCACGGTCTTGCCGTCGGTGCTGGAGGTTTCGTTGACGGTGACGTTGATCAGGTGCAGCGGCCCGCCGTTGGCGAGCAGCCCCTTGGTGTAGGCCGGGATGCTGCTGTCGTCATCGATCAGCGGCTCGGTGACCGACGACGGCATGCCGGCTTCGAAACGTTCCGGGTTCGAAGCGCCGAGGTAGGCGCGGGTCAGCCGTGCGGCATACAGGGCCGAGTGCGCGGAGCGGTTCAGGAAGGTCCAGGTGTGGCTGAACATCAGCGTGAACGTGGCCAGCGTGGCGAGGCCGATCAAGGTCGGCAGCCAGTCGCGCGCGGTTCCGACTGTGATCGGCTCGAAGCCGTGGCCGATTGCCTGCGCGAGCCAGGACAGCGCGATCAGCAAGATCGCCCAGGCGGCGATGGCCACCACGGTGACGACGGCGTTGATCGGTAGTCGCCACGCCGATTTGCTGCCGCCGACCGAGGTCAGCAGGCTGCGCAGGCTGCCGAAGCGCGTGGCGATCGGCGCCAGCGCGGCGATCACGGCGGCGATCCAGCCGAACGGAAAACCGCCTTCGGTGTGGCTGCTGCGATACAGGCTCAGGCCCAGCGTATCGAGCACCGCGATGACCGCGACCACCGCTGTCCATTTGAGTGCGCGAGCCAGCGATGCCGTGACCGCGCTGCGGGCACTGGCGAGCTGGAACAATGCTTCCGGCGTGATCTGCTCCAGGTTCTCGCTTTCTGTGCTGCCGTGGCCATCCTGGCAGCGGGAGGCGCGCCATTCGGCAATCACGGTCAGCAGCGCGATCGCCAGCAGGGTGACCACCGCCGTGAAGAAAGCCCGCGCGTTGCCGCCGATCACGTCCGGCCGGAACAGCCCGAACAGCAGGCCGGCGACGCCGATCACGAGCACGATCAGCAGTCCCCAGAACGGATGGAAGGCGTTCCGCTGGCGGCGTTCGATCAGCCAGTAAGCCCAGCCGGGCGGGATCACCAGCAACGCCAGCATCAGCGGCAGCAGATCGAAATAAGGGCTGGGATCGAGCAGCGACAGCTTGTTTTGCAGCCAGACGCCGAGGCCCGGCAGCAAGGCCAGCAGCGGCTGGATGGTGGCGCATCGTTCGAGCGCGATCACCGGCAATTGCAGCAGCAACAGGGCCAGCAGCAAGCTGCTGGCGAACACCAGATGCAGCGCCACCGCGTTGCGAATCGCGATCGCGCCCGCACTGAGCAGATCGCCACCGCCGTTCGGCGCCATGTAGCGGCCGTTGAGGCGCAGCCAGCGCACCGGATTGACGGTGACCGGCGGTTTCTTGTCTTGCCGCTCCACCTTCAACGTGCCCTGCGATGGATCGAGCAGAGTTTCCACCGCACCCGGGCTTGCGTAGTCGCGGGCGTACAAGCGGCCGAGAAAGCTGCCGAAGTAACCGCCGCCGGAGACCGTCGACAGATAGTCGATGCGGCGGATCAGCTGCAGCTTGGCCAGCGCCTGAAACATGCCGAGGCAGAACGTTGCCGAACGGATGCCGCCGCCGGACAGTGCGAAACCGACGCTGGGCGCAGACGGTTCGATCTTCTGCGCGTCAGTCCCGCTTGCGTTGACCTTGGTACGGCGCTGGATCTGGCGCGTCTGCTCCAGTTCGCGCAGCGCCTGCGGATAAACCCGCTGCCAGTCCGCGCTGGGTTTCTTGCTTTCTGCTTGTTGGGCTTTTTGGTCTTGATCGAGCATGACGTTCCCCTGCCGTGGCGTCAGTGCCGACTTTGCCTCTAGTCTTCGCGCGCTGCATCGGGATTTCGTGATCCGGTTCGCAGCCGCCGCCGAAATCGCAGCATTGTCGATTGATCAGGAGTTCGAAGTGCCCATCCCGCAACTCGCCGACACGCTCACCCTTCCCTGCGGCGCCGTGCTGCCCAACCGCCTGTGCAAGAGCGCGATGACCGAGGGCGTGGCCGATGAACATCTGCGGCCGACTTCGCGTCACGAGTTGCTCTATCGCCAGTGGTCCGAAGGCGGCGCGGGCTTGCTGATCACCGGCAATGTGCAGATCGATCGCCGGGTGCTGGAGCGGCCGGGCAATGTCGCGATCGACCCGGCGCGGCCGGATGCCGAGACGATGCAGCGGCTCAAGGCCTGGGCGAAGGCCGGCACCGTCGCCGGCAATCATCTGTGGATGCAGATCAGCCATGCCGGCCGGCAGTCGCCGATGTACGTGACCATGGAGCCGCTGGCGCCGAGCGCGGTGCAGCTGAAGCTGCTGGCCAACTACGCGAAGCCGCGCGCGCTCACCGAGCCTGAGATTCTCGACTTCATTCAGCGCTATGCCAACGTCGCCGCCACTGCGCGTGAAGCGGGCTTCACCGGCGTGCAGATTCATGGTGCGCACGGTTATCTGCTGTCGTCGTTCCTGTCCGGCGTCACCAACCTGCGCACCGACGCCTGGGGCGGCAGCCTGGAGAACCGGGCGCGGATGCTGCTGGAAACGATCAAGGCGACGCGCAAGGCGGTCGGTGCGGACTTCCCGATCAGCGTCAAGCTGAACTCGGCGGACTTCCAGAAAGGTGGCTTCAGCAACGAGGAATGCCTGACGGTGGTCGATTGGCTGAATGCGGCCGGTATCGATCTGCTCGAAGTCTCCGGCGGCAGCTACGAGCAGCCGCGCCTGCTCGGCTACGAGGGCAAGGCCAAGGATGTGGCTGGCTATCGCGCACCGGATCAGGCCGAAGCGCAGCCGCAGCTCCCCAAACAGCTGGACAGCACGCGCAAGCGCGAGGCCTATTTCCTCGAGTACGCGGCGGCCATCCGCAAGGTCGCGACCATGCCGATGCTGGTCACCGGTGGTTTCCGCACCCGTGCCGGCATGGACGAAGCGCTGGCCAGTGGCGATTGCGATCTGATCGGCCTTGGCCGGCCGCTGTGCGGCGAGCCGGATCTGCCCAAGCGCCTGCTCAGCGGCGCGATCAGCGAGCTGCCGCGCTACGAGAAGCGCATGCAGCTCGGTCCCGGCATCTTCGCGCCGACCACCAAGGTCCACATGCTGCGGCTGATCAACGTCTTCGGCCAGCAGGGCTGGTACTACCTGCAGGTGATGCGCCTGGCCGATGGCCTGAAGCCGAACTTCAAGCTTGGCGTGTTCGGCGCATTTGTCGGCTACCTGTTCGACGAGTACAAGAAAGCCTGGCGCATGCACAGCGCCCGGCGTGCGGCGGCGAAATCCGCCTGACCGCTTTCAAGCGAGGAGAGCAGCGAATGAGCAAGACCAGCGACGCAGCATCAGCCAATCCACCCACCGCGAGCTTCCGCGAGTTCTATCCGTTCTACCTCGGCGAGCACTCGAACCGCAGCTGCCGACGGCTTCACTTCATCGGCACCAGCCTGGTGATCGCGACGGCCGTCTACGCGCTGCTCACCGGCCGTTACACCGCGCTGTGGTTCATGCCGCTGTTCGGCTACGGCTTCGCCTGGGTCGCCCATTTCTTCATCGAGAAGAACCGTCCGGCGACCTTCAAGGCGCCGTTCTACAGCCTCGCCGGCGACTTCGTGATGTTCAAGGACATGCTGACCGGGCGCATCCCGTTCTGAACCCGAGCGGACACGGGGCGTAGAATTCGCCCCGCGCAGGGCGCGCAGTTCGTTCGGGTGGTCTCATGTCGCAGCAGCATTTCGATGTCATCGTCATTGGCGGCGGCCACGCCGGCACTGAAGCCGCGCTGGCGGCTGCCCGCAGTGGCGCCCGCACCTTGCTGGTCACCCAGAACATCGAGACCCTCGGGCAGATGTCCTGCAACCCGGCGATCGGCGGCATCGGCAAGGGCCATCTGGTCCGCGAGATCGATGCCCTCGGTGGCGCGATGGCGCATGCCGCCGATCGCGCCGGCATCCAGTTCCGCATCCTCAATGCTTCGAAAGGCCCGGCGGTGCGCGCGACCCGCGCCCAGGCCGATCGCATGCTCTACCGCGCCGCGGTACGCGAGCGGCTCGAGAATCAGCCGAACCTGTCGCTGTTCCAGCAGGAAGTCGATGATCTGATCGTTGAAGGCGAAGCGGTGCGCGGCGTCGTCACCCGCGCCGGCCTGCGCTTCACCGCGCGCGCCGTGGTGCTGACCGTCGGCACTTTCCTCGCCGGCAAGATTCACGTCGGCATGGTCAATCATCAGGGCGGCCGCGCGGGCGATGCGCCGAGCAATGCGCTGGCCGCGCGTCTGCGCGAACTGCCGCTGCGCGTGGGCCGCCTGAAGACCGGCACGCCGCCACGCATCGATGGCCGGACGATCAACTACGACGGCCTTAGCGAGCAGCCGGGCGACACGCCGACGCCGGTGTTCTCGTTCCTCGGTTCGGTGGCCGAGCATCCGCGCCAGGTGTCGTGCTGGATGACGCATACCAACGAGCGCACCCACGAGATCATCCGCAGCGGCTTCGATCGCAGCCCGATGTTCACCGGCGTCATCGAAGGCACTGGGCCACGCTATTGCCCAAGTGTGGAGGACAAGGTCAATCGCTTCGCGGCCAAGACTTCGCATCAGGTGTTCATCGAACCGGAAGGCCTGAACACCCACGAGGTTTACCCGAACGGCATCTCCACGAGCTTGCCGTACGACATCCAGGAAGCGCTGGTGCACTCGATCAAGGGCTTCGAGCGCGCCCACATCACCCGGCCGGGTTACGCGATCGAGTACGACTACTTCGATCCGCGCGATCTGCAGATGAGCCTGGAAACCAAGCTCATCGCCGGCTTGTTTTTCGCCGGCCAGATCAACGGCACCACCGGTTACGAAGAAGCGGCGGCGCAGGGTCTGCTGGCCGGCATCAACGCCGCCCGCAAGTCACGCGAGGAAGCGCCGTGGTGCCCGGCGCGGCATGAGGCCTACATCGGCGTGCTGGTCGATGACCTGATCACCCGCGGCACGGCCGAGCCCTACCGCATGTTCACCTCGCGCGCCGAGCATCGCCTGCTGCTGCGCGAGGACAACGCCGATCTGCGGCTGACGCCAGTCGGCCGCGAGATGAATCTGGTCGACGATGCCCGTTGGCAAGCGTTCAGCCGCAAGCGCGATGCGATCGACGCCGAAAGCGCGCGGCTCTCTTCTTACTGGCTGAAGCCGACGCAGCTCGGCACGCCGGCGATGGTCGAAGCCTTTGGTCCGGCGTCGGCCGACAACGGCGCTTCGGCACTCGACCTGCTGCGCCGGCCGGAAGCCAGCATCGCGGCGCTGAAGCGTTTCGGGCTGATGCGCGAGGACATCGACGACGCGGTCGCCGAACAGGTCGAAATTCGCGTCAAGTACGCCGGCTACATCGAGCGCCAGCAGGTCGAGATCAACCGCGCGGCGCGCTATGAACAGGCACCTTTGCCGGTCGATCTCGACTATGCGGCGGTGCGCGGCTTGTCCAACGAAGTTCGCAGCAAGCTGGCGGCGTATCGGCCGGAAACGGTGGCGCAGGCCGGCCGCATTTCCGGCATCACACCGGCGGCGATTTCGTTGCTGCTGGTCCACCTGAAGAAGACGGCGGCGCTGACGCGGCAGGCCTAGACCGTGTTGCAGGTCGCAGGCAGTACCGACAGACGCTAGTAGACTCCGACAGCCACGGAGCAACTGCCGTCGAAACCTCGACCCAAGTCCAGAATCTGGCCCAGAGTTTCAAGCTCGCGCTGCCCGGTGTCGCCGGCCAGGTCACGCGGCTGAGGCTGATCGATGCGCTGCGTCTGCGGATGCGCAATGCACCGCTGGTCTGGATGGTCGGGCTGCCGGGTGCCGGCAAGACTTCGCTGGCGGCGCAAACCCTGTACCAGGCGCAGATCGACGGCGAACAGCCGGTCTGGTATCGGCTCGACGAGGAGGACGTTGATGTCGCCGGCGTCTTCGATGCCCTGCGCCATTCGGCCGATCCGGAACTGCGTACCCGGCTGCCGGCCTGGTCGCCAGACCATCAACCTGAACTGCGCAGCTTCTCCCGGCGCTTCTTCGGCACGCTGGCCAGTGCCGGCATGCTCAACATCGTGTTCGACGACTGCCACCGCATCGGCGAAACCGGCCTGTTCTTCGAGATGCTCGATGCTGCGAGGGAAGTGCTCGGTGACGGCCTGCATCTCTTGCTGATCAGCCGTCGGCCGCCGCCGCCGCAACTGGCGCGCGGCCAGGTCGCCGGCTGGCTGACGGTGTTCGATGATCTGAAGCTGTCGCTCGACGAGGCCAGCGAGATCGCCCAGAAGGTGGCCGGCCGCGCCTTGAGCCCGGCGCAGACCGAGCGTCTGCAGCAAGCCCAGGGCTGGATGGCGCACGTCATGGCGCTTTCCCAATCGTCGGAACTCGACGACGTGCCGCCGCCGCCGGGCGCCGCCGCGCTGGTCGGCGACTACCTCGCCAACGAACTGCTGCTGATGATGCCGGCAGACCAGCGCGCCGCGTTCCGGCGGCTGGCGGAACTGCCGGAAATTCCGCGCCGGCTGCTGATCGCCGGCCGTGTGGCGCCGCAGACCGGGCGGTTGCTGGACGACCTCGGACGGCGGCGTTACTTCGTCGAATACGGCGCCGCCGCAGCCTGGCGCATGCACGACCTGTTGCGCGACGGCCTGCGCGCCATCAACAACGCCACCGATACGCCAGCCGAACTGGCTGCCGCCCGGCGCGAGCTGGCGCGATGGATAGCCGCCGAGGCACCGGAAACGGCGATGAATTTGCTGGTCGCCGCCGGCGATGTCGACGAGGCCGTCACGCTGCTCGCGCATCGCGGTCAGGGCTGGCTGGAGCGCGGCCGGCATCGCCAGATCCTCGGCTGGATCGCGGCGCTGCTGCCTGACGAAAGCGACGGCGGCAGCGTCCGCGCCAGCCTGCTGTTGTGGCAGGCCGAAGCGCTGCTGCCGCTGGAACCCGAGCAGGCACGGCCGCTGTTCGCCGAGTGCCGCCTGTTGTTCGCGGCGCAGCGCGATGCCGGCCTGGCCTGCCGCGCCTGGTGCGGCGAGGTTGGCAGCTATGTCGTGCAATGGGGGGCGGTGCAGGGGCTGGCGGAGCGGGTCGATGTGCTCGAAGCGCTGATCGCCGAACTCGGCGCACCGCCCGGCGAATGGGCCTTCCGCACTGCCGCCGATGCGCTGACCGCGCTGATGTACGGCCGCCCCGAAGATCCCCGCCTGCTGCGCTATGCACTGGCCACCAGCCAGGCCTTGGACCAAGCGCCGGACGCCGACAGCCGCATCGCCGCCGCCGGCCAGCTGTTGATCTACAAGCTCTGGTGGGCCGGCGATTTTCCCGGTGGCCGGGCGCTGTACAACAGCTTCGACGCGGCGGCCGAAGCCGGTACCGGCCTGTCGTCGCTGGCGCGGTTGATCTGGTGGAGCAATGCCGCGATCGTCGACTGGCAATGCGGCGATCCGGCCCGCTGCTACGACAAGGTCGATCGCGGCCTGGCGCTGGCCGAGGAAGCCGGCATCCACGTCCGCGATTTCCTCCTGCTGACCCAGGGCATCTTCTGCGCGCTGTCGCAGAGCGACTGGCCGCGCGCCGAGCGCTATCTGGATCGGCTGGCGCGCACCGAGCGCACCCACAAGCGGCTCGACGTGATGGTTCATCACTTCTTCTGCAGCTGGTACTGCCTGTCGCGCGGCGATGCCCGCACGGCACTCGCCCATGCTGAAGCCGCCTTGCCGATGGCCGAGGCAATGGGTTCGTCGTTCCATCTGGTGATCGTGCTGTCGGCACTGGCCCCGGCGCGCGTGCACTGCGGCGATCTCGACGGCGCCGAATGGGCCTATCGCCAGCAGCTGGCGCTGGCCAAGGCCGCGAACAATCCGACCTTCAGCTTCATCGCCTTCTGCGCCGGGGCCGAGCTGGCGCTGGCGCGCAAGGACCGGGAAGCCTTGAGCAAGCAGGTCGAGCGGATACTGACGGTCAAGCAGCTCGGCGGCTTTCACAGCACCTGCGGCTGGCGCACGCCGATGATGGCCGAGGTGCTGTCGCATGCGCTGGAGCACGGCATCCAACCGGCCGTTGCCCAGCAGTGGATCCGCGAGAAGCGGGTGCCGCCGCCGGGTCGAGCCGTGCCGGGCTGGCCGATGCCGGTGCAGATCGCCGCCCTCAACGGCCTCAGCGTACAGGTGTTCGACGGCGAGCCGGAACGGACCAAGCCGCCGATGAAGCTGCGCGAGTTGCTGGCGATCCTGGTCGCCGAGCGCGATGGTGCCAGTCAGGGTGATCTCGGCGAATGGCTGTGGCCGGAGGCCGATGGCGACCGCGCTGCCGCCGCGCTGAAAACCGCGATCCACCGGCTGCGGCTCTGGCTCGGTGCCGAAGCCATCACCGTGCGGGACCGCAACGTCAGCCTGAACCCGCTGCAGGTTGGCTGCGATCTCTGGTGCTGGCTCGATCGGCCGCAGCTCGATGGTGCGTCGCGCGTGCTGTCCGGCTTCGAGTCGCCACCGGTGCTGGCCTTACGACGGCGCCTGCAGCAGCTGCGAGGCCTTTAGCGTGACGCAGCGCAAGGATTGCGCAGCCACTGGTATGAATTTATCGAAGCAAGGATCGAACGGGCGCTGATCCGTTACCGATCCGTTACCTGCCATCAGCAACGCTGCACCGGTCTCGAGCGCCGTCCGGCGTCGACCCTTGCCGCGGAGTCCGCTCATGCCTCGCAAACTCGTATTCCTGGCGGCCGTTCTCGCCTTCACTGCCGCCCATGCCGAGGGCTTCAAGGAAGGCCAGTGGGAAATCACCACCAAGATGGACATGCCCGGCATGCCCCAGATGCCGGAGCTGCCATCCGGCGTGAAGCTGCCGCCTGGAGTGAAGTTACCGGGTGTCGGCGGTAGCGGCTTTACCGCCAAGCAATGCCTGAAGAAGGACCAGGCAGCCCCGGCCAACAGCCGCTCGGATCTTGACTGCGAGATGACCCAAAAGAAATTCCACGGCGACACCTTCGAGTGGGCGACGCACTGTACGGGCAAGGACGGCGGCGTGATGGATGGCGAAGGCAAGGCCACCTACAGCGGCGATGCCATGACCAGCCAGTTCCACATGCACGGCACGGCCCACGGCCAGCCGATGGACATGACCATGAACTCGACCGGCAAATATCTCGGGCCCTGCCCGAACTAGATCACCGCCGTTCGAGCTTGATTGCGCGCAACGAAGAGCATCGCCTGACGGATCTCGTGGTCCGCCAGGTACCTCGGGGACAACAGGAGAATTCCAATGAAACGCTACAGGTTCTGGCAGGCTTTGCTGGCCTGCGTGGTACCGCTGGGAGCTGCACTGGCCATCAACACCTCGGTTCCCACCCATGCCCGGAAAGGGCAGGCTAGCAGCGACCCGACCGGCGTCGAAGCGAACGCCGCACCGACCATGGCCACCATCAGCGGCACGCCGCTGACGATCAGGATCGGCTCCGATACCTCGTTCCAGATTCTCAATGCCGACAACCCCGGTATCGGCCAGATCTTTCCGAGCGATTCATCGGGCCCGGCCGACATGGGCTGGTTCGTCGACGACGGCACCACGCTCTATGCGCCGCGCTTCAACGAGCACGTCGACGGCAGCGCCACCAACAGCCTCGGAACCTATACCGGTTACACGCCGGTTTCGATCAGCCCGGTCAGTGGCAGCGGCACCACCACCGATCCCTACCTGGTGACCACGGTCAACGATCTCGGCGACAGCGGCATGCGCGAAACCATGCGGGTCAGCTACGTCAACGGCCAGAACTACTTCACCAAGCTGCTGACCGTCGCCAACAACGGTACGGCCAGTCAGACCGTGCGCATCTTCCTGGCCGCCGATATCTATCTGGCCAACAGCGATAGTGGTATCCCGTATCGCGAGCCGAACTCCGGCTCTCCGGGTGGCAGCGACTGCGGCGAGACACCGCTGTACTTCATTCTGCTGATTCCGCAAACGCCGGCCGATGCCTTCAGCGCCACGGCTTACAGCAACGTCTGGAGCCAGATCGGCAACGCGGCCCTCGACAGCGCGATCAACACCGGTTGCCAGGACAACGGTGCCGGACTGCAATGGAACCGCACGATCCCGGCCGGCAGCAATGTGTCGATCCAGGCGGTGACCTCGTTCGGCACGATTCCGTCGATTGCCCAGTTCAATGTCACCCAGGTCGCTGCAGACAGCGGCCAGGCCGGGCAGGCGGTCAATGTCACGATCACCGGTATCGGCTTTCAGGCCGGCACCACGTTCGGCTTCGGCGCCGGCATCAGCGTCGGCAATCTGGTCATCGTCAGTCCGACCACGGCGACCGCCAGTCTGAGCATTGCTGCCGACGCCGCCGTTGGTGCGCGCGATGTCACTGCCGTGCAGGGCAACGGCCAGGGATCGCCGACGGCAACGCTTAGCCACGGTTACACGGTCATCGCGGCTCCCGTCAGCGCCGGTTCCGCACAGCTGTCGGCGGCGAGCTATACGGTCGACGAGAACGGCGGCAGCCTGAGTCTGAGCGTGACCCGCAGCGGCGGCAGCGCCGGCACCTGCAGCCTGAGCTTGCGCACCAGCGATGGCAGCGCCAGGGCTGGCAGCGACTATGCGGCGGTCGATGTTTCGGTGGTCTTCGCCGATGGCGACACGGCCGCCAAGACCGTGAGCCTGCCGATCAGCGATGACACCGCCGTTGAAGGTAACGAAACCCTCAGCGTCGGGCTGTTCCTCGGCGAGACCACCTGCACGCTCGGCGCGCCGGCTACGGCCACCGTGACCATCGTCGACAACGATCAGGAAGTGGTGCCGCCACCACCACCGCCGCCGAACCCATCGCCGACCGGGGGCCAGCTGCGCGGCCACTCCGGCGGTGCCGGTTCGCCTGCCTTGCTGCTGCTGCTGTCGGTGGCCGGCTGGCTGCGGCGTCGTCGCGGGCTGCGCTCGGGCCTGGCGATCGTCGCCGGCACGACGGGTCTGGCGATTGTCGCCGCCGCGCTGCCGCTGCCCGCAGTTGCCGACAGCACTACCGGCTGGTTTGCCGGTGGTCGCATCGGCGCTAGTTTCTCGACCCGCAGAAACGAGGATTTCAGCCGCGAACTGAGCGCCGAAGGTCATGTCGCGACGGTCGACGTCGAACATCAAACCACCGGCTTTTCGTTCTATGGCGGCTATCAGTTCAGTCAGGCGCTGGGGCTGGAGATCAGCTATTACGACTTGGGCCGCTTCCACATCGGGATCGACAGTAACGAGGCCGATCAGCAGCGGCTGGCCGATGATGCCGTGAAGCTGGCACCGCGTTCCGGCCGGGGCGCTGCCGCCGCTTGGCACGGCGTGCTGCTGCTGTTTCCGGGGCTGGCACTGGAAACCCGGCTCGGTGCGGCCTATCTGGCTGAGAAGCGGACGCTGCACAACGCCGACGGCACCGTGCTCGCGATCGATCGCGAGCATCTGCCGGCGTTGACGGGCGGCCTTGGTCTGAGTTTGAACCTGGCCTCGAACCTGACTCTCGGATTCGGCAGCCAGTTCTACGATCCGATCGGCCAGGGCGCCGTCACCCAGGTCTACGGCCAGCTCGAATTCCAGTTCGGAAGATAAGCCAGGCCTTACTCGGGGGCGATCAGCACATGTGGCTGATCGCCCTCAGTACATCGGAGCGTGAAATCTGGCCGACCAGCTGGCCGTTCTCGATCACCGGATAGCGGCGGAATGGCGCGGTGGTGAACATCGTCGCCAGTTGCGTGAGATTGGTTTCCGGATCGACGGTCACCGGTTTCTCGCTCATGTATTGGGCCACCGGCCCGGCGATGCAGGTGTCCTGCGCGGCGGTCAGCGCCACTTCGAGGCAGTCGCGTTGCGACAGGATGCCGACCAGGTTGCCCTTGGCATCGACCACCGGCGCACCGGAGATGCCTTTCTCGACCAGCGTGTGTACGGCGTGCATCACTTCCATGTCCGGCCGGAAGGTGACGAGCTTCGTCGTCATGTAATCGCGGACCTTGACCGAATCAAGCGTTGCCATTCTAGTTTTCTCCCCTGCACCTGCAGCGACAGTAGCGCGGGGGTGCAGCGGAAACAACCGGAATCATTAGATTCGACGTAGGGGCTCGCCCGTTTTTCCCGTCATAGCGCGCCGTCGAACAATCCGGACGGCGGCGGTTCGATGCCGGCTTTCGGCAGCACCGCATGCAGAGCGGCGCCATGCTCGCGCAGCCAGCCGCGCCAGTGCACGTGATCGTCCATCTGCTTTTCGACCAGCCGCCAGAAGCGCGGCGAGTGATCGAGATGGCGACGATGGCAAAGCTCGTGGATCACCACGTAGCGCAGCGCCTCGCGTGGCGCCATCACCAGCCGCCAGTTGAGGCTGATCAGCCCATCCGGCGTGCAACTGCCCCACAGCGATTTCTGATCGGCGATGCGTGGGCCGATGAAGCTGACGCCAAGGCGCTGCGATTCGCTTTCGAGCAGGCTGCGGGCATCGCTGCGGGCTAGCTTGCTGAGCGTTGCGCGCAGCGTCTGGGCCAGCAGTTCGGTGTCGACGCTATCGGCGGGCGAGCAGAACAGGCTGACTTCATGATCGAAGCGGAGCATCGGCCGCGCGAGGCGCGACAGCACGATACGCAACGGCAGTTGCTCGCCGCGTACCGGAATGGTGTCGCTGCCATCCCAGCGCAGCGGCGTGTGTGTTGGCAGGCGCGCAGCGCGCGATTTCAGTTCGACGAGCTTGCGACGAATCCATTCCTCGCGACTCTTCAGAAAGGCGTGCGCAGTGCTGCGCGGCACACGCTTGGGAATCACCAGCAGCACGTTGCCGTCGGGCCGGACTTCGATGCGGATGTTGCGGGCGCGAGCGCTGACTCGTTCAGTCAGCTGCAGCGGCGCAAAAGGTCCGAGCAGATCGGCCATCAGGACTACCGGGCCACGCAGCCAGCGTGAGCCGAAGCTTCACGGGTCACTGCGGGGTTCATCGAGAGGGAAGCGATCATGAGGCGCAAGGCTGCAACAGTTGGAGAATTGTATTCGCGCTACGCGGCAAACGTGCCAACGGACGCTACCAACGGTGCAGCGCAGCCGCTTCAGCCTTCGCGATAGCCGATGCGGGCGAGCAGACCATCGAGTTCGTCGAGGTCATGAAACTTCACGCGCAGCTCGCCGCTGCCGGCGCTGCCCGGCTTGAACGCGGCGGTGTAGCCAAGATGATCGGACAGCTTGTCGGCAAGCTTCTGCCAGTCGTCCGGCTTGGCGGATGCGGCGACCACGCGCGCACCGGTGGCCAGCCGTCGTTCGAGCGCCCGCACGCTGAGCCGCTCGCGCACGCAGGCTTCGGCCCAGCGCAGTTGCGAGTGCGTCTGCAGCCCGGCCAGCACCTTCGCGTGACCGAGGCTCAGGGAGCCTTCATCGAGCATCGTCTGCACCGCCGGCGCCAGCGCCAGCAGACGCAGGAAGTTGGTGACGTAAGCGCGTGACTTGCCGATGCGGGTGCCGATCGCTTCGTGAGTCAGCGTGTGCGCCTCGCCGAGCTTGCGCAGGCCATCGGCGGTTTCCATCGGCGACAGCGATTCGCGCTGCAGGTTTTCGATCAGTCCGAGCACGCGGGCTTCGGCTTCGTCGAGATCGTCGCGGATCAGCGCCGGTACTTCGTGCAGGCCGGCCAGCTGCGCGGCGCGCCAGCGGCGTTCGCCGGCCAGCAGCTCGTACTCACGGCGCGGGCCGTGGCCGAGCGAGCGCAGCACCAGCGGCTGGATGATGCCGGACTCGCGGATCGACTCGGCCAGCTCGCGCAGCGCATCGGCCGCAAAGCGGCGCCGGGCCTGGGTGGTGCCCGGACGGATCAGGTCCAGCGGAATGCGGCGGATGGTTTCGCCCGGAACGGTCAAGGGGTAGCTTGATCCCTGTGGGATAATCCCGATATTGAACCATCAAAGTGCGCGGCCATGCGGTCGGCGCGGGTCGCCATCCGAACATCGGTCCTTGAGTCGCTGCAATCTGCGCGCCGGACCTATCCCCGAATTATTTGCCATTCAATAGGAACGTCCGTGGAAGAGCACTACAAGGCGATCATCGAAGCCGTTGGCGAGGACCCGAATCGCGAAGGTCTGCTGCGCACGCCGCAGCGCGCCGCAAAAGCGATGGAATTCCTGACCCAGGGCTACAAGCAGGATCTGAAAGAACTGGTCAACGATGCGGTGTTCACCACCTCGAACAACGAGATGGTGATCGTGCGCGACATCGAGCTGTATTCGATGTGCGAACACCATCTGCTGCCCTTCCTCGGGCGGGCTCATATTGCCTATCTGCCGAACGGTAAGGTCATCGGTCTGTCCAAGATTCCGCGCATCGTCGACATGTTCGCGCGCCGCCTGCAGATTCAGGAGAAGCTGACCCAGCAGATCGGCAACTGCGTGCAGGAAGTGACCGACGCCAAGGGCGTGGCTGTTGTCGTGGAAGCGAAACATCTGTGCGCGATGATGCGTGGCGTCGAAAAGCAGAACTCGTCGATGACCACATCGATGATGCTCGGCCGCTTTCGGGACGATCCGCGCACCCGCCAGGAGTTCCTGACCCTGATCCGCGGCTGAATCCGATCGGGGGCCGGGCACCGTATCGATTGCTACGGGCCGGCGTCACGTTCGTATAATCGCCGCAGTTCCAACCGGCGCAGTCATCACATCGATTGCCGCGTCCTGTATACCGGAGTCAGAAACCATGGGCAGCGCAGCGCCTCGTCACACGTTCGGCACGCCGGACCAGATCGCCGTCATGGTCGATCTCCAAGCCTTTGTCGAGCGGCAGACCGCCGAGCATCTTGAACGCCGCAAGCTGTGGTTCCCGAACGAACTGCTGTCGGCGGACGCCCATGACATCGAAGCCGCCGACGCCGATCTCGCCGAAGTGCGCGAAGCCGCGCGCGGCCTGCCGGACACCATCCGCGTCGCGCTGGCCCTGAACCTGCTGACCGAAGAAGGTCTGCCGCACTTTCATCGCCTGATCGCCACGCATCTCGGCAACGAATCGCCGTGGAGCACCTGGAACAACATGTGGACGGCCGAGGAAGACCGCCACGGCTGCGCGATGCGCGACTACTGCCGCGATGCCCGCATCTTCAACATGGGCGCGCTGGAGAAGATGCAGTACCACTACATCGAAGCCGGCTTCAATCCGGACTGGCAGCAGGACCCGTATCGCCTGCTGGCCTATACCTCGATGCAGGAGAAGGCGACCCAGGTTGCCCACGCCAATACCGGCCGCACCTGCGGCAAGTACGAGCCACGCATCCAGCGCATCCTCGCCCACATCGCCGGCGATGAATCGCGCCATTACGCGTTCTACCGCGCCTGCTTCGGCGGCATTCTGGAGCGCGATCCGAACAACGCGCTGTACTCGCTGCTGAAGGTGATGCCGGCGCTGGCGATGCCCGGCCACAACATGCCGGGCTACGACCACATGTCCGATGTCGTGCGCCGCGCCGAGATCTACGGCCCGCGCAACTATCAGGCGATCGTCGAGGAACTGCTCGAGCACTGGCAGATCGGCGCGATGACCGGTCTTTCGGCCAGCGGCTGCGAGTACCAGGACAAGCTGATGAAGATTCCCGCCCGCCTGGCGCGGATGGCCGATTACCTGGACGGCAAGGCTGTCGGCAGCCGGGACTTCAGCTTCGATTTCATCTACAACCGCGTGATCACGATTTAGTCTGCGGTCGTCCGGCGCTGGCTTCAGCGCCGGACAACGAAGCCGGCATCGTCCGCCACCGGCGCATCGACGGCGCGCCATTCCAGCGTCTCGACCTGGGCCGTTGGCGGTCCGCGGCGCAACCAGTCGCGCAGGCTCATCACCGCGTCGAAACTGGCGCCGGCAACCAGCCCTTCCACCGAACCGTCCGGGCAGTTGCGCACCCAGCCAAGCAGGCCCAGCGCCTGCGCCTTGCGCCGGGTCGCGACCCGGAAGCCGACACCCTGGACCCGGCCGGTGACGACGAAGCGGTAAGATTCCTGCATGTCGGCAATTCGTTTCAGTGAGCGCCAGAGGGAGTAAATCATGGCCTTGGCCATCATAGATCGCTTGCGCCGAAGACTGGGGCAAGGCTTCGAGGCCATCGCCGGCCGGGCGATGGATCTGGCTGGCCGCGAATCGTTTTCCTTGTCCGCCGAACTGCCGGGACTCACCGCCGATGCGCCGCTGCTGCGCCTGAAGCTGGAAATGCTCAGTGAAGAACTCGGCGATGGCGGTCGCTTCCGGCTGCGCGCGCATCTGCAGGCGCATCTGGCCAGCGCGCTGACGCCGCTGCCATCTCCCGGCAAGGCCCGTGATGCGATCGCTGGTCCGGAGACCCAAAGCCTGCCGGCCGCCGGCGTCGGCCGTCTGCTGCGGATGACGCTCAAGGTGCCGGCGATCCGCCGCGTTGCCGCGCCGCTGATTCGTCATGACGTCAACACCTGGATCGACCTACGCGCCTCGACCGCCGATCTCGTCGACGGTGCCCGCGCGCTGCTGCCGGAAAGCGAGCAGCTGAAAGCACTCGGTATCGACACTACGGTGGTCGGCGATGGTCCGCTGGCCCAGACCTGGGCCGGCTCCACCGGCGGCCTGACGCCGGGCTTTGCCCAGGTTTCGCTGATCCAGGTCGACAAGCGCCATCTGCCGAAAGCGCTCAGCGCCCTGCTCGGCGATCAGCCGTTCCAGCTGGTGGCCGCAGTGGTCAATGTGGCCGAGGAAAAGCGGCGCTGATCGCCACAGCAAGCTGACCGGATCGCGGCCAACAAAAAAGCGGGAACCTTTCGGTCCCCGCCTCAAACCCTCCCCCCAAAAATGATCCGGCGAGCTGCGGTGGCCGGGAACCTCGAACTTTCTGCAGAAACAGTAGGCTCGATGGAGCGGAGACTAGCCTCATTTTTTACGGCCGCCTAGACCCGCAGTGCAACATGCAGCAAAGCCCGGTAGGCAGGGTGTTCATGGCGATGCCGGCTTGTCACGCTGCTCGCGTACCATCGTTGCCGCTCGGGTCTGCCCAAGATGTCCGAATAGCGCGGCGGCTTTTCCCCACTCCATCCGAAGGATCGAATCACGCCCGTGCCTGTCCAGCGTTTCCGTGAAGTGTGGTCGCTGGCGTTGCCGATCCTCGGCGCGATGCTGTCCCAGGTGCTGCTGAACTTGGTCGATCTGGCGATGGTCGGCCATCTGGGCGCCAATGCACTGGCCGGCGTCGGCGCCGCCAGCTTCCTGCATTTCACCGCGTTCTCGGCGATCACCGGCCTGTCGTCTGCCGTGCAGGCGATGGCCGCGCGGCGCTACGGCGAAGGCCGGCTCGATGAAACCGCGCTGTCGCTGAACGGCGGGCTGCTGCTGTCGATCGCCATCGGCCTGCCGTTGTCGCTGGTGCTGATTGCGGCTGCGCCTTGGCTGTTCTCGACGCTCTACGCCGATCCGGCGGTCGGCGCCGAAGGTACGGTCTATCTGCAGTTCCGGCTGGCGGCGATCGTCGCTGTCGGCATCAACTTCTCGTTCCGCGGCTACTGGAGTGCGATCCGCCGCGCGCGGCTTTATCTCTACGTGCTCGGCGGCATGAGTGCGCTGAACATCCTGCTCGATTGGCTGCTGATCTTCGGCAAGTTCGGCCTGCCGGAAATGGGCACCCGCGGCGCCGGGCTGGCGAACCTGATCAGCACGTTCGCCGGTGCTGGCGCCTATCTGTGGCTGGCCTGGCGCGAAGCGCGGCCGTCCGGCTTCATGCGCCGCCTGCCGTCGATGACGCAACTCGGTGATCTGCTGCGCATCGGCCTGCCGTCCTGCGTGCAGAACCTGCTGTTCGCCGGCGGCTTTTCCGTGCTGCTGTGGATCATCGGCCAGATCGGCACGGCGGAATTGGCGGTTACCAATGTGCTGATCAACATCACCCTGGCAGCCGTGTTGCCGGGTATCGCTTTCGGGCTCGCGGCTGCCGCGTTGACCGGCTCCGCCTTGGGCCGTGGCGATATCGATGACGCCTATGCCTGGGCTTGGGACGTGTTCCGCGCCACCTGGTGGGTGTTCGCGGCACTTGCGGTGCCGATGCTGTTCGCGACCGACGCCGTGCTGCGCCTGTTCTTCAGTGATCCGGCTACCGCCGATGTCCTGGTCGACACCGGCCGGCTGCCACTGCGCCTGATCGGCCTCGCCGTCACCCTCGACGGCCTCGGCTTCATTCTGATGAATGCCCTGCTTGGCGTCGGCGCCAGCGGCGTAGTAGCGCTGGTCGCCGTCGGCCTGCAATGGGGCTTCTTCCTGCCCGGCGCCTATGCCGCCGTGAGCCTGCTCGGCAGCAGTCTGTCGGGAATCTGGATCCTGATGACCGGCTACCGCGCCTTCCAGACCGGCATCTTCGCTTGGCTCTGGAAGCAGAAGCGCTGGGCAAAAATAAGGGTCTGAGCCGCCCCGTTGCCGGGACGGCTCAGACCCTGTTTACCGCGGCTGCCGCTTAGTTCGGAACCAGATCGTTGCCGACCACGCGAACCTTCGAGCCCACGGCCAGGCCGTTCATGCGAGGCAACGTCACAGTGCGCGTGCCGCCAGCATCCATCGACACCGTGACGTGGTGAACCCATTCGGCTCTGGCTGACTTCTCCACTTCACGGCCAGCAAAACCGCCGATCACCGCACCGCCGATGGTCGCCAGAATCTTGCCGGACTTCTTGCCGAACTGGGAACCAGCCACACCACCGGCAGCAGCGCCGCCGAGGGTGCCGAGCGCTGAGGCTTCGCCTCTGACGCGCTCATCGGCAACCGATGAGATCACGCCGCAATCACCGCAAACCGGAGCCGGAGCCGGAGCCGGAGCTGGCGCTTCGGCGACCGGCGACGGAGCCGGACGCGGCTTGGGCTTAGGCTTCGGAGCCGGCGCGGGCTCGTCTTCGATCTTGGCCGGAGCGGCGGACGGCGGCGTGGTAGCGGCCGCTTCAGTCGGCGCAGCAGCGGGATCGGCCGGCGGCTGCGGAGCAGGGCCGCAAGCGGTCAGGATGGCAAGCGCCAACACCAGCAATGATTTCTTGTACATCGGGGTCTCCCTCAACAGGTTGCAATGTTTCCGCAGGTTAGCATCGCAAGCTGAACGAGAACTGACCTGTCGATCACCCACTCGGACCGGCTGCGACACAGATGGTTCGGTGGCTGGACCCCGGTGTAGCGCAAGCTTCTGCCCGGAATCCAGTCGAACTCCGCTTATCCACGACACCCTCACAGACTCCGATGCCCGCCGCCGCGCTCAGCCACTGGCGAGATTTCCGCAACATCGTGCTGTTCACCGGCGCCGGCCTGTCGGCGGAATCCGGCGTGCCGACTTATCGCGGTGCCGGCGGCATCTGGCGCGAATACAACTATCAGGACTACGCCTGCCAGCGCGCCTTCGACCGCGACCCGGTCCAGGTGCTGGACTTCCACGAACTGCGCCGCGCCAAGGCGTTGAACTGTGCACCGCACGCCGGCCATGCCCACATCCGCGCGATGCAGGCCGGGCATCCGGGCGTCCATGTCATCACCCAGAATATCGACGGCCTGCTGCAACGCGCCGGTGTTGCCGTCGCCGCCGAACTGCACGGCAGCCTGTGGCGGCTGCGCTGCCCGGTGCATGGCATGCGCGAGGATCTGGCCGCGGGTGCGTTCGCGCATCGCCGTTGCCCTGACTGCGTGCCGGATCGCGCGCCGTGGCTGCGGCCGGACATCACCTGGTTCGAGGATGCCGTGAACGAAGCGGTGTTCGAGCACGCCGCGATGCTGGTCGACGATGCCGAACTGTTCGTCGGCATCGGCACCTCGGGTGCCGTCTGGCCGGCGGCGGGCTTCGCCGAACGCGCGCGCCGGCGCGGTGCGCGGATGGTCGAGATCAATCCGGAGGACAACGAAGCGTCGGCGCTCTATGGCGAGCACATCCGGCTGCCCGCATCGAAGGCGCTGCCGGAAGCGTTTCCGATCGGCGGCTGAGCGCGCTTGCGATGAGCTTGGGCTTCATTTCGGTACTCCAGTGCAGACTCCAGAATAGGGAGCACATTGAACGCCGACCGGGGCGAGGAGCGATATGCAATCGAGGCAACTAGCGCCGGCCGCGCCGACCAGCCGATGGCTGCGGAAATATTACTTCTCGTTGGTCAGCGCATTCATCCTTGCGTTGTCGCTCTGGAGCTTCTCCGACAACCTCATCTGGAATGTCGGGCAAAAGAGCAATCACGATCCGAAGTTCATCATCCATGGCCTGTTCTGCCTCGCCTGGGTGCTGATGCTGTTCGTACAGGCCAACTTGGTGCGTGCAGGCAATGTCCGGCTGCATCGAACGCTCGGCGTCGTCGGATTGATCGCCGCCGTGGGCGTGACGCTCAGCACGATCCATATCTTCGTGGTGGTCTGGAAAGGCTGGGACGCGATGGCGTTCTATCTGAAAGCCAACCGGCTGCTCCTGCCCAGCTATGCGTTGCTGGTGCTGCTTGGATACCTCAACCGCAAGCGCAGGGACTGGCACAGGCGTTTCGTCTACATCGCAACCCTGTTCATGCTCGAGCCTGTCTTGTCGCGGGCCTTCGATCCCTTGGAGCCCTTGCTGACCGGCCTCTCTGAAAGCCAGATCGATTTCTACTGGTGGATATTCTTTGTGTTGGTCTGGAACAGTCTTTTCCTGTCGCTGTTCGTCTATGACTGGATTGTCGAGAAGCGCATCCACCCTGTTACAGCAGGCGGATTTGCCTGGTTCTGTGCCATCTGGGCGGTCGTGCTGCTCGTGTGAGCGGCTCGATTTCCTGCATCCGCTGCCGCCGTCGAAAGTCGAGGTAGCCTGTCGCCATGGACTCCCTGATCGCTGCCGCAGCGCGCGCCCTGATCACCGGCGACCCGCTCGGCGCACTGAAGTGCGTCGCCCTTCGCGAGGACCCGCCGGCGCTTGCGCTGCGGGGCATCGCCATGGCCCAGCTCGGCGAACATGCACGCGCTCGCGATCTGCTGCGCCGCGCCGCGCGCGGCTTCGGTACGCACGAAGAGCGAGCCCGCGCCCGTTGCGTCGTCGCCGAAGCCGAGGTGGCCTTGGCGATGCGCGATCTCCGCGGTTCGCCGCGCTCGCTGGCCGCTGCCGCGGTGACGCTGGAGGCGCGCGCCGATCGCGCCAATGCCTTGCATGCGCGCCTGATCGCGGTGCGTCGTCTGCTGTTGCTGGGTCGTGTCGACGAGGCCGCCGCCGCGCTGGCCAGCCTCGATACACAAGGCGCTCCGCCGTCGCTGCTGGCGGTGGCCGAACTGGCCGCTGCCGAAGTGGCGCTGCGCTCGTTGCACACGGGGCCGGCGCGCGCCGCGTTTGCGCGCGCCCTGGAGGCTGCCGAGCGTGCGCGGGTGCCGTCGCTGCTGGCTGAAGTGACCGAGGCGCGCGCAGCGCTCGATCGTCCTGCCGCTCGATCCATCCAGGCCGGCCAGGAGCAGTTGCTGCGGCTCGATGAAGTGGAAGCACTGCTCGCCTCGGGCGCGCTGGTGATCGATGGCTGCCGCCGTGGTTTGCGCGCCGGGGGCGTCTGGCTACCGCTGGCACGGCGGCCGCTGCTGCTCGCCGTAGCACGCGCGCTGGCAGAAGCCTGGCCCGGTGACGTCGATCGCAACCTGCTGATCACACGGGCTTTCAATACCCGGCATCTCGACGAAACACACAGGGCGCGGCTGCGAGTCGAGATCGGCCGCTTGCGCGCTCTCGCGACGCCGCTGGCGCGCATCGAGGCCAGCGCGCGCGGCTTCGCGCTCAAGCCGCTGGAAGATCGCGCCGTCGTTGTCCTGCTGCCACCGATCGAAGGCGATCAGGCCTCCTTGCAAGCCTTGCTTGCCGATGGCATGGCCTGGTCGACCTCGGCACTCGCGCTGGCCCTCGGCGACAGTCAGCGCACGGTGCAGCGTGCCCTCGTCGAGCTTGAGGCCGAAGGACGCGTGCGCTCGATCGGCCTCGCGCGATCGCAGCGCTGGCTGTCACCGCCGTTGACCGGATTCACGACGAACTTGTTACTCCCTGCTGCGCTGGCGCTTGACTAGATTGGCCTTGCCGCGCTGCTCAGCAGCGCATCAACCAGGAGCAACGACCATGAACCAGAGCAACGCAGAACGGATTGGCAAGAGCCCGGCACCGGCACGAGTGCGTGCAGCGGAGATCGTCCGCGAGTACGGCCCGTTTGCCGGCGCTACCGCCATTCACGGCGTCAGCCACGACGGCGAGCGCGTCTGGGCCGCCACCGGATCGAAGCTGCTCGCGTTCGATCCGGAGAGCGGCCAGATCGCGCGCACGCTGGATCGCAGCGGCGATGCCGGCACCGCCTTCGACGGCACTCACCTCTACCAGATCGCCGAAGCGCGTATCGACAAGATCGATCCCGCCACCGGCGACATCGTCGCGTCGATTCCGGCACCCGGCCACGGCGCCGACTCGGGCATGGCCTGGGCCGAGGGCAGCCTGTGGGTCGGGCAATACCGCGAACGCAAGATTCACCAGATCGATCCCGAGACCGGTGCGGTGCTGCGCACCATCGAATCCAACCGCTTCGTCACCGGCGTGACCTGGGTCGACGGCGAGCTCTGGCACGGCACCTGGGAAGGCGACGCCAGCGACATCCGCCGCATCAACCCGGAAAGCGGCGCTGTACTCGAACGGCTGGAACTGCCACCGGGCATCGGCGTCAGCGGCATGGAGTCCGACGGCGCCGAGCTTTTCTATTGCGGTGGCGGGCCGAGCGGGAAGGTGCGTGCGGTGCGGCGTCCGAAAGGAAAGTCGTCCTGATCGAGACGCGACGGCGACTGCCTGCCGCCTCTCGATGAGTACGGCAGCAAACAGAGGCCATCGGCAGCGGCCAGCACAGTGCACGCTGCAGAGGACCATTGCGTAGTCGGACCTTGCGTGCTGCTATGGCGCAAGCACGATAGCCAGACAGCCATTCGCCAGAGCCGACCATGCCAGACCCCGCAACTCCCCCCGAGGCCGGCAATCCGCGCCGCAATCCGCTGCCGGCACTGGCCGCCATCGCGGCGATCGTCGCAGCGATGGCGCTGGCCTTCGCCTGGGTCGGGGCTGGCTGACGCCATCGAAGCTGACGCCGGCGCGCTTCGTCGATGTCCTCGAGAAAGCCAACGGCGAGGTCAGCGCGGGTTATCGCCGCGCGCATGCCAAGGGCTGGTGTATTGCGGGCACTTTCG
>NZ_JAHFRY010000111.1 GCF_023266035.1 Nevskia sp.
TGGTTGCCGTTCTCGTGATGCTTTTCTTTGCACCTTTGCGTCTTTAGCGTCTTTGCGTGAGATCGCCTTACTGCAAGCTACGAATATCGACAAACCGCCCAGCCACCGCCGCCGCCGCCATCGCTGGAGACACCAGATGCGTGCGGCCACCGGCGCCCTGGCGGCCTTCGAAGTTGCGGTTCGAGGTTGATGCACAACGCTCGCCCGGCGACAGCTGATCGGCATTCATGCCGAGGCACATCGAGCAGCCGGGTTCGCGCCATTCGAAGCCGGCGTCGATGAAGACCTTGTCCAGGCCTTCGCTTTCAGCCTGACGCTTGACCAGCCCCGAGCCCGGCACCGCGAGCGCGAGCTTGACGTTGCCGGCAATCCGCTTGCCCTTGAGCACGCCGGCCGCCGCGCGCAGATCCTCGATCCGCGAGTTGGTGCAGGAACCGATGAACACCTTGTCGATGACGATGTCGGTAATCGGCTGATCGGCATGGATGCCCATGTAAGCCAACGCGCGCTCGATGCTGCCGCGCTTGACCGCATCCGCCTCGTTGGCCGGATTCGGCACCTTGCCATCGACTGGCAAGACCATCTCCGGGCTGGTGCCCCAGGTGACCTGCGGCTGGATGCTGGCGGCGTCGATGTCGATTTCGCGATCGAACTTCGCGCCCTCGTCCGAGTGCAAGGTGTTCCACCAGGCGATCGCCTTGGTGAGCGACTCACCCTTCGGCGAGAACGGCCGGTTCTGCACGTAGGCGATCGTGGTCGCATCCACCGCGACGAGACCGGCGCGTGCGCCCGCTTCGATCGCCATGTTGCAGACCGTCATCCGGCCTTCGATCGACAGATCAGAAATTGCTTCTCCGGCGAATTCGATGGTGTGGCCATTGCCGCCGGCGGTGCCGATCTTGCCGATGATCGCCAGCACGATGTCCTTGGCGGTGATGCCGGCCGACACCTTGCCGCACACCGTCACCCGCATGTTCTTCGACTTCTTCAACACCAGGGTCTGCGTGGCGAGCGCGTGCTCGACTTCGCTGGTGCCGATGCCGAAAGCGAGCGCGCCGAAGGCACCGTGCGTCGAAGTGTGGCTGTCGCCGCAGACCACGGTCATGCCGGGCAAGGTCGCGCCCTGCTCCGGCCCGATGACGTGGACGATGCCCTGGCGGGCGTCGTTCATGCGGAATTCGGTGATGCCGTATTCGTCGCAATTGCTGTCGAGCGCTTCAACCTGGGTGCGCGAGATCGGATCGGCGATGCCCTGGCTGCGATCGGTGGTCGGCACGTTGTGGTCGGCGACGGCGAGGTTGGCGTCGAGCCGCCAGGGCATGCGCTTGTTCAGGCGCAAGCCATCGAAAGCCTGCGGGCTGGTCACTTCATGGAGCAGCTGGCGGTCGATATAGACGATCGCCGAGCCATCGCCCTGATCCTTGACGACGTGGGCATCCCAGAGCTTGTCGTAAAGCGTTTTCGAGGTATTCGTGGTCATGGATCGCTTCTGTCCTTCAGGTTCGGCGCGCAGTGTAGGGAGCCGGCTTTAATTACTCCAATGAATCGTTTTCATATTCCGCAGTCGTCATGGGAATATATCGGCCCGCCGTACCAGAGCCGGACGATCGATGGATACCCACAGCCTCAGCGCCTTTCTCGAAGTGGCCGAAGCCAGTTCCTTCTCCAAGGCCGGCGAGCGCCTGCATCTGTCGCAGCCAGCGATCTCCAAGCGCATCGCTGCGCTCGAAGCGGCGCTGGGCACGTCGCTGTTCAACCGGGTCGGCCGGCGCATCGACCTGACCGACGCCGGCCGCACCCTGCTGCCGTATGCGCGGCGGGTGCTCGCCGAGCTTGAAGACGGCCGACGGGCGTTGTCGCATCTGTCCGGCGCTGTCAGCGGCCGCTTGTCGATCGGCACCAGCCATCACATCGGCCTGCATCGCCTGCCCGAAGTGCTGCGCAGCTATACGCAGGCTTATCCGGATGTCGATCTCGACATCCACTTCATGGATTCCGAGGACGCCTGCGAGGAAGTGGCCCAGGGCCGGCTCGAACTCGGCATCGTCACCCTGCCCCGCGAACCGCCGGACGCACTGCGCATGCAGATGATCTGGGTCGATCCGCTGTCGGTGGTAGTCGCGCCGACCCATCCGCTGCTGCGCGAGCAAGTGCCGACCTTGAAAGCGCTGGCCGCCTACCCCGCCGTGCTGCCGGACGAGCGCACCTACACGCATCGCATCGTCACCGCAGCACTGCAGGCGCACGGCGTGGCGCCACGCATCCGGCTATCGACCAATTATCTGGAGACGCTGAAGATGCTGGTCGCGATCGGCCTCGGCTGGAGCGTGCTGCCGCGCTCGATGCTCGATGACACCCTGGTCGCACTCGAACTGCCGGAGCTGAGCCTGAGCCGCGAACTCGGCGCCGTCTGGCATCGCGGCCGTACCCGTTCGGGGCCGGCGCGGGCGCTGCTCGACCTGCTGGCGGCGGCTCGCTGAGCGCCCGCCGGTATAATCGCGGCGCGCTTCAACAGCCCGATATTCCTGAAGAAAACAAAAGACCCATCCTTGAAGATGGGTCAGCACGGAGACCTCATGAGCGACCTCGTCCTGCATCACTACCCGGCTTCGCCATACGCGGAAAAGATTCGCGCCGCGCTCGGCTACAAGCGCCTGAGCTGGAAATCGGTGCAGCAGCCGATGGTGATGCCGAAGCCGAACCAGATCGCGCTGACCGGCGGCTACCGCAAGGCGCCGGTGCTGCAGATCGGCCGCGACATCTACTGCGATACGGCGCTGATCTGCCGGACCCTGGACCGCCTCTATCCGGATCCGCCGCTGGTGCCGCTGGCCGCGAAAGCCAGCTGCGCGGCCTTCGCCAGCCTCGAACAGACGCTGTTCTTCGCGGCGATTCCGACCGTGTTCCAGCCAGCAGGCCTGAAGGCGCTGATGGCGGTGATGGGGCCGGATGGCCTGGACAAGTTCTCGAAGGACCGTGCCGCGCTGTTCGCCGGCGGCAGCGCCTCGCGCCCCGGCCCGGAGTTCGGCAAGACGCATTTCATGCCGCTGATGAACAGCCTCGATCAGCAGCTCGCAGCCTCACCGTTCCTGCTCGGCGAGACACCGACCCTGGCCGATTTCTGCGCCTATCACCCGGTCTGGTTCATCCGCGGCAACGCCGGCGTTGCCAGCCTGCTCGAACCGTTCAAATCACTGCTGGCCTGGGCCGATCGGATCAAGGCCTTGGGCCACGGCGAGGCTACCGAGATCAGCGGCGAAGACGCGATCGCCCTCGCCCGTGACGCCAGCGGCCTGCTGCCGCTGGACGGCCCGATGCTGGAACCGGAAGGTGCGCGCATCGGCTCGAAAGTCACCGTCGCCGCGACCGACTACGGCACCGACGCAGTGGCCGGCACCTTGATGCACGCCTCGGTGTTCGAAGTGGCGATCAAGCGCCGCGACGAGCGCGCCGGCGATGTCGTCGTCCACTTCCCGCGGGCCGGCTTCAAGGTCACGCCCGCCTGAGCTTGTTCAGGCGACTTTCGGCGCTTTCGGCTTGCGGTTGTTGAGCACGATCATCAGCACGCCGGACAGCACCAGCACGATCGCCGCCAGTTCGCTGGCGACGAACAGCTCGCCGGCGAGCATGGCGCCGAGCAGCAGCGCGACCACCGGATTGACGTAGGCATAGCTGGTCGCCAGGGACGGCGACACGGTCTGGTTCAGATAGATGTAGGCACTGAAGGCGATGACGCTGCCGAACACGGTCAGGTAGGCGACCGCCGCCATCGCTTTCGGCGTGGTCACCAGCTGCCAGGATTCGCCGGCCGCGAAACTCGCGATCAGGAACAGCACGCCGGCCGAGAACATCTGGCAGGCGGTGCTCATCGGACCTTTCGGCATGTCCAGCCGGCGGCTCCACACCGAGCCGAAGGCCCAGCTGACCGCTGCCGAAATCAGCAGCGCGGCAGACAGCGGATTGGCTGCGAAATCGCCACCGAGATTGAGCAGCACGATGCCCGAGAAGCCGACCGCCAGGCCGAGCCACTGCAGCGGCTTCGGCCACACACCCCAGATGCCGCCGAACAGGCTTGCCCACAGCGGCATCGTCGCAACAGCCGTGGCGGCGAGCGCCGAACCGACCGATTTCTGCGCGTAGACGACTGCGCCATTGCCGACGTTCAGCAGCAGGAAGCCAACCACCATCGACCGGCCGAACTGCCCCCAGGTTGGCAGGGGATAACCGCGCAGACGAAGGAAGATCAGCAGGATGCTGCCGGCGGCGATGAAGCGAATGCCCGGGAAGAACAGCGGCGGATAGGCTTCCAGCGCGAAGCGGATCGCCAGATAGGTCGAGCCCCAGACGAAATAGACAGCGACGAGGCACAGCCAGACCAGCGGGCTCAAGCGGCCGGTCGATGCAGCGGAGGTGGTCACGGCGAGATTCCTCGCGAAAGAGGCGCGCATCTTAGAGCTTGTCTGACGATCACATGGCTCTCAGCAACTCGCGCGCGCAATTGCGCCCTGGAGCGCCGGTCACGCCACCGCCGGGATGGGTGCCGGCTCCGCAAAGCCACAGCCCCGGCAGCGGCGTGCGGTAGTCCGCCCAGCCCGGCACCGGCCGCATCGAGAACAGCTGATGCAAGGCCATCGAACCGTGAAAGATGTTGCCGCCGGTCAACGCGAAACGGCGCTCCAGATCGAGTGGCGTCAGCACCTGCCGGTGCAGCACAGAGGCGGCGAAGTTCGGCGCATAGGCGTTGACGGCGGCAATGCAGCGATCGGCGAACGGCTCGCGCAGCGCCTCCCAAGTCAGACCTTCGGCAAGCTTGTACGGCGCGTACTGCACGAACATCTGGACGATGTGCTGGCCTGGCGGTGCCAGTGTTGAATCGACCGAGGTCGGAATGGTCAGCTCGAGGATCGGCTCGGCGGACGGCAGGCCGCGCCGGGCATCGTCGTAAGCCGCTTCGAGGTATTCCATCGTCGGGCTGATGTGGATGGTGCCGCGATGCTGCGGCCCGACCATGTCCTTGCCGGGCAGCGCCGTGAAGTCCGGCAGTTCGGACACTGCGAGATTGATCTTCATCGAAGCGCTGGCGTAGTCGATGCGGGCCACGGCCTCGTCGAACAGCGGCGGCAATCTGCCTGCCGGCAGCAGCTTGCGGAACGTCATTTCGGGCGTGGCATTCGAGACCACCGTCTTCGCCCGGATCAGTTCGCCGTCGGCCAGCCGCACACCCCTCGCCTGCCCGCCTTCGACGAGGATTTCAGCGACTTCGGCATTGCAGCGGATCTCGACACCACGCTCGCGTGCCGCTGCCGCCATCGCCTGCGTCACCGCACCCATGCCGCCTTCGACATAACCCCAGACGCCGCGCGCACCGCCGGCTGTGCCCATCACGTGATGCAGCAGCACATAGCCGGTGCCGGGTGCTGAGATCGGTTGCTGGGCGCCGATCACCGCGTCGGTGGCGAGCGTGGCCTTCAGTACGTCGGATTCGAACCAGCGATCGAGGATCGGCCGCGCCGCGCCGGTCAGCAGTTCGATCGCTTGCGGCAGTTCATCGCCCATCGCGCGCAGCGCTTGATACAGCCGGCGGCTGCGGCGCAGCTCGCGCAGCCGCGCGAACAAGCTGCGCGTGCGCCATGAAGCCGGCAGCGGCAGCAGATCGGCCGGTGGCTCCGACAGCAGCGGTTCGATGCACTCGGCGATCCGTGTCAGCCAGGCTTCGTAGCGCGGATAAGCCGCCGCATCGCGTGCCGAGAACTTGGTGATCTCGCGATGGTTCAGTGCCTCGTCCGGCCCCATCAGCAACGAGCGACCATCGGGCAGCGGCGTGAACGACGAGGGATTGCGCGCCAGCACCTGATAGCCATGGCGCGCGAGTTCCAGTTCCTGCACGACCTCGGGCAGCAGCAGGCTGATCAGATAGGAGGCCGTCGACGCGCGATAGCCCGGGGCGATCTCATCGGTGATGCAGGCGCCGCCGACAACGGCGCTGCGCTCCAGCACCAGCACCTTCTTGCCAGCTGCGGCCAGCGTCGCTGCGCAGACCAGGCCGTTGTGGCCGGCGCCGATCAGAATCACGTCATGCACGGCATCGACCATCAGGCTTGCGCTCCGCCCCAGTTCCGTTCAATTCAGGCCGGCGCCAATGCCGGCTGTCTTTCGCTCAATGCAACGACCACGCCGACGATCAGTACCGCGGTGCCGGCGAGCACGGTGGCCGCCGGCCAGGCGCCGGTCCAGATCGCGCCATAGGCGATGCCGCCGATGGTCTCGAAGACGATCATCTGGCCGAGCAACGACGGCGGCAAGCGCGTGCTCGACAGGTTCCACAAGGTATTCGCGGCCCAGGAAGTCACCAGACCCAGGAACAGGCTGACGGCGATGAACAGCAGCCAGTCGTTCAGGCCATGCGCCACTGCGGGCTTGGTCGCCGCAAACAGCAGCAGCGCGAACGGCAGCGCCGCCGCACCCTGCAATGACGACCACTGCATGCCGCTCATGCCGGGACGCGCGCGCAGACGCTCGGCATTGATGACGCCATAGATCGTCCACAGCAAGGTCGAGCCGGCGGCGCACAACCAGCCGACCAGCTCATCGCTACTCGCCACATGGCTGCCGCCCACCGCATCGACCTGCGGCGCCCGCGCCAGCCACAGTCCTGCCGCGATCAGCAGCAACGCCCAGCCATAGCGCGGCGTGATCGGCAGGCGATGGCGGATGCGCGCCGCCAGCGACACGGTGACCGGCAGCAGGCCGATGATCAGCGTCGGCATCACATAGCCGGCCTTCTGCACCGCCACGCTGAGCAGCGCGTAATACAGCAGGTTGCCGAACAGGGTCAGCAACAGCGATTCACGCCACAAGCGCGCATCGCGCAACTGCGCACGGCCACGGCGATGCAGCAGCCAGAGCGTCATCACGGAAGCCGCGCCGTAAGCGATGTAGCGGCCAGCCGCGACGGCCAGCCCCGGCCAGTCGCCGAGAATCAGCGGACCGATGAACGCGAACGCCCAGCCGAAGCAGGCGGCGACTGCGTAGAAGAAGCCGGCGCGCATCGGTGGGTCTAGCGCAGAGTCGCGATTTCAACCGCGACGGTGCGTTCGCCATCACCGAGCCAGACCTGGCCATCCTGGATCGTGCAATGCAGCTGCATGGTTCGCTGCGCGAGCTGGGTCAGGGTCGCCTCCCCGCTGCTGCTGATCCGCCGCACCGACAGGTTCTTCGCCCGCGCCAGCTTCGCTTCGGCCGTCTGCCACCAGGGCTCTGCCGCGCGGTTGAAGCCATAGACGAACACCTGCCCGGCGCGGCCGCAGGCGCGGATGATGTTCTTCTCGTCTGGCTGACCCAGCTCGATCCATTCCTCGATCAGCCCGGTCAGATCCTTGCGCCACAGGTCCGGCTCATCCGGATCGCTCAAGCCCTTGCCGAGCTCCAGCCGCTCATGGGCATGCAGCGCGAACACCAGCACGCGGACCATCATGCGTTCGTCGGTCTCGGAGGGATGGCGGGCGATGGTGAGCGCGTGTTCCGCGTAGTAGTTGCGATCCATGTCGGCGATCTGCAACTGGGCCTTGAAGATGGTGGCTTTGAGGGCCATGGGGGAGCGGGCTTTGGGTTTGGCGATTGGGGGGGGATGGTAGCGGGCGGGCCGGTTCTTGGCTGGATTCGGCTTGGCTGACGTCTGTGTTGTTCTCGGCTTGATCGGCCTTCGCTGTTGTTTGCTGGCGTTTGCGCACTGTTCCGCGCTGTCGCGCGGGTCACTTTCCTTGACGCCCAAGGAAAGTAACCAAAGGAAGGGCGCCCCCGGCGCTGCGTCGCCTTGCCGAAGAGGCAGAAGCCGGCAAGTCGATGCCCTGTGCTTCTCGGCCATGGCGGGGCTTTTCGACGCGCCATCCATGGCGCGGCGAAAAGGCTTCGGCATCCTGCCTCGCCTCCTTCGGAGCCTGTCCGCCATGGCCTGCGATGCTCGGCGCGCTTAAGGGGGTCCGACGTCCACGGCAACAGCAGAATCAAAACCCGCCGTCATACCGGCGAAAGCCGGTATCCAGGACCGCACGCGCGAACTCCTCGACTCTGGATTCCGGCTTTCGCCGGAATGACGTTGTTGATGTGGCAGTGCTTTTGATTGGTCGTTGCTGTGGCTTTTGACGGTGCTGTGGACGTTCATCCCCCCTGCATGCCGCCGAGCATCGCAGCGATCGGAGAGGGACGACCGGCATGGATGCCGGTCGAGCGCTGCCAGGCCATGGATGGCCTGTCTGTAGCGCGCCGTTTGGTTTGGCTCAGCGCGACACTTAGTTTGTCGCGGTCATTTCGGCCGCTTCAGATCTCCAGTAGCAGGGTCTCGGTCAGGGGGCGCGGCGCGGGCCAGCCGCCCTTCCAGTTGCCGATGATCAGCTCCTTGGCGGCCTGCGCGGCGTGGCCGCCGCCGACCGTGTAGTTGATGTCGACCGAGCGCATCGGGAAGGCTTTGAACGCCTCGCGGATGTCCGGGTGGTCGTTGATCGAGACGATCATCGTGCCAGCGATGGTGCCCATCAGGCGGGCCATCTCGGTGTAGTGCTCGAAGCCAAAGTCCACGCCATAGCCCTCGGTCTGCCAGTACGGCGGGTCGCAATAGAACAGGGTGTGCGGGCGGTCGTAGCGGCTGACGATCTCGGTCCAGGGCAGGTTCTCGACGTAAGCACCGTGCAGGCGCAGGTGGGCGGCGCTCAGTTCCTCCTCGATGCGCAGCAGGTTCAGCCTCGGGCCGGACGTGGTGGCGTAGCCGAAGCTCCGGCCGTCGACGCGGCCACCGAAGGCGTTGCGCTGCAGGTAGTAGAAGCGCGCGGCGCGCTGGATGTCGGTGAGCGTGCGCGGCACCTTCGACTGTTCCCACTCGAACACCTGCCGGCTGGTCAGCGCCCACTTGAACTGGCGCACGAACTCCTCGAGGTGGTTCTGGACGATCCGGTACAGGTTGACCAGCTCGCCGTTGATGTCGTTGATGACCTCAACCTCGCTGGGTTGCTTCAGGAAAAACATGGCCGCCGCGCCGCAGAACGGCTCGACGTAGCAGGCGTGGTCCGGGAACAGCGGGAGGATTTGTGGGGCCAGGCGGCGCTTGCCGCCGAGCCACGGAATGATCGGTGCTGCAGGCATTTTCAGGGTTCTCGGATGTGGCCGTAGATACAATGGCCTCGCCGTCGCGACGGCGGGGAGGCCTTGGTTGGCCATCGGTCCTCGAGACCGGTGGTTAGCGTCGCCGCAGGTGTTAGCGCACCGGCGGCGTCGCCTCTCCTTTGCAGCTGTCCTACGCGGTGCGGTACCAGCCAAAACCGGCGACTACGTAGGGCTGCAGGTTGTTGTGGGGTTCGTTGGCACCGACGGTGACCGGAGCCACCGGCTGGTTGCGGATGTTCGGCTCACCGCCCGATGCGCTGGTGTCGAAGTTGGTCGGCGTCACGTCCTGTCCGCCGACCGAGGTGGGAATAAACCCGTATCCCGTTCCGACCGAGTTGTTCGCCGGCTGGTGGTTGTGGCTCGGGAGCTGCGCGGCGGTCAGCTGATGCGTCTTTGCGCCACCCGTCTTGCCGACGACGTTGAACTCGGTTTCGGCGACGTTGAGGGTCACTGGCACCGTGCCGGGCGGCAGCTGAACCCAAGTGCCGAAGCCGTGGATCTGCGCGGCGGTCAGGTCCGTGCGCCGGGTCCAGTAGTAGCTGCCGATCGGGAAATTGATCTCGAAGATGGCCCGGCGCAGCTGGTTGACCAGGCCGGCATTCGGCGTCAGGCCTGCAGCGACGATGACGCCAACGATCTCCTCCTGCACGCCATTTAGCCATGTGGCGGGGACTACGGTTGCCGGCGTGCCGCTGCTGTCATCGCCATCGGTGAACTGCTGGCCAGGGGTAGCGGTGGGATGTTGGATGCGGTCCATTGCTTAAATTCCGTATGCAAACAGCAGGGCCGTGTGGGCCGGTTTAATGCGGTTGAAAAGGCATTCAAAGGCCTCGTTTCCGAAGCTGGCCAGCGGGTCTCCAGCGGTGCTCAGGCCGGCGCGAAACCGGGTGATGCCGACCACTTCGGTCGAGCGCATGCGCCAGGTGTGCAGGGCGGGCTCTTCGATCGTCACCGTGTAGCCGTAAGCAGCTGCGACGCCGATGAAATAGGCGCGGCTGGCACCGCCAGTGCCGGTCAGGCGGGCAATTAGGGCGGCGCGGCGCTGCTCGATGCTCTGCGGGACGTTGACGCAGCGGTCCGGCAGGCCGGCAGTCAGCTCCCACTCCGGCAACAGCTCGGTGGTCGTTCGCGGATCGGCCTCGATGCGGAGCGTGTCGGCGCGGGCATGAACGCGGGCCAGTTCGGTGCCGATGGCCAGCACAATGCGGCCGAGCAGCGTGTGCGGGCTGGGCTGCCAGGCTGGGCCGGTGGGCAGTAGCGCCGCGAGCTGCGCGGCGTAGTCCTCGGCCGTCATACCCATGTCAGCGTGCCCAGGGTGAGGATGGCGCCAGCACCGGCCGTGACGTTCGCGGCGGGCAGGATCAGGTTGTGGTCGTATTCGCCTGCGGCGTCGCTGATCGCCTGGGCGATATGGGTGCGCGGAATGGTGCCCTCGGGCGCGGCTTCGCGCATGAACAGATCTGCCAGCGAGGCAGTGACTGCGGCGCGAATTGCTGGCGTGTCCGGACCGAGAGTGACGCGCACATTGACCGGCTGGCGGTTCGGCGCGACCACGTCGACATCGCCCGTCACCGGCCGGACGCTGTCCAGGTATGCCTGGGCGGTGGCCACGGTGCCGGCACTGGCCAGCGCGCTACCTACATAGCTGTCGTCCGCGACGTAGACGCGGACGTTGCCGGCGCCGAGGTATAGAGGAAACACCCAGGCGCGGGTGATGCCGGGCGCGTCCAGTGCCCAATCGACATAGTCCGCCGCACTGCCGCCGTGTGGCGGGTTGCTGATGCGCTCCTTCAGCCTGGCCCGGAGGCTTTCGTCGTCTTCACGATCGCTGCCGCCGTTGAGGCCATTCGGGTCAACGCTGGCCAGCGCGTCGACGCCGAGCACCGGCGAGACGAACGACAGCACTACGGCTGCAGGCTGGTTGCCGATGCTGCCCGTGACCTGGGCGACGATCGACGCCGGCACCGAGCCGCCGCCGCCGATGACGACAGCGGCCGTGGTGCGGTACTCGGTGCCCATCTGGCTCTGCAGCGAAGTCTCGGCCGGCACGGCCGCGCCGGCAGCGCCGGTGATAACGATGCCGCCGGTGGCGATGGTCGGGCTACGCCTGCCGACGCTCCAGAGGCTGGCCCAGCGTTCCAGATCAGCGTCCGTGGCGGTGTACGGCACGGCCTGGGTGCTGAGCTGCTGGATGTAGCCGTAGAGGCCGTGCACGGCGGCAGCGATGGCAGTGGCGATGGTGCCGAGCACGGAGCGCCGCAGCGCTGGCTGCGCGCCTTCGATGCGGGCGCGCATGTCGGCCTGGATGCGGGCCTGAAGGGTGCTGAGACCGGGTCGGATGATGGGCATGGTTTGGGCTTAGGCTCAGGCGGCGGCTTTCGGAAACAGGTCGCGCTGACCGCCGCCGCTGTTGGTGTTGTATTGGTTGATATAGACGTCGACGACTCGCGGCACCCAGATGGGTTTCCACGGAATATCGATCTCCTCGAACTCGTCGATGGCATGAGAGCTGTGGGAAACCCGGCTTTCGTTGGGGTTCAGTTCGCCGGTTACGTCGTCGACGCTCGTGAAGCCGATTCCTTCCTGCGGCACGCTGACCAAGTTGTTGCTGGTGCCGGTATTGCCGAGGCCGATCAGGCGGGCTTGCTCGATTTCGACAAGTTCTGGCAGATCGATCGCCGGCATGACGAAATTGACCATCCGCAGCAGCATCCGGCCCTGCTCGTTCCAGATGTCGACGCCGAACGACTTCAGGGCGATCGACAGCGGGATCAGGAAAACCAGCGCGTAGTTGCTGTAGTACAGGGCCTTGGTGCCACGGCTCAGTTCGGCGATCAGGCTGCCGGTGGCGCCGGGCAGCGTGGCGGCATCGGTGAGTGCGATGTCGAATGCCTCGCGCCCGAACCGTAGCCACTCGGCGCGGCCGCAGATACGCGCGGCAGTGATGGCAGCCCAGCCGGCGGCATAGCTGTGGTTGTTGCGGCCGGTGTTGGTGCCGGTCCACACCTGCGGCGCGATGAAGCCCTGGCCCCGGATCGCGGCGTAGTACTCGACCATCTCCGTGGTGGCGCGCAGGAACCACGCGCGGATGATCGCGTGGTCTTCAGCCGAGCCGATGCCGCTGTCGCGGACGATGAGGTACGCCATGCCGCTGGCGGCGATCTGGTTGGCGCGCTGCGCCAGGCTGTTGAGGTCGCCGGCCGGGCCGCGCCAGTAGTCCTGGCCGCACCACTGGCGCTGCCAGGCGATGACCTTCAGCGCTGCCTGGCGATTGCCGGTGGTGACCCAGAGATTCGCCTGCTTGACGCACTCGGATGCGAAAGCACGAACCGGATCGATGATCGCGTGATAGTCCGCGTAGCTGGGCGGATGGACGATCGAACGGGTTGGATCGCCGGCAGGGCCATAGATCGATACCGTTGGGACGTCGATCGGCGCGGGTTTGAACGGATCGCCGGGCTTGATCCTCGCGATCCAGATGCCCTCGCTGGCGCAGAACGTGACCGAGGACAACGGCGGCAAAACCAACGGCGAGCCGCCCTCGATGCTGCCGCCAGCCGGCACCAGGCTGAGACTGGCCACGGCGTCTTCATTGATCAGCGTCAGCAGCGCCAGCGTGGGCGCGGTGGTGGCGTCCGGGATGATGTCCGCCATCGCGGCCCCGCCGTTGCGGCGGCGAAAAAAGCGGTTCGTGGTGTTGGCCGGATAGCTGCTGTAGCTGGTGCCGACCACGCGCAGAGAGGGGCCTTCAAACGCGGGCACGTCGGCGATGTTGCCGATGAACGAAGTGCCGATCGGCGACCGAAAGTTGATCGGCGCCCAGCGGCGGCGAGCGCGCTGCGGCAGGTTCGCGGCCGGTAGAGCGCCAGCGGTGACATCGAGGCTGCGGATCGCCGTGGCGCTGGCAAACTCGCCGTTCGCCGAACACAGCCAGGCGCCGGTCACCGTGGTCGGATCGAAGCCGGCAATCGTTGCCGTGCGCGTGGTGCTGCCGCCGAGGTCCGGCAGCGCGACGGTGACGCTGCCGGCCTGCCAGCTGACCACCAACTTGATAGCGCCCTCGGCGCCGCAGTGACCGCGTGTGAGATCGGCGACTACCGCGCCGCCCAGCTCGATCACGGCACCGACGCGGGCACCGGCGACCAGGCGCAAGCGATGGCCCGAGCCGAACAACACGGCGAGCAGCGTGGCGTTGCTTGCCAGCGCTCGGTATTCGGCATCAATGGCCGCGTGCGCAGCTCCGGCGAAGATCGAGGGATCGGTAACGCTGATCACTTCCGGGCCACGTGAAACCGGGCCGGTGGCACCAACCAGCTGCACCTTCTCGATACGCGGCTTCGGTGCGATGTAGATCTCGCAGACCGAGGTGCTGTTGGCCGCCGCTCGGAACGAGACCTGGTTGGTGACGTAGGCGGTGCCGGCCGGCATCGTCAGCGTGACGCTGGATGGGCCGAAGCCGGCGGCCAGCGGCGATGAAAGCGAACCCGCAATGCCGCCACCGCTGTTGCGGCCGACGATGCCGATACTCGGGCTGGCACCGCCAGTGTCGCTGAGCACTTCGGCATCGATGCCGGCCGACCACTCCTCGCCTGCCGCTGCGGTGACATTGCCGCCGGCCGTGATCGGCATCAGGCGCAGCACACCGGAGATCAGCGCCGGCGTCGTGTTGGTGACGGTGATGCGCAGCGTGATGTCATTGGCCACCCGGCTGTTGCGCGCGATGACCTGATGCGTGGTGGCGGCGGCCAGACTCCAGCCTGCCGGCAAGCTGCCGCCGACAGCCGCGCCGGTGCTGGTGTCGTAGGGGTAGTAGTCGGTGCGAATGATGACGCCGGCCGAACTGCCGACCCACTCAGTGGGCGCACTGGATTCCTCCAGCAGCACGCCGCTGATGCGCACGCGATAGTTGCCGGAGCTGGCGTTGGCCACCGCGCTGGTGACCGTCGGCATGATCGTGACGGTGCTGGGATCGAGCGCAGGCGTGACCACGAACGGCGTGGGCACGCCAGGCTCGGCGACGACGGCGGTGGCCAGCGAATCCCCGGACAGCGCGCTGCTGGCATTGCGCTCGATCAGGCGTGCCGAAACACGGCTGACGTTGGTGGCGCTGATCACCGTCACTTCGCCGCTGAAGGTGTGCGGGACCAGAGCCGGCAGCAGGTAGCCGTTGCCGGGCTCGAAGCTGATCGCGATCGTGTCGCCGGCATCCGCATCGAGCGGATCGATCGGGTTGGTGTTGGTGTAGGCGATGTCCAGGACGATCGAGCGCACGCGGTTGACGGTGCTGACCTCGATTACGTCGACCACGGCGCCGTCGCTGACCCGCATGTTGCGCGGCAGCTGGCCGCCAGCACCGACACGGCCGAGCACCGCGCCGTCGAAATTGGCGTTGCTCAGCCGCTGCGTGGTGGCCGGCGAACCGAACAGGCCGCGCGTGGTTTGCCGGAGCACGTTCGGGGCGAACGGCAGGCGCGTGTTGTCGAAGTCCTGAGCGGTGCTCGCCTGTGCTCGCGTACAGGCCAGCAGGCTCAGCGGCGAGCCGGCCCAGCGCCCACCGCGCCAGCTGCGGCCGCGACGGAAGTCCGCCTGCCAGCGCCGGCCGCTGAGGTCTGGATTGCGCAGTTGCATCAGGGGCCGTAGCCGGTGATGTCGATGCCCACGTCGGTGCCTTCGACGAGGATGCGCACCGGGTTGCGTAGCCAGTCCGTTTGCGGTGCCAGCAGCACGGTCTCGGTGAAACCGTTTTCGTACTCCATCGTCACCTGCCCGCCGAACTCGAAGCGCAAGCCCCCATTGATCGGCGGGTCGATCGCCGCAGTGCTCGGGAACAACTTGCGCGGGTTGCGGCCGATGACGCTGGTGGCGGCGATGGCGGCGATAGCCGCGTTCGCCTGGGCCTGGAAGCCGGCGAACAGCTTGGCGATGCTGGGCAGATCGACGCTGCCGTTGTTGATCGTCAGTTCCGGCCCGCCGCTGGCCACGGCCGCGAGAATCTCGACCATGCGCCGCGTGGTGATGGCGGCGGCTTGCAGCTCGGCTTCTGTTGTGGCGCTCACTGAATCACCTGCGGATAAAGGACTTGGACGATGTAGACCCACTCGGCCGCGAGCCGCTGCAGCTCGTTGAGGCGCTCTGCGGCAATGCGGCCCTGGTACGGCCGCAGCGAGGCGGCCCAGATGTCGGCGAAGCGGATCAGCTCACGGCCGGTGGGCCGGTCGATCGCGATCTCGATGTCGAGACGGCCGCGCTCTGGGAAGCTGGCCTTTGCAGTGACGGCGCGAGCCACGCCGTCGGAGAGCATCCACGCGAGTGCTGCCTCGGCGTAGCGCTTGGCTTCCACAAGCACCGCATCAGTCTCTGTGCGGCGCTGCAGCTGCCAGAGCTGGGAGCCGATGCGATCGTTCTGCACGCCCAGGGCATCGCCCCACCAGCCACGGCGGTCGGCGCTGGTCTCATCCGGGTTTTCCTGGTCGGTGAACAGGCTGATGACGACGGCCGACCTCAGGCTGTCATCGAGCACTAGGTCGCCGTCGATCAGATCCAGGCCGATGCCATCAGCCACGTCGGCCGAGACCGGAAGAAGTGCGAGATCGGCCATATCAGGTCATCGTCGCGAGCGTGGTTGCGGTGTTGCCGCTGCCGATCTGGACGCCGCCGTGGTTGTGGCCGTTGTAGGTCACGCGCATCTCTTGCATCGTGCCCAGCGGATCTTCGACAGCGGTCGCGCTGAAGATGCGGCCGGCCGCCGTAAGCTCGCCGGTGCAATGCACCAGCGGGCTGTCGATCGTCACCT
>NZ_JAHFRY010000112.1 GCF_023266035.1 Nevskia sp.
ACCGAGAACGGCCGCGCCGAATCGTGTGCAACCTGGAACAGCGCGCGCCCGCGCAGCAGCACGATGCGGCGCTCGGCGGCGGTCATCTCGACTTCGATGGCGCTGCTGACGTCGAGTTCGATGGTCGAACCATCGTCGAGGGTCAGGCTGCGACGGCCGTTGGCATCATCAGCACTGGCATACATCGAAACGCCGGCAGACGGCCGCAGCACAGTAACGGCAGTGACGAACATGCCGACGGCGGCGACACTCGCGGCGAGCGCCATCGGCAGCCAGCGACGATAGTCACGGCGCGGCGCGGCGCTGCCTGCAAACGCTGCGTCGGCCATCGCCAGCAGTTCCGCATTGTCGGTGGCGAGTTGGTTGAAGCCCTGGTCGACACGACCGACCATCGTCCAAGCACGCGCGTGCGCCGGGCTGCGCAAGCGCCAGGATTCGAATGCTTTCCGCTCCTCCGCCGTGCACTCCGGCGACGCCAGACGAGCGGCCCAATGGGCGCTCTCGTCCAGCAATTGTCTTTCTTGTTGGCTGTTCATCGTCCAATTCTGCCATTGCCAGAGGGCAACGGCGATTCCGGCCGATGTTTTGGCCATTCAACCGCGTTCCGAGCCGACGACTCCTTTGTCAGGGTCCGGTCCAGTAGCCATCTGCCGACATCCGCAGACTCGTCGGGAAGCGCGTGACCTCCGGAGCGATTTCGTCACCAAGCGATCGCTTCAACGGGTCATTGCAACCTGGCTACATTCTCTTAGACGGATGGCGATCGTTTTCACCTACCTTCTTCATGCACACGGCCAGCGCGTGACTGATGTGCTTCTCGACCATCTTGACGCTGATGCCGCAGTGCTTGGCGATTTCCGGATAGGTCATGTGCTTGACCCGGCTCAGCAGGAACACCTGCTGACACTTGGTAGGCAGTTGCCGGATTGCCACCAGCAGCGTCGCCAGATCTTCGCAACCAGCGATCTGTCGCTCCGCCGACGGTTCGTGAGAAGCCAGTTCATGATCGTCGATGTTGCACTGATCGCTGACCCGCCGCGACTGATCCGCACGAGCGAAATCATTGGCCACGTTCGTTGCGATGCGAAACAGTAGTGAAGATGGCGAATGGATATCGCGTGCACCCTCGTACTGCATCATGCGGACGTACGCTTCCTGCGCAACGTCATTGGCATCTTCCGGCGTTCTCATCCGGCGTCTCAGGAAATTGACCAGCGCACCATGGTTTTCGCGAATCACCGCGTCCACCGAAAGCGCAGGCCGGACATTTTCCTCGACGGTCGACGTGAACGTCGTCGTAGCAGCCGCCAGCGTAAAAAGTCCCATAGCTGTTCGCCCTGTTCACCGCCACCGAAATGGCACCCGGAGGTTCTGAAAGAACACTCCGCCCCTTGTGCCTGACAGGGACTTAGCAAGCGATATGCCATGTTCACAGCGACACGCTCACCGATTGTTCTAACCATGACCGATCGATGGCAAGAATATGACTGCAGATCAGCAACCTGCCTCGAGAAAAATTTTCGAGTCGATTCTGGGGAGGTGGATTTCGGGGTGACCGAAAGAGGCTCGCGCGGTTGGCCGAAGCTCGGCCATGGGCAATAACAATCACGGCCTTGGTGCAGCGCAACCGTGACCCTGCTCACTTTTGGTGTCCGCGATCGGGCCGAAGCAAGGGGCATTGTTCGCTGGACGGCGAAATGCTGCCGTTCGTGCCAAGCCATCCACCCGCCATCAGTCTTTGGCTTCCTAATCGCCTTGCGCTATCCGGCGCTTCGATCTGGAATCACCTCAATGTCCGGGCTGCTGGCTTTCGCCGCTGCGCTTGCCGTGTCTTCCTCAGCCCCGGCCGCGAAACCAACCGCCAGCCCGCTGCCGCGCTGCTTCGTGAAGGTCAATCAGCCGGCGGCATCGGTCCGCTTCAATCGCACAAACATCCCCGCCAACATCTGCGTCAGCAACTGCGATGCGGCGATGGTGGGCGTCCATCGCGAGGAAGGTCAGATGGTTGGGCTGGCGATCTATACCGGCAGGCATTGTGGTGAGCCGGAAAAATCGCGCGCGAAGGCCAGCGCGAAAGCCAAGAAGCCTTGATCAGAAATAGAAATGGCGCGCCCGACTGGATTCGAACCAGTGACCCTCGGCTTAGAAGGCCGATGCTCTATCCGACTGAGCTACGGGCGCTTTGATTGATGCTTTTTTGAGTTCGATTTGATGCGCTGAAGCGGCTTCGAATCTCCCTTCGCTTACTACCTGTCGCTTGGGATTCATCCCTTCGGGCCCAGCCACTGCCGTGGCTTCGAATCTCTCTACGCTTACTACCTGTCGCTTGGGATTCGGCCCTTCGGGCCCAGGCCACTGCCGTGGCTTCGAATCTCTCTCCGCTAACTCCCTGCCGCTTGGGATTCGTCCCTTCGGGCCCAGCCACTGCCGTGGCTTCGAATCCCTCTCTCACTGCCGATCTGCTTTTCCAAAACACCGACATTGAGTCGGTGTTTTGGAAAAGTGGCGGAGAGAGAGGGATTCGAACCCCCGGAACCTTGCGGTTCAGCGGTTTTCAAGACCGCCGCAATCGACCACTCTGCCATCTCTCCGTTACCGCGCGCGCATTCTAGGCGTAGACGGCGTTCAACGCGATGCCTCCGATACGACTCGGGTTTGTGGATAGCCCTGCGTGGCTAACCGGGCTTGCGCGCTACGGGCGGCGGCCTCGGTTGAATACGGGCCGGCGCGCACCCTATGCAGGGTCTTGCCGTTGGCACCGGTGATCTTGCTGATCAGGCCGTGATGGCCCTGCTTGCCGATCAGGTTGACGATCGTCGCGGCGGTGCCGGCCTCGGCAAAGCTGCCGATCTGCACGTACCAGCCAGCGGCCGCCGGCTTGTCAGCCACCGCGGGCTTCGGCGGACTGGCTGGCACTTCAGCCGGTTTTGGTTTCGGCACCACGACCGGCGCCGGTGGCTTTACAGCCGGCTTCGGCACCGTCGGCTTGGCAACCTCGGGGGCCGGTTTCGGAGTGCTTGGCGCCTCGGCCTGATCGCTGCTCAGATCAGAGATTGCGACTTCGTCGCCAAGCTGCTCATCCGGATTCGCCGCTGATTCAGGCGAGGTGTAGTCATCGGGCGGCGGCACGGCATCGGCTTCGGTGACCTGCAGGCTCTCGCCGCTGAGGCTGACCGTGGTCGACGGCTCGACCTCGTTGCGTGCCGGCGCGCCGGGCAGCAGCAGCGACAGCAAAAACGCCAGAGTCAGCAGGACGGCAAGGCCGATCAGGCGGCGGCGAAAAACTTCGTTCATCGACAGTTCTCGAGTGCAGCTGCCACGGTCAGGAACGATCCACAGACCACGATGCGATCACCCGGTTCGGCGACGGCGCGGGCTGCGGCTATTGCATCACGGACCGTGCCGGCTTCGTGCGCCACCAGACCGGACTGTCTCGCGATGGCAGCGAGCTGATCGTCGTCGAGTCCGCGCGGCGGCGGCAAGCCGACACACCATACCGCGTCGACGACCGTGGCCAGCACCTTGCAGACTTCGGCGACGGGTTTGTCGGCGAGCATGCCGAGCACCAGCCAGGTGCGGCCTGTGCAGGGCTCCGCACGCAGCTGTGCGGCCAGCACCGTGGCCGATTCGAGGTTGTGGGCGACATCGAGGATCAGCCCGTCATGACGCTGATAGCGCCCCTGCAGCGCCAGACCGCGCAAGCCAGCTTCGATCGCGCTGCGTTTGACCGGCAAGCGATCCTGGAGGGCTTCGACCAGCGCCAGCACGCCAGCGGCGTTGTCGATCTGGAAAGCACCGGGCAGCGCCGGTAGCGGCAACTCGCGGTACTCGGCACCCTCGTCTTTCCAGCTCCAGGCAGCATCGCCGCGGACGACGTCGAACTGCCGACCAGCCACGGTCCAGCGTGCGCCGATCCGACGCGCTTCCGCTTCGACGCTGGCCGGCGGCTCGCGCTCGGCGCAGATTGCTGGGCGTCCCGCGCGATAGATGCCGGCTTTCTCGCGGCCGATGCTGTCGCGATCGGGGCCGAGCCAGTCGGTGTGATCGAGGCCGATATTGGTCACCAACGCAGCATCGGCATCGACGATGTTGACGGCATCGAGCCGTCCGCCGAGGCCGACTTCCAGCACCTGCACCGTGCAGCCCGATTCGCGGAACAGCCACAGCGCCGCCAAGGTGCCGAACTCGAAATAGGTCAGCGGCAGATCGCCGCGCGCGGCATCGATCGCGGTGAAAGCGGCGCAGATCGCCTCATCGGCGGCTTCGATGCCGTCGATGGCGATGCGTTCGTTGTAGCGCAGCAGATGCGGCGACAGGTAGCGGCCGGCGTGATAGCCCGCGGCCTGCCAGATGCCTGCCGCGAGCGTCGCCGACGAGCCCTTGCCGTTGGTGCCAGCGATCGTCGCCGTGATGCAGGGCGCGGTCAGCAGGCCCAGCCGCTCGGCAACCAGCCGCGAGCGCGTAAGCCCAAGTTCGATCGAACGGGGATTGAGCTGTTCCTGCCAGGCCAGCCAGTCGGCCAGCCGCCAGTCACTGCGCGCGGTGCTGCCGTCGGAAGCGACCGCAGCGTCACTGTCAGTGCGCGGCACCGGCCCCCGGCGAGGACGCCGCCGGGATGCCCGGCGCGAAGTGGGTCAGCATGGCCAGCAGGCGGTGCAGCTTTTCGCGCAGCTCGCGGCGGTCGACAATCATGTCGATGGCGCCTTTCTCGAGCAGGAACTCGGCGCGCTGGAAACCTTCCGGCAGCTTCTGGCGCACGGTCTGCTCGATCACTCTCGGGCCGGCAAAACCAATGAGCGCCTTCGGTTCGGCGATGTTGATGTCGCCGAGCATCGCCAGCGAGGCCGACACGCCACCCATGGTCGGATGGGTCAGCACCGAGATGAACGGCAGGCCGCGCTCGGCAAGCTTGGCGAGTGCGGCGCTGGTCTTGGCCATCTGCATCAGCGAGAACAGCGATTCCTGCATGCGCGCGCCGCCCGAGGCTGCGAAGCAGATCACCGGGCAACCATGCTCGAGCGCGGCATTGACACCGCGGACGAATTTCTCACCGACCACGGAGCCCATCGAGCCGCCCATGAAGCCGAACTCGAACACGCAGACCACCACCGGCAGGCCCATCAACTGGCCGCGGATGACGACCAGCGCGTCTTCCTCGTCCGTGTCTTCTCGGGCTTCGGTCAGGCGCTCGGTGTACTTGCGCGAGTCCTTGAACTTCAGCGGATCGGTGGAACGAACCCGGGCGCCGATCTCGACTTTCGGCTCGGCATCGAGAAAGTGGCTGATCCGCGCGCGGGCGGCGATCGGCCGATGGGCGCTGCACTTCGGGCAGACCTCCAGGGTGCGCTCCAATTCGGCGCGATAAAGCACCGACTGGCAGGAATCGCACTTCATCCACAAGCCTTCGGGAACGCTCTTCTTGCGTACGCCGCCGGTCAGCAGTTTCGATCCGGAGATTTTTTCAAGCCAGCTCATCGAGGAGTTTTCCGCTTGCGAAGGTCGGGACGACCTTGGGAGTTCAACAGAAAGAGTTCAACAGGAATTGCAACGATCAGGCCAGAACTTCAGTTCAGGGCATCGAGTGCGGCGCGCATCTGGGCGAGCTGCGATTTCAGCAGGTCCGGCAGCACTTCGGGTGTCGACTGGTGCTTTTCAATCTGCGACACCAGCGCACTGCCCACCACCACGCCATCAGCCACGGCACCGACTTTCGCGGCTGATTCAGCATCGCGAATGCCGAAGCCGACTGCAACCGGCAAGGCGGTATGGCGGCGAATCTGCTCGAGCTTGGCGGTGACGCTGTCGATATCCAGCGAGGCCGAGCCAGTGACCCCTTTCAGGGACACGTAGTACAGATAGCCGCTGGCTTCGCGGGCAATCGCTTCGATACGGGCATCGGAGCTGGTCGGCGCCAGCAGGAAGATCAGATCGAGCCCGAACGAGCGAACCTTCGGCGCGAACTCCGGCGCTTCCTCGACCGCGAGATCGACGATCAGCACGCCGTCGACGCCGGATTCCCTGGCCAGCGTGCAGAACGCATCCAGGCCGCGGGTCTCGATCGGGTTCAGGTAACCCATCAACACGACCGGCGTGCGGCTGTCGGTCTTGCGGAACTCGGCAACCATCGCGCAGCAGTTCCACAAGGATGTGTTGTGGATCAGCGCGCGTTCACAGGCGAGTTGAATGGTCGGGCCATCGGCCATGGGGTCCGAGAAGGGCACGCCGAGTTCGATGATGTCCGCCCCGCCCGCCACCAGCGCGTGCATCAGGCCGACGGTATGGCTGGGGTGCGGATCACCGGCGGTGATGAACGGAATCAGCGCCTTGGCGCCTCGCGCTTTCAACGCCGAAAGCGTGCTCTCAATACGGCTCATGAGTTCGTGCTTTTTTGAGCAGTCCGGGCACGGATGCCCGGTCGCTTGAACAGGATGTTCATAACAGGCTGATTCCTTCGCGCTTGGCGATCGTGAAGATGTCCTTGTCGCCGCGGCCGGACAGGTTGACGACGATGATTTGGTCCTTAGCCATCGTTGGCGCGAGCTTCTTGGCGTAGGCAATCGCATGTGAAGGTTCGAGCGCCGGGATGATGCCTTCGACACGCGTCAGTTCGTGGAAGGCTTCGAGCGCTTCGTCGTCGGTCACCGACACGTAGTTGACCCGGCCGATGTCCTTCAACCAGGCGTGCTCGGGGCCGACGCCGGGATAGTCGAGACCGGCGGAGATCGAATGGGTGCCGATGATCTGGCCGTTGTCGTCGGCCATCACGTAAGTGCGATTGCCGTGCAGCACGCCCGGCTTGCCGGCCGATAGCGGTGCCGCATGGCGGCCGGTCTCGATGCCATCACCGCCGGCTTCGACGCCGTACATCTTGACCTCGTCGTACTGGATCAGCGGATGGAACAGGCCGATGGCATTGCTGCCGCCGCCGACGCAGGCGACCAGCGCATCCGGCAGACGGCCGAGCTGGTTCTGCGATTGGGTGATGACTTCGCGGCCGACCACCGCGTTGAAATCGCGCACCAGCATCGGATACGGATGCGGGCCGGCGACGGTGCCGATCACATAGAAGGTGTCGTCGACATTGGTGACCCAGTCGCGCAACGCTTCGTTGAGCGCGTCCTTCAGGGTCTTGGTGCCGCTCTGTACCGGGATCACTTCGGCACCGAGCAGCTTCATGCGGTAGACGTTCGGGCTCTGCCGCTCGACGTCGTCGGCGCCCATGTAGACCACGCATTTCAAGCCAAGGCGGGCTGCGATCGTCGCCGACGCCACGCCATGCTGGCCGGCGCCGGTCTCGGCGATGATCCGGGTCTTGCCAAGATGCTTGGCGAGCAGCGCCTGGCCCACGGTGTTGTTGATCTTGTGGGCGCCGGTGTGGTTCAGATCTTCGCGCTTCAGGAAAATCTGCGCGCCGCCCCACTTCTTGGTCAGCCGCTCGGCGGGATACAGCGGGCTGGGACGGCCGACGTAGAGCGCCAGATCCTTGTCGAGCTCGGCGCGAAACGCCGGGTCGACTTTCAGCATGTTGTAGGCCGCTTCCAGCTCGCGCAGCGGCTCCATCAAGGTTTCGGCGACGAAACGGCCACCGTAGGGGCCGAAATGGCCCCGGGCGTCAGGCAGGTTTTCGTAGATCATCTAAGGCGATGGAACTCGATTTCAGGAAAGCTGGTCGGCGCGGTGAACCTCGCGCACGAAGTCGCGCATTTTGCCTGAATCCTTCCTGCCCGGCGCCGCTTCGATACCGCTGGAAACATCGACGGCAAAAGGTCGTGCCGCCGCGATCGCCGCCGCGACGTTATCCGGCCGGATGCCGCCGGCCAGCATGATCGGCAGCGCCACCGCGCCGGTTGCCTGCTGCCAGTCGAAAGCCAGGCCCTGCCCGCCCAGACCACCCGGCGCGTGGCCGTCGAGCAACAGCGCGGCGGCCGTCGCGTATTCGGCCGCGATCGCCGCCAGCGGGCGCGTCTGGTGCTGCATGGCGATCGCTTTCAGATACGGATGACCGAAGCTGGCGCAGAACTCGGCAGATTCCTCACCGTGGAACTGCAACAGGCTCGGCCTGATCACCCGCAACACCTCGTGCACCAGCGCGGCATCCGGATTGCGCAGCAGCACCACGCTGCTGACCAAAGGCGAGATCGTCTTTTTCAACCCAGCCGCCGCTTCCAGGCTCACGGCGCGTAGGCTTTGCGGGACCAGGATCAGGCCAACCGCATCGACGCCGAGCGCGACCGCTTCCGCGATGTCGTCGGCGCGAGTGAAGCCGCAGAACTTGATGCGGGTGCGGCGAAAGGCGGCAGCGCTCATGCGGGAAACCAGGGCTCGGACGGCGGCGGCAGGCCGAATTCGGCCGGGTAATCGGGGCCGACAAAATACAGGCCTTGCGCGGCCGCCGTCATGCCCGACCGGCTGCGATCGCGTCCAGCCAGCAGTTCGGCGATCCAGGCGGCCGGACGGCGACGGCTGCCAATCTCCAGCAGGCTGCCAGTGATGTTGCGGACCATGTGATGCAGGAAGGCGTTGGCGCGGACATCGATGACCACGAACTGCCGGCTGCGCCAGACGCGGAGGCTTTCCAGCGTGCGCGTCGCCGTTTTCGCCTGGCATTCGGCGGCGCGGAAGGCCGAGAAATCATGCTCGCCGACCAGTGCCTGCGCGGCTTCGTGCATGGCGTCGGCATCCAGCGCATGGGCGATCCAGGTCGCCCGTTCGGCGAGCAGTGCCGAGCGGGCGCGATCGTTGTGGATCACGTAGCGATAGCGGCGCGAGATCGCACTGAATCGGGCACTGAAATCACCGATCACCGGCTGCACCCAGCGCAAGGCGACGTCCGGCGGCAGGCGCGAATTGCAGCCGAGCAGCCAGCCGTAGGGATCACGCGCGGCGGCGCTGTCGAAATGCACGACCTGGCCGAGCGCGTGCACGCCGGAATCGGTACGGCCGGCACAGATGGTCGCCACCGGCTGGTTGGCGACCGAACTCAGTGCGGCTTCGACCGCGCCCTGCACGCTCGGCCGTCCCGCCTGGATCTGCCAGCCCGAGTAGCGCGAGCCGTGGTACTCGACGCCGGCGACCCAGCGGACCATGCCGGCCTGTGGGACGTCGTTCAGCCTGCGTCCTTCAGGCGCAACTGCAGCGCCTCGGCTTCGATTTTCTGGTCGTCGCTGCCGGTGGCAATGACTTCGGTGAGCAGGTTGCCGGCCGCCTCGATGTCGCCCATGTCGGCATAGGCGCGCGCCAGATCGAGCTTGGTATCGATCTCGTCGACACCCGCCGACAGCGGATGCTCGGGCTCTGGCTCGGCGCTCGCTTCCAGCTCGTCGAAACTGAACTCGATCAGACGCGGATCGAGCGGCGGCTCGGCCTGCGATTCGGCGGCCAGATCGAAGCGGCTCAAATCGATATCGGCCAGCGGATCGACGTCGCGAGGCTCAGGCTGAATCGGGGCTGCATCCGGCACCGGTTCAAGTACCGGCGGCGCAACCAACGGTGCCGGGGCAAGCGCCTCTGGGCTGATCCCGGAGTTGATTTCGACCTGGGTTTCAGGCTTCGCGTCGAGCTTGATCTCCGGCTTTTCGAGATCGGAGTCGAGATCGAAGTCGGTGACCGAAAGTTCGGCAGGCGGCGCCTTGGCGGCAGCGGCGGCCGCGTAAACCTCGGCGAGCTTCCGCTGCAGATCGACGCGCTCCGGCTCTTCGGCGATCGCCTGACTCAGCATCTGGACCGCTTCGTCGTGCAGTCCGTAAGCGAGGTGGAAATCGGCTTCGGTCAGCGGGTCAACGCCATCCAGCTTGAGGACAGACGCCGCTCGCTCGTCTTCCGCCAGCAAGGCTTCGCCGTCTTCCGGCAGCGGCGGCGGTTCGGATTCGACGAGCCTGGCTTCAGGCTCGGGTTGGGCTTCCGGTGTCGGTTCGGCTGGCGCTTCTGGCTCCTTCGGCTCACTCGGCGCAGGCGTGGAGGCTTCGGCATCCGCCGCGGCACTCAAAGTCGAACGCCGGGTTTCGGGCTCCGCTGCAGCAATCACCGGCATCGACAACCAGATCGTGTCCGGCGGCGGCGCCTTGGCTTTCGGCTTAGGCTTGGAGCGACGCCTCGACACCACCAGCATCAGCAGGAAGATCAGCACCAGCAGACCGCCGATCAGCGGCCACGACAGGCCGAAATCTTCGAACGAGAACGTCGAAGCGGCCGCCGCTGGTTCGGCAATCGGCGCCGGTGCTGGCACAGCCGCCGGTTCGGGCGTGCTGGCCGCCGGGACTTCGGCGACGGGTTCCGCCGGGGTTTCAGCGGTCGGCAGCGTCGCTTCAGATACCCTGGCCGCTTCGGTCGTTGTCGGGGCCGGCGCTGGCACTGCCTCGGCTTCGGCTTCGGCTTCGGCGAGGACTGGTGCCGGAGCTGGCACCACTGGCGCCGGCGGCTCGACCACCGCAGCCGCGGGCGCGAGGCTGCGGGCCGGCGCTGCCGTCGAGGCCGAACGGCCCACCGGCTGAGGTCGCAGTTCAGCTACCTGGTTGTGGGCAGCCTCTGCGTCGACTGCCGTCACCTGCGCGGCCGTCGGCACGGTCAACAAACTGCCGGTGAGCAGACGGTTGATGCTGCCGCCGCCGAAAGCCTGGGGATTGGCCTGGTAGATCGCCAGCACCATCTGCTCCATCGTCACTTCGGACGACAGCCGCAACTCCCGGGCGATGCTCCACAGCGTCTGGGTTTCCAGCACCGGGCCGTAGACGTCACCGTTCGCAGCCACTGGTGCGGCAGGTGCTGCAGTCCTCACGACCTTGGTTGGCGCCGGAGTCGCGGCAGCCATCTCGACCGGAAGCCGGTCCAGACCATTGTTGACTTCAGCACCAGCCGCGACGCCAGCCTCAGCGAAAGATGGGCTGCTGGACGGCGCACCCAACTGGGCGTCGGAGCCGCCGTCAGCATCCGCAGCCGCCAGTTCTTCCGGTGCCAGCGCAGCAGCTACGAGTTCGGCTGGGGGTTCGGCAGCAGGCTCGCCCGGCGGATCGAGCAGCACGGTGTACTCGCGCAGGAAGCGTCCACCGTTCCAGCGGGCCTGGACGATGAAATTGACGAACGGGTCGCGCACCACCTGATCGCTGATGACCTTGATGGCGCCGACACCGAGCACGAACTTCAAGGTCGACACGAAGCTCGAACGATCGATGCCGGAACGCGCGAACACTTCGTCCGAGGCGAGCTAGACGGTCAGGCTTTCGAGGTCTTCCGGCTCCGCCGACAGCACCGGGATGGTCGCCAGAAAGCGCTGGTTGAGCCGGGAACGGAGCTCGATGTCGCCCAGGCCAAGGGCCTGAGCCGAGATCATCCACAGCGTCGGCGCCAGGACTGTCAGCGCAGTCAGATTTCGCAACATGAGGTTCCCCGTGGTCTCGAGCCGGCAACGCCGGCAGCCGCCGTCGCCGCGACCTTGTCGACCGTCTTTATACCTTATGAATCAAGGGAACCGTCACGCCGGCATGACCGGCGTGAGGTCTCACAGGTACGAACGGATCAGCACTTCGGCGATCTGGATCGAGTTCAGCGCCGCCCCCTTGCGGATGTTGTCCGACACCACCCAGAGATTCAGGCCGCGCGGATGCGAAATGTCCTCGCGGATACGGCCGACGAAGGTCGCATCCTTGCCCGAGGCATCACTGACTGCAGTCGGATAACCGCCGTCTTCATGACGATCGATGACGATCACGCCCGGCGCCTTTTCCAGCAGCGCGCGCGCTTCGGCGGCGGTGATCTTCTTCTTGGTCTCGATGTGGATCGCTTCCGAGTGGCCGTAGAACACCGGCACGCGGACGGCGGTCGGGTTCACCTGGATGGTCTCGTCGCCCATGATCTTGCGGGTCTCCCAGACCATCTTCATCTCTTCCTTGGTGTAGCCGTTGTCCTGGAAGACGTCGATCTGCGGGATGACGTTGAAGGCGATCTGCTTCGGGTAGACCTTGGGCACCGCGTCCTGGAAGTTCAGGAGTGCTGCGGTCTGGCGACCCAACTCTTCGATCGCGTCCTTGCCGGTGCCGGACACGCTCTGGTAGGTGCAGACATTGATGCGCTCGATGCCGACCGCGTCATGGATCGGCTTCAGGGCGACCAGCATCTGGATCGTCGAGCAGTTCGGGTTGGCGATGATGCCGTGCTTCTTGTAGCCGGCAATCGCTTCCGGATTCACTTCCGGCACGACCAGCGGAATATCGTCGACATAACGGAACTGCGAAGTGTTGTCGATCACCACGCAGCCGGCCGCTGCGGCTTTTGGCGCGTAGATCGCCGAGACGCTGGCGCCCGGCGAGAACAGGCCGATCTGCACCTTGCTGAAGTCGAAGGTCGCGAGATCTTCGACGACCAGATCGCGATTGCCGAACTTCACCGTCGAACCGGCGCTGCGCTCGGAGGCCAGCGCGTACACCTTGCCAACCGGGAACTCGCGCTGCTTGAGAATGGACAGCATCTGCTCGCCCACGGCACCGGTTGCACCGACCACTGCCACGTCATACGTCTTGCTCATCAGAAGGACTCTTTCGCTTGCGCGTAATCGAAATAGAAAATGGGGAAATCGAACACCGGCGCTTCGCAGCCAAGCTGAGTCAGCGCCGTTGAAACTTGGCCACGGTGATGCGCGCCGTGGGTGAACATGGTGTGCACCGCCACCGAGCGTGGCAGGCGATGCTCACTGCCAGCCGTGCTGCGGTAATCGAACTCGGCGAGCAGCAATTCATCCGGCGTGTCATCGATGTAGCGCAGCCACTCGTCCGCCGAGGCCAGCATCCGCGTCTTCAGCTGCACGCGATCGGCTTCGACTTCCATCGCCAGATCGGTGATCGGCAGCGGCGCGCCGGCAAGGCGCGACTGCCACATCAGATCGGCCAGCAGCAGGTGATTGATCGAGCCGTGCACGGACTTGAAGAACAGGCCGACATCGCGGCGATAGGCTTCATCGCTCAAGCCATCGGCCACTGCGAACAGCCGCTGGTGGCACCAGCGGTTCCAGCCGGCCATCGCTCGCAGATGTTCGCGGTAGGTCATCGGCGTCAGCCCAGCGCCGCGATCACGGCATCACCCATCGCCACGGTGTTGACCGTCGCCTCGCCAGGCTTGGCGATATCGCCGGTGCGCAGGCCCGAAGCCAGCACCTTGCGCACTGCGGCTTCGATGGCACCGGCAAGATCACTGCGCGCCAGCGTGTAGCGCAGCATCATCGCCACCGACAGCAGCATGGCCAGCGGATTGGCGATGCCCTTGCCGGCGATGTCCGGCGCCGAGCCGTGGCTCGGCTCGTACATGCCCTGGCCGCGCTCGTTGAGGCTGGCCGACGGCAGCATGCCGATCGAGCCGGTCAGCTGGGCGGCGATATCGGACAGGATGTCGCCGAACATGTTGCTGGTCACCACCACGTCGAACTGCTTCGGCGCGCGCACCAGCTGCATCGCGGCGTTGTCGACCAGCATGTGGCTCAGGCTCACGTCCGGATAATCCCTGGCGACCTCGATCACCACCTCGCGCCACAGCTGCGAGGACTCCAGCACATTGTTCTTGTCGACCGAGCAGAGCTTCTTGCCGCGCAGGCGCGCCGCTTCAAAAGCGGTGCGGGCGATGCGGGCGATCTCGAAGTCCGAATAGGCCTCGGTATCGCGGGCCACGCGGGCACTTGGAATGATCTGGCTACCGACCTTGTAGTCAGTCTCGACACCGGTCTGCCGCTTGCCGAAATAGATGCCGCCGGTCAGTTCGCGGACGATCAGGATGTCGAGATTGGCGACCAGCTCCGGCTTCAGCGACGAAGCATCGGCCAGTTCCGGATAGAGCAGCGCCGGCCGCAAGTTCGAGAACAGACCGAGCGCGGCACGAATGCCGAGCAGGCCGCGCTCCGGGCGCAGTTCCCTTGGCAGCTTGTCGTACTGCGGCCCACCGACCGCGGCGAGCAGAATCGCGTCGGCAGCCTTCGCAGCTTCCAGGGTAGCCGGCGGCAGCGGATGGCCGGCCGCGTCATAGCCGGCGCCGCCGATCGGGGCGCTGGTCCAGCTGACGTCGAGGCCGTGGCGGTCGCGCAGCACGGTCAGCAGCTTTTCAGCTTCGGCGGTGATTTCCGGGCCGATACCATCGCCGGGGAGCAGCAGGATCTTCTGGGTCATGTCGTGTTCAGTCGTGGTCGGGATCGCCGCCGTCGCAGTCGATCAATCGAGTGCGTAAGCGCGCAGTTCGTTGTTCAGCATCATCGGCACCAGCAGCCGCTTGTTCGGACCCATGCCGATGTCGGCACTGCCCTGCTCCAGCAGCAGCCAGAGGTTCGCTTCACCGGTCGCGGAGATCTTGTAGACGTTGCCGTGCATCCAGTCGCTGACGATGTAGCCGCCCTTGCCGTCGCTGACCAGGCCGTCGATGTTGGCGAACGGGATCGGCGCGAAGCGCGGTTCGAACGCGGCCGTGCTGCGATCGACGCTTTGCAGATAACCCATTTCCGAGGTCTCCAGGCCGTTGCCGGTCATGACGCCCCAGCTGCCGACGATCAGCTTGCCGCCTTCAACCAGCAGGCCATTCGGCCCTTCGAGCTTCGGGCTGCTCAGCATCACACCGAAGCTGGTGCCGGACAGGCGCCAGATGGTGTTGGTCGCGGTGTCCGAGACGTAGACGCGGCCAGCGGCATCGACGGCGACATCGTTCAGGAACTTGGCACCAGCGGCCTTGTAACGCGCCGTGATCCGGCTGTTACCGGTGTCGACCACGACCAGTTCATCGATATCGGCGATGTACAGATAGCCGCTGTTGTAGGCCAGACCTTTCGGCGCATTCAGGCCCTTGAGCCATTCGCGCTTGATCATCTTGCCGTCCGGGCTCACCCGGGAGATGAAGCCATTGCGGTCCTTCGCCGTGCCCTCGCCATTGACGTTGGAGACGTAGAGCAGATCCTGCTGCTTCGCGTAGACCACCGATTCCGGCTGGGCGAAGCCGGTCAAGGTCCACACCGGCTCCGGGCCGATGGCCTGAGCCGGCAGCACAGCGATCATCAAGGCGACGAGCGAAAGACACTTCAGCAGACTGTTCATCGGACAACTCCTTGTCGGTACGGCTCGAAAACTCAGGCAAAAAGCCAGGGCGCGTCGATCCTGCGCTTGGCTTCATAGGTGCGGATCGCATCGGCATGCTGCAAGGTCAGGCCGATTTCGTCGAGGCCGCGGATCAGGCAGTCCTTGCGGAATGGGTCGATTTCGAAGCCGAACTTGAGGCCGCCCGGCGTCGAGACGGTCTGCGCCGGCAAGTCGATGGTCAAGGCGAACTCGCTGCTGCTGGCACTTTCCGCGAACAGCGCATCGATCTCGGCCTCCTTCAGCGCCAGCGGGAAGAAGCCGTTCTTGAAGCTGTTGTTGAAGAAGATGTCGGCGAAGCTCGGCGCAATCACGGCGCGGAAGCCGTAATCGGTCAGCGCCCAGACCGCATGTTCGCGCGACGAGCCGCAGCCGAAGTTCTCGCGCGCCAGGAGCACGGTCGAGCCTGCGTACTTGGCATCGTTGAGCACGAAGTTCGGATTCTTGCGACGCGTTGCCGGATCGATGTCGAGATCGCCCTTGTCGAGGTAGCGCCAGTCATCGAACAGGAACGGGCCGAAACCAGTCTTCTTGATCGACTTCAAGTACTGCTTCGGAATGATCGCGTCGGTGTCGACGTTGGCACGGTCGAGCGGGGCGACCTTGCCGGTGACGATGGTGAATGGCTGCATGGGTGACTCCATCAGGTTCTGAAGCGAAAAGCCTGCTCACGCAAAGGCGCAAAGACGCCAGGGAAAAACCAAGAAAAGTGGTTGCCGTTCTCGTGATGCTTTTCTTTGCACCTTTGCGTCTTTAGCGTCTTTGCGTGAGATCGCCTTACTGCAAGCTACGAATATCGACAAACCGCCCAGCCACCGCCGCCGCCGCCGCCATCGCTGGAGACACCAGATGCGTG
>NZ_JAHFRY010000197.1 GCF_023266035.1 Nevskia sp.
GCATCATGTAGGTGAGCATGCCGGCGCTCGCCGCCGGTTCGAGGACCACCGTGTACTTGCCCGGCTCCAGCGCCTTGGCATCGACCGACTTCTGCGCCTTGGCGATCGCCGTCTGGATGTCGCTCTTGGCGCTGAATTTCTCGACGTCGGAAACATTGCGCGCCACCCAGCCGGAGCCGCGTGCATCTTCAGTGCGCACGGTGCAGGTGAAATCGACGTTGGTCGCCTGCTGGTAGCCGAAGTTGCCTTTCGAGTTGGCGACTGCGGAGAAGCGCACCGCATCACTGAAGAAACCGGCCGCCACCAGCTTGCCGGCCTTGGCCGGCGTGATGCTGTCGGCCGCTACCTGGGCCCGATATTCCGGGGTGATCGCCGCCGTGGCGGCGTCGAAAGTGGGGGTCGGCTTGTAGTCCTGCTTGCCGATCGCCGCGATGAACTCCGGATTGTCTGGCGCCAGGCGGGCCAGGTCTTCGGCGCGCTTGACGACCTTCGCCAACGCCGCGTCATCGAACTCGTTGATCGTCGCCGTGCCCACCTTCTTGCCGAATGCGACTCGTACGGCCAGTTCGCAGTTGCTGACGATGCCGCTGGTCGAAACCGAATTGCGCGCGTAGCGGATGTTGCCGGCCACCGATCCATCCAAGGTCGCCGTGCATTCGTCGGCCTTCGACAGCTTGATGACCTTGTCGAGAATCGCCTTGGCCTGTGCTTCCGTATAAATGCTCATGATGGGTATCGATCCTTAGCCGAGGCTGCGCGCGGTGTTGATGACGTTGATGCCGTTGAACCGGGTCGTCGAAGACCCGTGCGACACCGCCGAGACCTGCGAAGGCTGGCCCTTGCCATCGAAGAAGGAACCGCCGAAGCGGTAGTCGCGGTCATCGCAGATCGCCGCACAGGCGCCCCAGAATTCCGGCGTGCGCATCTGGTAGGCCACGTCCTCGATCTGCTCGGTGATCTTGCCGTCCTTGATTTCGTAGAACAGCTGGCCGCCGAACTGCGCGTTGTAGCGCTGCTGATCGATGGAGAACGAGCCGTCGCCGATGATGTAGATGCCGTTCTCGACGTCCTTGATCATCTCTTCGACACCGAGCTTGGCCTTGCCTGGCGCCAGCGAGACATTGGCCATGCGCTGGAACTGCACGCTCTGCCAGGAATCGGCGTAGCAGCAGCCCTGCGATTCCTTCTCGCCGATGATGTAGGCCTGATCGCGGATCGCCTGGTAGTTGACCAGCACGCCGTCCTTGACCAGATCCCAGCGCTTGGTGGTCACGCCTTCATCGTCGTAGCCCACTGCGCCGAGCGTGGTCGGCTGCAGCTTGTCGGCGAACAGGGTCACAGCCGGGCTGCCGTACTTGAAGTCCTTCTGCTTCCACTTGTCGAGCGTGGCGAAACTGGTGCCGGCGTAGTTCGCCTCGTAGCCGAGCACGCGATCGAGTTCCAGCGGATGGCCGACCGATTCGTGAATGGTCAGCCACAGATGCGAAGGATCGAGTACCAGATCGTACTTGCCCGGCTTCACCGACCGCGCGCTGAGCTTGGCGCGCGCCTGCTTGGCACCGGCGACCGCGTCCTCGACCATGTCGTAGGAGTTGGTGTAGCCGATCACCCCACCCGGCAGTTTCAGCTTCCCGGATGGTTTCGCATCCAGGTACTCGTAGCCCATGCCCATCGGCGCCGACATCTCGCTGCGAGTGCGGAACTTGCCGCTCTTCTTGTCGATCGCGGTGATCTGCATCGGCGTCCAGATGCGGTGGATGTCCTGGTCGACATAGGAGTTGTCGGTGGACGCGAAGTACTTCTGCTCGTTGACCAGGAACATCATCGAATTGATGTAGTCGGCGCCGGCTTTCAGCGCGGCATTGTTGACCGCCATCAGCAGCTCGACCTTGTCCTTGATCGGCACTTCCATCGCGTTCTTCTTGATCGGCGTGGCCCAGGACACTTCACCGAGGCCCTTGGTCGGTGCCAGCTGCACCGGCGCGGTCTGGAACTTGGAGTTGGCCTTGGCGATCGCGGCAGCCTGCTGGGCCGCCTTGGCGACGGCGTCGGGGGACAAGTCGCTGGTCGCCGCGAAACCCCAGGTGCCGTTGACGATCACCCGGATGCCGATGCCGGTCGATTCGGTGTTGACCACGTTCTCGACCCGCGTCTCGCGGGTGATCACGAACTGGCGCAGATAGCGGCCGATACGAGCATCGGCATAGGTCGCACCAGCCTTGGTCGCCGCGTTCAGGGCGACATCGGCGAGCGTCTTGCGCATCGCCTTGTCGGCCTGGGTCGCCAGTATCTCGGCGGCTACCGCATTGCCGTAGATCGGCAGCATCAGCGCGCCGACGCTGGTGCTGGTTCGTTTCAGGAAGTCGCGTCTATCCATCGGGTGGCCATCTCCGGGCTGCATGCGGGAGCAAGCGCAGGACCCGCCGAGACGAAAAATCCGGCCGATCGCAGACTCGCGTTAAGCGCTAGGACAGCGCAGCCCGCCAATAGGTTTGAATCCCGATCGGAGGGGCTGCGCCAATGGCCTGATCATGAGCATGAATCGGGCCGGATTCGGCCGATCCGGCGTCGACAAGAGCGATCAGACGTAGCGATCGATCAGGCCGCGATGGCGGGCCACCGCAGCGGCCAGACGGTCATTTGCCGGGATCGGCTCGTCCACCAGACCGCCAGGAGCTGCCGACAATGTGGGCGTTGCGGGGCGGCCCTGCCCGTTCGCTTCCCGTTCCTGAGACTGGAACTGCGCCGAGCCGCCGATCTGCGCCTGGCCCAGCTGCAGACCATCGGCCGCCATGCGTTCGCGCAGTTGCGGCAGGCTGGCTTCGAGCGCCGCACGGGCGGCCGGATGATCGGCGCCGAACCAGACGCTGGCCGTCTGCTGCTCGACGCGGATGCGGACATCGATGCTGCCCAGTTCGCGCGGATGCAGTTGCAGGCGGGCTTCCTGCACGCCGGCTTCGCTCAGCCAGCGCAGGCGTTCGCCGAGGCGGACCGCGGCGTCCGGGCCATCGAGCGCCAGCGGCTCGCCGTAGGCATCGAGCGCTGCACTCGGTGCGGCAGCCAGCAGGCTGGGCGTTGCGTCGCTGCTGCTGGTCGGGGCGATGCTGACCGCTTGTGGCGCGCGCTCTGCGGTGACGGCCGCGACCTGCACCGTCGGTAGATCGGCCTTGATGACCAGCGCATCGAGCGCGCTGTCGAGACTCGTGGTCTGGGCCGTTGTCAGCACGGTGTCGGCGGTTGCTTTACTGGCATCCAGCGCGGTGGGAAACGCGGCGGATTCTTCACCGCCTATCGGCAACGTCGGCAAATCCGGCGCATCGGCCGTCGGGGTCGCGGTCTGGGTCGGGATCCGAATGCTGCCAACAGCGCCAGCCAGCAGCGCATCGCTGTCATCCGCAGCGCCCGGCGGGCCATCGCTGGGTGCAGCGACCGGTGGCGGCACGCGCAGCGCCTGCAGCCAGGCCGGCAGGGCCGGTGCGGCGTCGGCAGGCACGGTCGTGATGGCTTCACCGCCGTCATCGCGATCGTCAGCACTGTCCTTGTCGTCCTCTGCGGCCTTGGTTTCCTTGCTCGCAGCGGCCTTCGCAGCGGCTGGGCCGGGGCCCAGCAGATCGGCGAATGGCGAACCCTTGTCCTTCGGCTCGTTCGCGGCTTCGCTGCGCGCGGTCGCCCGCGATCCGCCGACTGCCGGCGTCGAAAGCATGGCCGACAGGCCGGCGCTCATGAGCGCTGGCTCGCGGCGAAGTGGCGAACAGTCGCGAATTCGTCCATCTCGCGCTGGCTGGCCTTTTCCTCGATCCGGCGAACTTCGAGATCGCTCTGCTGCTGCAGGCGCTCGGTGATGCGCAGCTCGCGGCGCATCGCCAGCCAGCGTTCGTTGGCCTGCGCGACCCGGCCCTGCTCGGCGTCGATGGCTGCCTGCTGCGCGTTCAGCGCTTCCACCAGCTTGCCGCAGAACTGCCGCTGGTTCTCCAGCAGCATCGGCGTCGGCCGCGCGGGCAAGCGGTTCTGGTAGTCCTCCAGGTAGTGCTGCAGCTCGCCGTGCAGCGCCTGCTGCTCGGCAAGCCGGGCCTGCGCCTTGGCAAGCAGGGCCTTGGCATCGTCCTCGTTGCGGCCGGCGACGAGGTTCAGCAGTTCCAGACGAACCTGGGAGAGCGGCATGGATTAATTGATCTCGGGAAACAGGTTTTGCAACGCCGCGCGCGAAGCCGGAAACATCGCCGGCTCGTGCACGTCCTGACGCAGGAAGGCTTCGATGCGCGGCCACATCGCCATCGCTGCATCGACCTTGGCATCGCTGCCCGGCTTGTAGGCGCCGATGTTGATCAGGTCGCGATTGCGCTGATAGGTCGACACCGTCTGCTTGAAGGCGCGGACCCGGCGCTGGTGATCGAGCGGCGTCACTTCGTTGGCGACACGCGAGATCGAAGCTTCGATATCGAGCGCCGGATAGATGCCAGCGTCGGCGATCGCGCGGCTGAGCACGAAGTGGCCATCGAGAATGCCGCGTGCGGCATCGACGATCGGATCGTTCTGGTCATCGCCTTCGGCCAGCACCGTATAGAACGCGGTGATCGAACCACCGCCTGGCAAGCCGTTGCCGGCACGCTCGACCAGCTTCGGCAACTGCGCGAACACCGAGGGCGGATAGCCGCGCGTTGCCGGCGGTTCGCCGACCGCCAGGCCGATCTCGCGCAGCGCTTGTGCATAGCGGCTTAAAGAATCCATCAGCAGCAGCACGTTCTTGCCCTGATCGCGAAACGCTTCAGCAATGGACGTTGCCAGCCAGGCGCCGCGCACCCGCGCCAAGGGCGAACGATCGGCCGGCGTGGCGACGACCACCGCGCGCTTCAGCGCTTCGGGCCCAAGCGCGTTGTCGATGAAATCGCGGACTTCACGGCCGCGCTCGCCAACCAGGCCGACGACGATGATGTCCGCCTGCGTGTAGCGGGTCATCATGCCGAGCAAGGTCGATTTGCCGACGCCGGTGCCGGCGAACAAGCCGAGACGTTGGCCACGGCCGACGGTCAGCAGCGCGTTGATCGCGCGCACGCCGACATCGAGCGGTTCCTTGATCGGCGCACGCGCCAGCGGATTGATCGGTGCGGTGGTCGCCGTGCGGCGTTCGCAGACCAGACGGCCGAGGCCGTCGAGCGGTTCGCCTTCGCTGTCGAGCACTCTACCCAGCAAGCCCTCGCCGACCGGCACCCGCGGCATCCGTGCCATCGGGATGACTCGGGCATTCGGTTTGAGGCCGTGCATCTCGCCGGTCGGCATCAGATAGGTGCGGTCGCCGGAGAAGCCGACCACTTCCGCTTCGAGCATGCCGCCATCGGCGTTGACCACGCGGCAGCGGCTGCCGATCTGGCTCTGGCAGCCGACCGCTTCCAGTGTCAGGCCGACGACGCGCTCGAGCACGCCTTCGACGACCACCGAGCGCGAGTTGGCCGCGCGGTCGGCGGCCAGCGTCAAAGCCTTGGCGAGTCTGCTATCACGGGCGGCGGAGAGTTCGCTCATCAACGCTCACCGAGCAAGGCCTGGGCCACGGACGCGGCGCGGGTATCGAGCCGGGCATCGATCAGTGCCGCGTCGGTGACGACGCGG
>NZ_JAHFRY010000113.1 GCF_023266035.1 Nevskia sp.
GATCCTGGTGCACGCCTATGTGCAATCGATCGGCGAGATCGCGAAATTCCAGTCCTGGCAGGCGCTGCTGCAGTACGGCACGGCGCCGTTCGAGGCCGGGCGTCCCGGTGAGTTCCAGCGGGTGCTGCGCTTCAGCCTGCTGCTCGACGGCCTGAGTGGCATCGGTGGCGTGATGATCGCGCTGCTCGGCGTGCAGCTGATCGGAAGTTCCCTGGGGTGGCCGGCAGCGATCTCGCCGGAGGTCAGTGCTTACTCGCTGGTCATCGTGTTCATGGTCAGTGCCACGCCGACCGGGACGCTGCGGCTGCTCAATCGCTTTGATCTGCTGGCCTGGCAAAGTTCGATCGATTCCTGGGTGCGCGTGATCGGCGCCGGCATCGCCTGGTACTGCAATGCCGGGCTCGACGTGTTCCTAGCGATCTGGTTTCTGGGGCAGGTGATCGCCTTCATCTTTCTGTTCGCGGCCGCTCACGGCACGCTCAAGGCGCGTGGTGCGCTCGAAGGTTTCCAGCTTTACGTGAAAGGCTCGTTGACCGACGGTTTCCCAGGGATCTGGTCGTTTGTCTGGTCGACCAACCTGAATTCGACTCTGGCGCTGGCCTTCACGCATATCGGCACCCTGATGGTCGGCGCGTTGCTCGGCGCCCGCGATGCCGCGCTGTTCCGGGTCGCCAAGCAGTTGGGCGATGCTGTTGCCAAGCCGGCCAAGCTGATCGTGCCAGCGCTGTATCCGGAACTGGCACGGCTGGCAGCGGCGCGCGACCACACGATGCTGAAACGACTGGTCCGCCAATTGGCGCTGACAGCTGGTGGTGCCGCGTCCGTGTTGCTGATCATCGCCGCGCTGATCCGCGAGCCGGCGTTGCGCTTGCTGGTCGGCGAGGAGTTCGTCGCCGCGAAGGATGTGCTGCTGTGGCTGCTGGGGGCTTCGGTCGTCAGTCTCTGGGCCTTGCCGCTGGAGCCCTTGCTGATGTCGACCGGCGGCGCCGGCGCCGCATTCCGCATGCGGCTGGCGGTGACCTTGGCCTATTTGCCGTTGCTGTATTGGGCGACGATTCATGGCGGCCTGATCGGTGCCGGTGTGGCGGCGGTGATCGGCGCCGCGCTGATGCTCGGCGGTCAGCTATGGCTGGTGCTGAGGTGGTATCGCCGGACAGAACTACCCAAGGGTGACTGACCGCTGGTGCCGGTTGGTACACTTACTGCTGTGACAGGTAGTACCCGAAACGCACAGCGCGCACAGCGTCCTTCCTTCCTGAATTCCCTAGAACTCTAATAATGCTGCAGCCCACTCCGACGGCGAGCGGACTTCCCGAATACCGCCCCGCTGGCTTCGAAACCCTGCCCCAGGCCCTGGATTACGCGGCTCAAGGCGTGACCGGGATCAATATCTACTCTGGCAAAGGCATCCTGCTCGAAGCCTTGAGCTACCGGGAGCTGCGCGAGCAGAGCCTGGTGCTGGCCCGCAAGCTGCTGGCCCGCGGCCTCAAGCCGGGACAGCGCGTGGCTTTGATCGGCGAGTCCGACGGCGATTTCGCCCGGGCTTTCTTTGCTTGCGAATACGCCGGCCTGGTGCCGACGACCTTGCCGCTGCCGGCTGCTTTCGGCGGCCGCGCGGCCTATGTCGCGCATATCCGCCGGATGATCGAGATTGCCGACGCTTCGGCCGCGTTTGCGCCGGCGGCGCTGGTCGAATGGCTGGCCGAAGCGGTCGATGGTCTGAACCTCGCAGTGTCCGGCATCCTGGACCAGCTGAAGGATGATCCGGACGACGGCCGCGAGTTGCCGGTCGTTGGCGCGGAAGATCTTTGCTATCTGCAGTTTTCGTCCGGCAGCACACGCTTTCCGCTCGGCGTTGCCGTGACGCAGCGCGCGCTGATCGCCAACGTCTACGGCATTGCCTGCCATGGCTTGGGAATCGGCCCGACCGATCGCTGCAGCTCCTGGCTGCCGCTGTATCACGACATGGGGCTGATCGGCTTCCTGCTGACGCCGCTGGCCTGCCAGATCTCGGTCGACATGTTCGCGACGCGCGATTTCGCCCGCCGGCCGCTTCTCTGGCTGGAGCTGATCACGCGCAATGGCGGCACTCTGTCGTACAGCCCGTCGTTCGGCTACGAACTGGCGGCACGGCGCGCGGAAACCGCGTCTTCGGAAGGGCTGGATCTGTCGTCCTGGCGCGGTGCCGGCATCGGTGGCGACATGGTGCGCCCGGAGCCGCTGGCGAAATTTGCTGAACAGTTCGCCGTGCGCGGCTTCAAGGCCTCGGCGTTCGTGCCGAGCTACGGCATGGCGGAAACGGCGCTGGCGCTGAGCTTTGCGCCAGCCGGGCAGGGCATCCGTTTCGATACCCTGGACAGCGAGCGGCTGGAGCGCGAGAACCTCGCCGTGCCGGCCGTCGCAAGCACCGAGCGCCGTCGCGATTTCGTGCTCTGCGGCCCGGCGCTGCCGGATCATGAGTTCGAAGTGCGTGGCGAGTCCGGCACGCTGCTGACGACGGGTCAGGTTGGCCGCATCTATGCCCGTGGCCCTAGCATGATGCAGGGATATTACGGCCAGCTGGAAGCCACCGAGGCGGTGCTGGCGGCCGATGGCTGGCTCGATACCGGCGATCTCGGCTATTTCCGTGATGGCCAGATCGTCATCACCGGCCGCGCCAAGGATCTGATCATCGTCAACGGCCGCAACATCTGGCCGCAGGATCTGGAATGGACGGTGGAGCGCGAAGTCTCATCGCTGCGCAGCGGCGACGTCGCGGCAGTATCGGTCGATGACGGCGGTTCGGAGCGGATCGTGGTGCTGGTCGAGTTCCGGACGGCCGATGATGAAACGCGCGACAACCTGAAGAAGGAAGTGGCCGGTGTGCTGCGCCTGCGTCACGGCGTCGAGACCGATGTCGTGACCGTGCCGCCGCGGACGCTGCCGCGCACTTCATCGGGCAAGCTCAGCCGCTCGAAGGCAAAAACGATGTATCTGCAGGGCAGCTTCGTCGCCGCGGCGCCGGTATCCTCGAGTTGACCAGCGGCACTGCCCGCGGTTCGTTCACGGTCGCAGTGACGGGGGCGACTGGTTTTCTCGGTCGCCACGTGGTTGCCGCTTTGCTGGCCCGCGGCTGCAAGCTGCGCCTGCTGGCGCGTCGTGAACCGGTCGATGCCAGTTGGGGCGATGCAGCGCCGGAGGTCGTGCTAGGTGCCTTGGACGACCCTGCTGCGCTACGTCGTCTGGTCACTGGCGCCGACGCCGTGCTGCATCTGGCCGGAGCCATCAAGGCGTATAGCGATGAAGCGTTCATGCGGGTCAATCGCGACGGCACGAGGGCACTGGCGGAGGCCATGGTCGAAGCTGCGCCTCAGGCTCATCTGGTTCACGTTTCCAGCCTCGCGGCACGCCATCCGGAATTGTCCGGCTACGCGGCGAGCAAGCGGGCAAGCGAAGAAGTTGCCTTCGCGGTGCTGGGTGCGGAAAAGCTCAGCGTGATTCGGCCACCGGCGATCTACGGCCCTGGCGATCGCGAAACAATGGTGTTCTTCGAACTGGCGTCGCGCCGTTTCGTGCCCCTGCCAGGCAAGCCTGCGGCACGGATTTCGCTAGTTCATGTGGCTGATGCAGCGGAATTATTGGCCGTGCGGGCGGTGAGTGAACCGACCGGAAAAGTGCAGTCGATCACCGATGCCTGTCCTGATGGGTATGGCTGGAAGCAGATTCTCGGAGCGGCGGCAGTGGCGGTTGGCAACCGGGCGCCGACCTATTTTCAGCTGCCAGCCGGCCTGTTGCGCGGCGTTGGCGGCGGTGTTGGCGCTATCGCCAAACTGATCGGCAGATCGGACATCATCAGTGCCGGCAAGATTCGCGAATTGCTGCATGAAGACTGGGCGGTACCGGAAACCGAGCTGTTGCGGGAGCAGTCGGCACCGCCGCAACATACCCTGCTGGCGGGTTTCGCCAGTACCGCGCAGTGGTATCGGCAGGCGGGCTGGCTTTAGAAGAACGAGGTTCAGGTGGGTTTGTGGTAGCTGAGCGGGCACGTGAACGCGCTATGACAAACTCGTTATCGTTGCTTTACAATCCGCCGATTCACGCGCTTGGCCACCGGTGGCTTACATCGGTAAGCCGCGTTGAACGGGCGCAATCAATGAGGAACAACGGCTGATGACTGAGACTGTGCGCGACACGCAAGCGCAAATCATTGAGAGCTTGCGGAAGCTGCTGAAAAAGCCGATGCCGCTCGGGCCGACGACCAATATCGTCAAGGATCTTCAACTCGATTCGCTGGCCGTGATGGATTTCATCATGTCGCTGGAAGACCAGTTCGAGATCGTCATCCCGCTGGACCGTGTTGCCGAGGTGGAAACCCTCGGCGATCTGGCGCTGGTTGTTGATGAACTGCGCGGAAGGAAATGAAATAGTGAGCATACTTTCGAAGTTTGCCCCGCTACGGCAGACCTATGACCAACTGCGTTCGGTGGGTCAGAATCCTTTCGAAATGGTCTTTGAAGGCATGCTGTCCTCGACCGAGGGCATGTATCGCGGCCGGAAGACGATCCTGCTCGGTACCAACAACTATCTGGGCCTGACCTTCGACGAAGCCTGCATCGAAGAGTCGGTTGCCGCCGTCCGTGCTCATGGCACCGGTACCACCGGTTCGCGCATTGCCAACGGCAGCTATGGCACGCATCGCACGCTCGAGAAAAGTCTCGCGCAGTTCTTCAATCGTGAGCACTGCATGGTGTTCTCGACCGGCTACCAGGCCAATCTGGGCATGCTGTCGACGCTCGCCGGCAAGGGCGATTACCTGCTGCTCGATTCCGACAGCCACGCCAGCATCTACGACGGTGCCCGCCTCGGCCATGCTGAAGTGGTTCGTTTCCGGCACAACGATCCGGACGATCTGCACAAGCGCCTGAAGCGCCTGGCCAATGAGCCGGGTCAGAAGCTGGTGGTCGTCGAAGGCATCTACTCGATGCTGGGTGATGTCGCGCCCTTGCGTGAATTCGCCGAAGTGAAGCGCGAAATGGGCGCCTGGCTGATGGTCGACGAGGCGCATTCGCTCGGCGTGCTCGGTGCCAATGGCCGTGGTTTGGCCGAGGAAGCCGGGGTAGAGGCCGACTGTGATTTCATCGTCGGCACGTTCTCGAAGAGCCTTGGCAGCGTCGGCGGCTTCTGCGTCTCGAATGTCGAGGATTTCGACATCCTGCGCGTCGCCTGCCGTCCGTATATGTTTACCGCTTCGCTGCCGCCGTCGGTGATGGCATCGACGATCATGGCCCTGCGCCGCATGCAGGAAGAGCCGCAGCGGCGCAAGCGTCTGCACGAGAATGCCGAACGCCTGTACTACGGTTTGCGCAACCTTGGTTTCGCCGTCGGCCCGCAGTGCAGCCCGATCGTCTCCGTCGCAGTGGCCGATGCGCCGCTCGCCGTCGAGTTCTGGAATCGTCTGCTCGAAGGCGGCCTCTACCTGAACCTGGCGCTGCCGCCAGCCACGCCGACACCGGCGCCGCTGCTGCGCTCCAGCATCAGTGCTGTGCACACCCCGGCCCAGATTGATCGTGCCGTGCAGTTGTTCGAAGCGGTTGGCCGCCAGCTGGGCGTGCTGCCGCCGCTGGTCAACACCGCGACCCGCAAGCGTGTCTCGACTCCGATCAGCGCGCCGCCGCTGGCGGAAGTGGCGATGCTGGCTTCTGGCGGCATTCGCTGAACGGACTCCGAGCAGGATCGGAAGCGATCACTGACTCTGTAATGATTCCGTAAGCGTTCGGTCGCTACGTTAAAGGCCCGGAGTTCCGGGCCTTTTTTGTTGCGGCACAGGAGGCCGAGCATGATTGACGAAAGAGAAAATTCCTTCCCGAAAGGCGAAGTGAAGATCGGGTTTCTGTTCAATCACGATCATCTGCACCAGATCGCGCACAGCGCGCCGATCGCTTTCGAGCTGGGCCGAGCACGTTCCGGCCAGCCAGTGGTCCTGCTGGCTTCCGACCAGCGTCAGCTCGACTACCTGCAGCGTCTCGCGAGCGCTTATCCCGGCACTCGCGTCGAATATCGATTGCTGAGCCTCGACGATGGTTTTCGTGGCGTCGGCCGGCATCTGGATCGGCTGCTGCCGTTCACGCGGCTGATGACCTTGTGGCAGCACCGCAGTGCCTTCCGGGATATGGACGTGCTCGTGGTGCCCGAGAAGACCAGCCTGATCCTGCGCTCGCGCTTCGGCCTCAAGCATCTGAAGTTCGTGCATACCCGGCACGGCGCCGGTGATCGCGAAGTCGGTTTCGATCGTGCCAGCGGCCAATTCGATCTGGTGCTGATGTCCGGGCCGAAGATTCGCGATCGCCTGCGCGCAGCGGGCCTGCTGCACGAAGACGGTTACGCGATCACGGGTTATCCGAAATTCGATCTGCATGCAGGTGGCGCTCGGCTGAAGTTGTTCGACAACGATCGCCCGACCGTGCTCTATAACCCGCACTGCTCGCCGAATTTGTCGTCCTGGTACATCGAAGGCCTGCAGGTGCTCGAAGCGTTTCGCAAGTCGACGCGCTACAACCTGATCTTTGCCCCGCACGTGATGCTGTTCAAGAAACAGTTCCAGGTATCGCTGCAGAACTGGCGCATCGACCGGCCGGGCGAAATTCCCCAGATCTATCGCAACTGTCCGCACATCCACATCGATCTTGGCAGTGAACGCAGCGTTGACATGAGTTACACCTGTGCCGCCGATCTGTACCTCGGCGATGCCTCGAGCCAGGTCTACGAGTTCCTGCACGAGCCGCGGCCCTGCCTGTTCCTCGATGCTCATCGCAGCATCTGGCAGCAGGATCCGAACTACCGACACTGGACCGCCGGCCCGGTAATCCGCTCGGCCGAAGGTATCGAAACTGCGGTCGATGCTGCTTTTGCAAGCCATGATGATTACCGCGGCACGCAGCTCGAACTGTTCCGCTACAGCTTCGATCTGGGTGATCGCCCGTCGGCGCAGCGGGGCAAGGACGCTATCCTCGCGTTCGCGGAACGGCTTATGCTTCGGCCCTATGTGGACACTAGGCTCATCGCCTGAACGTCCTCTTTATCTTTTGTTCAGGTCGTAAAGCCCCATGAGTCGTCCATGAGCAGTGACTTCATCTACGTCGACGAGCCGATTTCCCACGTTCATCGTCGTCGCGAGATTGCCGCGAAACATCCCGAGGTGCGGGCGCTGATGTCGCGCAATCCGCTGTCGGCGCTGTGGATCGTCGGTCTGGTCGGCGTGCAGTGGCTGGTCGCCACGCAAGCGGAGAGTTTCGAGGCCTGGGTGTTCATCGCCGTCGCCTTCCTGTTCGGTGCCTTCATCAACCACGCGCTGTACGTGATGATCCACGAGTGCACCCATGCGCTGGTGTTCAAGTCGCAGACGCTGAATCGCCTGTTCGCGATCCTCTGCGATTTCGCGCTGGTGTTGCCGTCGGCGATGGGCTTCCGCAAGTTCCATCTGCATCACCACCGCTATCTGGGCCAGTACGACATGGACCCGGACATCATCAGTCACCGTGAAGCCAAACTGATCGGCAACTCCGCTTGGCGCAAGGCCGCCTGGGTGGCACTGTTGCCGGTATCGCAGGCGCTGCGGCCGATGAAGCTGAAAGCCTTGCGCGGTGTTTCGTTATGGGACGGCTGGGTGATCGGCAATCTGATCGCCGTGCTGATCGTCGATGCGCTGATCTACGCGTTCATCGGCCCGGCCGCGCTCGGCTATCTGGCGCTGTCGACCTTGTTCGCGCTGGGCTTGCACCCACTTGGCGGGCGCTGGATTCAGGAGCATCACGTCACTGCCGTTGGGCAGGACACCTACTCGTACTACGGGCCGCTCAACAAGCTGTGCTTCAACATGGGCTACCACAACGAGCATCATGATTTCCCGGCCGTGCCCTGGTACAAGCTGCCGCAACTGCGGGCGATCGCGCCGGAGTCGTACAACGGTCTGAAGTCCTACGATTCCTGGGTCGGTGTACTGCGCCACTTCATCTTCGATCGCTCGATGTCCGGCTACAGCCGCATGGTCCATCCGTCGACGATGCCGGTTGGCGCTGTGCCAGCAACGGACGACTGAACGCTCAGCGCTGCTGCGCCGCGACGATCGTCGCCATCTTGTCGAGCACCGCATAGCCGCTGCGATCGAACGCGGCGGCGCCGAAGTGTTCTATGACCCGTTCCCGGCTCGCCAGACCCATCTGCACTGAGCGCGCACGATCATCGGCCAGCGCCAGCAGCGCTTTCGCCAGCGCTGGCGGATCACCCACCGGCACGATGAACCCGGTCTGACCGTCGACGACGCTGCGGCGCAGCTCGCCGACCGGCGTCGCCACCACCGGCAGCGCCGCCTGCATCGCTTCGTGGGCAGCGATGCACATGCCTTCGTGATGCGAGGGCTGGACATAGCCGTGCAGGCTGGCCAGGAACGCGGCGGGTTGATCGATGAAGCCCATCAGCCGGACGTTGTCGAGACCGAGCCGTTCGATTCGCGCCCCGAGTACCGCCGCTTCCGGACCTTCACCGCCGATCAGGATTTCCAGCCGTCGCGCCGCCGCGGGATGCTGGTCGCGCAGCCAGGCGGCGGCATCGATCAGATCATCAAAGCGCTTGTTCGGATGCAGTCGGCCGAGGCTGCCGATCCGGAACCGGCCTGCGGCGGCACAGGCGACCGCCTGCGGGGCATCGCTGCGCGCGCGGAAGATCGGCCAGATGTCGATCAGCCCGGGTGCCACGCCGAGCGTTTCCTCGGTGAACGCGGCCACCGCTTCGGAGTCAGCAACCCAGCGCGCCGCCCAGCGGCCGGTCAGTCGCAGCAGCAGGCGATTGCCGGGCTTCAGGAAGGCGTTGTGTTGCCAGCTCAGCACCGGAATGCCGAGCAGTCGGCCGGCGATCTGGCCGTAGACGCAGGCGCGGCTCAGCGAGGTCCAGATGAAGTCCGGACGATCCTTGCGCAGCAGTGCCAGCAGTTTGCCGAAGCTCGGCAGGATGTCCGCGGGGCCGTTGCCGATCAGGCTCCAGGCTAGGCCGGCGCGATCGAAGCGCTCGGCGGCGCGGCGATCCTGCGGCATCAATGCGACCACTTTCACCGTGTCGCCATGACGCTGAGCGGTCGCGATCAGTTCCGGCACCGGAAACGCGGCGCCGCCGCCGTTCAGGCCATTGATCAGATACAGGATGCGCATCGCGCCATGCCGGCAATCACCGGATCGCCCCGCGTCGCCGCAGCTCCCAGAGCACACGTGGCGAGGCGAGGATCGGGTGGCGCCGCTGCCAGGGCGTCAGCTCCATCTTGACGCCGCTGTGGCGCTCGATCTTCCACAGCAGGTAGTCGACGCCGCCATCGAAGGTGTACGCGCTCTTGACCAGGCGCACGAAGTTCAGCGGCTTGCCGAGGCCATGGCGCAGCGCCCAGCCAGCGCCTGCCGACTGCCGATCAGATGAACTGAGCTGCGGGGTCAGCGACGAGCCGTCTTCGCTCGTCTTGTAGGGCAGGCCGGCGGCCTCCCAGGCGAGTGGCAGCAGGGTCGTGTAGCGATCGCCGCCGAAGGCCATCAGGCTGTCGGTGCGGCTGGCTTTCTCGACTCTCAACTCGGCGCTGTAAGTGCGCTTGTACAGCGCCTGCCAGTAATCCCCGGCCGGGCCGGTTTCGGGGCCCAGACGGGCGGCCCAGCCGGCGGCGCTGATCACCGCTTCGCTGATCGAGTTGATGACGTCCTCGCGGGCAGCGGCGTCGCGGCTCCAGGCCAGCGCGGCCGGTTGCGAATAACGCGCCCACATCGTCGTGTCGAGGCCGCCGCGACGCATGCCGCGCCGGAACTGGTCGGCCCTGAGCACCGCGACTTTCGCGCGCAGCTTGCGGCCATCGACCTCGGGTTCCAGATACAGGATGTTTGGCGGCAGCAGCCGGTTCGCGGCGGCTGGCAGGCGCTTGCCGTACCAGCTGCGCAGCGAGTCGACCAGCACGTAGTAGTCGAGCACGCCATCCAGTTCGCCGGAGCGCAGATTCGAGCCGTAGAACAGCACGGCGACGGCTGCGCCATGACCGCGTTCGGCGAGCATCGCGGCGACTTGATGGATCGCCGCCGGCAAGGGCAGCGAAAGCTCATCGGCGATGGCCGACTGCAGTACCTGGCGAGCGGAATTCGGGCTCATGCGGGGCTCGGCGAATAGAAGGCGATGCGCGGGCCGGTGTGCAGTTCGACAAGGCCATACGGGCCAGCGGTGTAAGCCTCGCCGTCGACCACCAGCGGCGCCTGCAGACGCAGCGCCAGCGATTGCGCGCCGCCGCTGCGATAGGCATGCGAGTGGCGCATCCAGTGGCTGGGCTTGCCGCGCAGCAGGCCCGGCAGGCTGCGCACGAAGCGCGGCGGCGGCGCATCGATATCGAGCCAGCGCAGCGGCGAGTCGCCATGGTCGTAGAACGGCCACAGACCGTTGAACAGGCTGTGCAGGCTGGTGGCGAGGAACAGGAAACGTGCGCCTTCGCGTTCCGGCGCGCCATCGACGGCGATGCCCATCATGGTGCCGGCCTGCCAGTCACTGCGTGGGCCTCCGGCCATTGTTTGCCACAGCGCGCCGGCCATCGTTGCGGCCACCGCCGGGCCGTGCATGAAGCCGCGATCGTGGACGGCGCCGAGAGCCAGCTTCCAGCCCTTGTAGAACGCCGCCGCGCCGACGAAGAAACCCAGCACCGGCGGCCGCGAACCATCCGGCCAGCGCAGCTCGATCGGCTGCCGCTCTTCGACATGACCGCGCTGGCCGTTGGCCAGGGCATCGAGCAGCCGTTGCAGTGCCTGCGGGCCATGACCGGCACCGCCGACATCGGAGGTCGCCAGATTGGCATTGCCTCCGGCGACCAGGCTCAGCGTCGGCAGCCGCGTGCCGAACGCCGGCGGCAGCGCGGTCATCGCTTCGCGCAAGGTGCCGTCACCGCCGTCGACGATCAGATGGGTGACGCCGCGCGCGCCGTATTCGCGAACCACGGCCGGCACGTCGTCGGCGGTCGCCGCGTCGATACGCAGCAGTTCGACCTGCCGAGGCACTACGACTTCGCCCAGGCGATCGCCGATCCGGCGGTTGCGCTGGCTGTTCGGGTTGCGGATCAGGCCGATCCGCATCATGCCGCCAGCCAGGACCGCAACGGGCCGTGACGGCGGGCGACCAGGCCCTGGAGGATCTGCACGGTGTGCACGACCAGACTCAGCGCTGTCCACAGCGCGACCAGCAGGATGCCGAGATCCGGCCGGCCGGCGAGCGCGAACGGCGTCAGGATCACCAGGTTCGGATTGCGCCGCGCGGTGATCAGGCGGAAGAAGCTGTCGAAGCGCCGCCAGACGTGCACGTGCATGTCGAACAGCGACATGAAGATGCCTTCGAGCAGCCGCTGCACGACATAGCCGATCAGGATCACCCAGAGCGCCAGATCGGCGTAGGGCGTCGGCGTGCCGTAGGCGACGAGGCCGACGATCCAGGCCCACCACCAGAACGGCGGATGGATCAGATCGATGCCGTGATCGAAGACGTTGCCCCACTTCGACGAGGTCAGGGTGACGCGGGCCAGCTTGCCGTCGACGGTGTCGAGGAAAGTCATCAGCCAGCCGCTGGCGAGGCCGAGCAGGTAGTGGCCGTTCCAGAACGCCCAGAACGAGATCAGCACGGCGAAGAAGCCGATCAGGGTGACCTGGTTCGGGCTCATGCCCGCGTGCGAGCACCAGCGCGTCACTACTTCCGCCGGGCGCGGCCACCAGAACTTGGTGACGAAATCGGTGACGCCCTTGTAGCTGCCGCTGAACATGCGCCGCTCGATGGCGGCCAGGGTTTCCGGCGTCAGCCGCAGCAGATACGGCGATTCCTTCTTGCGCAGCTCGTGGTTGTAGTTGCCGCCGACGTCCTCGGCCGATAGCTGCTGCACGCCAGGCAGCAGCGCAGCTTCGCCCTGTTCGATCAGCGCGATCGCCGCTGATAGCTGGGCTGCATCGACATGGGCGGCGACCGGCCGCTGGGTCTGCGGATCGAGCACGACGATGTTCGGCCGGGTCGCCATGCCCTTGATGATCGACACGTCGAACACCCAGTCGTTGGACACGACCAGCGCCGTGCCACCCGCAAAGTCGCCGAGGCGATCGAAGCTGCGGATGTCCTTGATGCCGGCGATCTTCAGGCTGCGGTTCAGGCGCTCGGTCGAGCTCATGCCCCAGAGGCGAGTCGGATTGCGGCCGATGACCACGGCGAGCGTGGCGGGCGCAGAAGGCGAGGGGCGCAGGGGCTGGCGCGGGGATTCGGGGGGATTCATCAAAAGCTGCCGTGAAAAAGCGCCGTATTATGGTGCAAAGCGGCAGGGTCTGACGGTCGCGCCGGCCGCGATTTCAAGCCGCGCGCCGCCTCACTTCGCAACGATCAAGAACCATGTTCCGGCTGGCCCATTTTTCCGATCCGCACCTGCACCACGCCGAGGCGCCGCCGAGCTTGGCGGAACGCTTTTCCAAGCGCTCCTTGAGCCGCTGGTCCTGGGCGCGCGGGCGGGGCGCCCTGCAGCGGCCGGAGCTGCTCGCGGCGGCGATCGCCGACATCCAGGCCCATGCGCCGGATCACTGGCTGTGCAGCGGCGACATCACCAATCTTTCTCTGCCCGACGAGTTCGCAGCCGCTGGTCGCTGGCTGGCCAGTTTCGCCAGCACCGAGACCCTGTCGATCGTGCCCGGCAATCACGATGCGCTGGTGCCGGTGCCCTGGGCCGAGAGCTGGGCGCTCTGGCAACCGTGGATGCGCGGCGATGACGAGATGGGCTCGGTGAGCGCCAGCCACTTTCCGTATCGTCGCGTGCGCGGCGAGGTTGCGATCATCGGCTTGTCGTCTGCCGTGTCGACGCCGCCCGGCTTTGCCAGCGGCCGGCTCGGAGCCGCCCAGCTCGATGCGCTCGCCGAACTGCTGCTGGCTTCGCAGCGCGACGGCCTGGCCAGAGTGGTGATGCTCCATCACCCGCCGGCCGATGGCGTTGTCCGCGCCCGCAAGGCGCTCGAGGATCGTGCCGCGTTCCGCAAAGTGATCGCTGGCTGCGGTGCCGAGCTGGTCGTCCACGGCCATTCCCGCGACGCCCGTTTCGATCCGATCCGCGGGCCGGTTGGGCTGGTGCCGGTGCTCGGGGTGCCATCGATCTCGGCGATCCCCAATCCCAAGGACGAGGGCGCCCGCTGGAATCTGATCGGCCTGGCCCGGGACGCCGACCGCTGGACGATCGAAGTCACCGCGCGGCGCTGGCTGCCGGCGGCAGCGGCCTTCGTCACGACGGCGCATTACCGGATCGTCTAGGCCTCTGGTCGCGGTCAAGGGCTGCACAAGCTAATCTTGTCCATCGTTTTTGCCCGCTCCGCATGCCGAATCCCACCGCGCTGAAGTTCGCTTGGCCCCGTTCCCGGGTCGCCGAGACCGCTTGCTGGACCGTGCAGCTGCGGCCCAGGCAGCCGACGCTCGGCAGCCTGGTCGTGGTCTGCAAGGAACCGGTGACGGCGTTCTCGGCGATCAGTGCCCGGGCGTTCGCTGAGTTGGCCGAGGTCACGCAAGGCGTGGAGCGCCTGCTCGCCGCGTTCACCGGCTATGAGCGGATCAACTGGCTGATGCTGATGATGGTCGACCCGGACGTGCACTTTCACGTCATTCCGCGCTACGCGGGAACCCGCGAGCACGACGGCCTGAGCTTTCCCGACGCCGGCTGGCCGAACCCTCCGGCGCTGGCCGAAGCGGTCAGCTTGAGCGATGCGCAGCTCGAAACGCTGAGCGCCGAGCTGAGCGCCCGCTGGCCGGGAACGGCTGTCCGCTGATGCCGACGATCCTCGACCGCTACCTGCTGCGGCAGCTGCTGCCGACCCTGCTGCTCTGTCTCGGCACGGTGCTGATCGCGCTGTTGCTGGAGCGTCTGTTGCGGCTGTTCGACATCCTGGCCGAGAACAGCCATGCGCTGCCGGCGGTGTTCAAGCTGGTGCTGAATCTGGTGCCGTACTACCTCGGCCTGGCGCTGCCGGCGGCGTTCTTCGTGGCGCTGTTCGTGGTCGTCTCGAAACTCGGTGACGAGAACGAACTCGATGCCTATCTCGCCGGTGGCCAGTCGATCGCCCGGCTGACCCGGCCGTTTCTTGCCGTGTCGATCGTCCTCGCGGTGTTCAGTGCCTGGGTGTTCGGCTGGCTGCAGCCGTATTCGCGCTACGACTACCGCGCGGTGATGTATTCGGCCCTCAATGCCGGCTGGGATGCGCGGCTGCAACCGGGCACTTTCGCCAGCGCCGGCAGCGGCTACATGCTGACCGCCGATGAAGTCGACAAGACCGGCCGCGGCCTGCGCCACGTGTTCATCCGCCGCGAAGTCGCCGGCCGGGAAGAGCTGACCACCGGCGAAACCGGCGCGCTGACGCCGTCCGACGACGGCAGCCGTCTGACCCTGAGCCTGGTCGGTGGCGATCACTATCGCGATCGTCCCGGCGCCGGCCTGCTGGCCGTGCACTTCGCCACCCTCGACAGCAACACCGCGTTCACGCCGGATGCGCCGCCGTTCCGCGCCCGTGGCGGCAACGAGCGCGAGCTGAGCTTCCCCGAATTGCTCGGCGGTGGTCTGCCTGACCCAGCGACACCGCTGACGCCGGCGAAGATCGCCGGCGAGCTGTACGGCCGCATTGCCCGCACCCTGTCCCTGCCGCTGCTGCCGCTGCTGGCGATCCCGCTCGGCATGTCGGCCAAGCGCGGCAAGCGCACCGCCAGCCTGATCGTCGCCGCCGTGCTGATGCTGCTGTTCCACCACGGCCTGCAGCTCGGCGAAAGCCTGGCCGAATCCGGCAAGGTCAATGCGCTGGCGGGTGTCTGGACGCCGTGGCTGCTGTTCGCGGCGCTGTGTGGCTACATCTACAGCCAGAGCCTGTCGCGGCCGGGCGACAATCCGGTGACTCGCGTCGTCGCGGCCGTCGAGGACTTCGTCGGCGCGATCGTCAGCCGCCTGCGGCCGCGCAGGCGAGCTTCATCGTGAGGACCTTGTTCCTGGGCGGCTCGCTCGGTGGCTATCTGCGCGGCATGCTGGCGATGCGCTGCTTCGCCGTGGTCTGCGGGCTCGGCGGCCTGTTCCAGGTGCTCGATCTGCTCGAGTCCTCCACCGACATCCTGAGCCGTGGCCAGGGCATGCTCGGCATCGCTTATTACAGCTTGCTGCGCACGCCCAGCGTGTTGCTGCAGGCGTTTCCGCTGGCCGCGCTGCTCGGTGCGATCTTCAGCTTTTCCACCCTGTCACGGCAGAACGAGATCTGCGCGATGCGCGCCGCCGGCCTGCCGTTCCGCCGGGTGCTGCTGGCCTTGCTGCCGGTGGTGGTCGGGATCGTGCTGCTCCATGGCCTGCTCGCCGAAGCGATCGTGCCGAAGACCCAGAATGCGCTGACCGCCTGGTGGGCAAGCCTGCCGCCGTCGCCGGACAAGGATCCGGATACCGAACTGCTGTGGCTGCGCACCAATGGCTCGGTGGTTGGTCTCGAGCAGGTGATGCCCGATGGCAAGCGGCTCGATGGCGTGCGCATCTATCGTCGCGACGAAGCCGGCAGCCTGATCAGCCGCACGGTCGCGACCCGGGCCCAGTACGAGGACCGCCGCTGGACCTTGATCGACGCGGTGACCACCGATCTGCGCGCCGGCAAGAGCGAAGCTGTGCAGCCGAGGCTCGATTGGGACACGCCGCTGAAGCCTGCCGATCTGATGCGCCTGTCGGCGGCCGAGCCCTATGTGTCCGGCGGGCTCGCCTCGGCGGTGCTGGCCGGCACCCAGTCGGGCACCAAGACCGAATCCTTCTACCGCACG
>NZ_JAHFRY010000198.1 GCF_023266035.1 Nevskia sp.
TTCTCGCCGAGGCGCACCGGCAGCCAGTCGATCTGGATCGAGTTGTAGTTGTCGAGCATGGCGTTCGCATAGGCGCGAACCATCATGTTCTTGAACGCGGCTGCAAAACGGCTGCGCTGCTCCGCCGTCGCCGCCTTGTAGTTGGTGGCCAGCACCAACTGGGCGATGTAGGGAACATCGAAGCGCGGCACCACGACTTCATCGACGGCCTGGTAGAACTTCGGCAGATCGGCGCGGTAGGCCTTGTAATTGGTCTGGATCAGCTTCTGCAGCTGTTCGGTGGTGCCCTTCAGCGCGGTGTCCGGCGTGGCCGCAGCAGGCGCCGCTGCGACTTGCGCAGCGAGACCGAAGCCGAGGATCAGGGTCAGGAATTTCTTCAACATGGGGTGCTCCAGCGGATATGTTTCGATGAGTTCACTTCGCAGGAGCCGGGGCCGGCCCATCACTCTTGGGGGCGGCCTTCGGTTCGGCGGATTCTTCGGACTTCTTTGCGGCGGACGGTTCCTTCTGGGTAAACGAAGTCAGGAACTGGCCGATCAGATTTTCCAGCACCAGCGCAGACTGGGTGAAGGCGATTTCGCTGCCATTCTTCAAAGGCTCCGGATCGCCACCCGGTTCCAGACCGATGTACTGCTCGCCGAGCAGGCCGGCGGTGAGGATCTTCAGATTCGAATCACTCGGAATATTGTTGCGGCTGCCGTCGATTTCCATGCTCACCACGGCCTGGAAGGTTTCCGGGTCGATGCCGATCTCGCGAACCCGGCCGATGCGCACGCCAGACAGCTTCACCGAAGCGCCGCGCGCCAGGCTGCCGGTGTTCTCGAATTTCGCGGTGATCGTGTAGCTGCTGCCGCTGTCGCCGACCGAATCGAGGCTGGCCACGCGGAAGGTGAGCACGAACACCGCCGCGATGCCGAGGCACACGAAGAATCCGACCAGGAGTTCAAGGCTTCTTGATTGCATGATGAGGGTCCAGTCTGGTCTTGGGTCGCTTAACGGAACATGAAGGCGGTGAGCACGAAATCCAGCGCCAGAATTGCCAGCGACGACACCACCACGGTGGAGGTCGTGGCGCGTGAAACACCTTCGGAAGTCGGCGCTGCGTGATAGCCCTGGTAGACGGCGATCCAGCTGATCGCCAGGCCAAACACGGACGACTTGATCAGCATGTCGCGGATGTCGCCGCCATGCATCGACTGGTTGATCTGCGACCAGTAAGAGCCGTCGTCGACGCCCAGCAACTCGACGCCGATCGCGTGACCGCCGGCAATGCCGATGGCCATCATCGAAAAGATCGACACCAGCAGCGGCATCGCGATCAGGCCGGCGATGAAGCGCGGCGCGATCACCCGCTTGATCGGATCGACCGCCATCATTTCCATGCCGGCCAACTGGTCGGTGGCCTTCATCAGGCCGATTTCTGCAGCCAGCGCGGTACCGGCACGGCCGGCGAACAGCAGGCCGGTGACCACCGGACCCAGCTCGCGGACGATCGACAACGCCACCAGCACGCCGAGGCTCGACGCGGCGCCAAAATTCACCAGCGTGCGATAGCCCTGCAGCGCCAGCACCATGCCGATGAAGCTTCCGGAAATGATGATGATGATCAGGCTCAGATTCCCGACCGAATAGATCTGCTGGATGATCAGCCGGGGCCGCAGCAGCGCGCCGGGGATCGCCGCGAGAATCGTCAGCAGAAATAGGGTGGCCCGGCCCAGGCCGCGCAGTCCCTCGGTGGCCGGGGTCAGAAAGTTCATGCGCGCCCCGCCATCAGGTCCTGCTCATAGGTCGTTGCCGACTTGTAGTGGAACGACACAGGGCCGTCCGCTTCACCGTTCAGGAACTGGCTCACCAGGGCCGATTTCGAGTTGCGGATTTCATCCGGCGTGCCGTGATCAAGCACCTTGCCGCCGGAGATCACATACACGTAATCGGCAATCTTCAGCACGTCCTCGACGTCATGAGTGACGATCACCGAAGTCAGCCCGAGTGCCTGGTTCAAGCCCCGGATCAGTCGGACCAGTACCCCCATCGAAATCGGGTCCTGACCGGTGAATGGTTCGTCATACATGATCATTTCCGGCTCCAGCGCGATGGCGCGGGCCAGCGCCACACGGCGCGCCATGCCACCGGAAATCTGTTCGGGATACAGCGCCGCAGCGCCTCTGAGACCCACCGCTTCCAGCTTCATCAGCACCAGATCGCGAATCATCGATTCCGGCAGCTTGGTGTGCTCGCGCAGCGGAAAGGCGACGTTCTCGAACACCGTGAGATCAGTCAGCAGCGCGCCGCTCTGGAACAACAGGCCCATGCGCTTGCGCAGCTCGAACAATTCGCTGCGCGACTGCGCGTGGACGTCGATGCCGTCGAACTCGATGCTGCCCGACGAAGGCTTCCACTGGCCGCCTATCAGACGCAGCAAAGTGGTCTTGCCGGTGCCGCTTGGACCGAGGATGGCCGTCACCTTGCCGCGCACGATGTCGATATCGATGCCGTCGTAGATCACGCGCGGACCGAACGCAAAACGCAGTGATCGAACGCGAACCAGCGTGTCGGAGGTGTCCGGGTTCATCGAAACGGGCTATTGAGGGAGGGCTGAAGCAGACTTGAAACTATACGCGATGACTCCCGCATTGGAGGCCCAGCGCCGCGATTGGTTCCCGGTGAAGCGTCCGCCCGCTATCGCTGCAGAGTCAGAGCTTCGCGCGAAGTGCAGCAATCAGATCGCTTTCGACGAGCAAGCAATCGGCCGGCCCGCCGAGCTCGGAAACCTGGGTCATGCGCATGTCGAGCAGGCCGCAGGGATTGATGCGTGCGAACGGCGCCAAGTCCATCGCCACGTTCAGCGACAGGCCGTGATAGCTGCAGCCTCGGCTGATGCGCAGACCAAGGCTGCCGATTTTCCGGCTACTGAGGCGCGGGCCGAGGCCGTCATCGAACAGGCCACTGACATAGACGCCTGGCGCATCAGCCCGCGCCGCCGCTGTGATGCCATAGCGGGCCAGGGTGGCGATCATCGCGTCCTCCAGCCGGGTGACCAGCGAGCGGATGCCGTAACCGCGACGGGCGATGTCGACCAGCACATAGATCACCACCTGGCCGGGCCCGTGATAAGTGACCTGGCCGCCGCGATTGCTCTGCACCACCGGAATGTCGCCGGGGTTCAGCAGATGCTCCGGCTTGCCGGCCTGGCCCTGGGTGAAGACCGGCGGATGCTCGACCAGCCACAGCTCGTCCGGCGTTTCCGCAGTGCGCGCCGCGGTGAAGGCGCGCATCTCCTCGTAAACCGAGCTGTAGTCGCGCCGGCCGAGTGACCGGACGGCGATTGCAGGGTTTTCAGACAAGACGGATCGGCCCTGGGTAAGCGGCGACGGCGTTATCGGAGGTCAGCAGCAGCAGGCCTTCGAGCGTCGCCTGGGCAACCAGCAGGCGATCGAACGGGTCCTTGTGCAGCGGCGGCAGGGAAGCGATACCGACCGCATGCTGGCTGCTGATCGGCAGTTCGGCATAGCCGTTGTCGAGCAGGCCACGGCGCAGCAGGCGCGGGTCGACCCGGAAATCGCCGCGGCCAAGCCCGCACTTGATGCTCACTTCCCAGAGGCTGGCGGCGCTGAATATCAGATTGTTGGCTGGGTCAGCCAACAATCCGCGCGTCTCCACTCCGAGCCGCTCCGGCATGCCGGCTGCCCACAGCAGCAGATGGGTATCGAGCAGTAGTTTCATGGCGCGAACAAATAGACTCAGGCGCCGAACAATTGCTCGATCTCGCCTTCGCCCATGCGGTCGAAATCGTCAGGTACGACGATCGCGCCGACGAGAAAGCCGAGCCGGCGGGCAACGTTGCCGGTCGGTGCGTCGAGCGCCACCACCTTGACCATCGGCTTGCCGGCCTTGGCGATCTGGAACGGCTCGCCGTTCGCGGCTTGCTCGACGAGCCGCGACAGATGAGTTTTCGCTTCGTGGATGTTGATCGCTTCCATGAGGCCTCCGAGTAAACTAACTTTGATTAGTCTAGTCGGGCGTCCGCGATGTCGCAAACGCGCTACAGCGCCAGAATCACGCCCGGATCACTGGTCACCGCCTTGATCACGCGGTCGAGCTGTTCGGCGTCTTCGGCGGTGAAGTTCAGGGTCAGGCCCAGATATTTGCCGCCGCTGGACAGCCGGCGCGAGGTGCTGATCTCGGCACCCGGCGCCAGCAGGGCCTGCACCACCTGGGTGATCCGCACGGCCGTTTCTTCATCCGGGCGGATGAAGATCTTCAGCGGAAACTCGCAGGGATAGGTGAGCCCTGCGGGTGTCTTGGTGGCTTCGTCGTCGCTCATGGGCGTCGGTCAGGCGGTGGGGCGGGCGGGGCTCAGAAGCCGATCCAGAGCTTGATCTGGTCGATCAGGCGGCGCCAGAAGCCGCCGCTCTGGACTTCGGTCAGCGCGACCAGATCGACAGTCTTCAGCACCTTGCCGTCGACGCTGATCGTCGCCTTGCCGAGCACTGCGCCCGGCGCGATCGGGGCGATCGCGCGCGGTGACAGTTCGTTCTGCACCTGCATCGTTTCCTTCGAGCCGCGCGGGAAGGTCAGACGAACCGGTTCCAGGGTGCCGACCTGCACTTCGCTGGCGGCACCCTTGTAGACCTTGATCGTGCCGACGGCTGCGGCCGGGCCGAACAGGCTGGCAGTTTCGTAGAAGCGGAAGCCCCAGTTCAGCAGTTCCAGGCTGGCCTGTTCGCGGTAGGCCCAGGTCTGGGCGCCCATCACGGCGGAAATCAGGCGGCGGCCGTCGCGGCTCGCCGAGGTCAGCAGGCAGTAGCCGGCGGCGCTGGTGTGGCCGGTCTTGATGCCGTCGACACTCGGGTCCTTGATCAGCAGGCCGTTGCGGTTTTCCTGGGCGTGATCGATGCCGTATTTGAACGAGCGTTCCGAGTACATCTTGTAGTACTCGGGAAACTCGCGGATCAGTGCGCGGCCAAGGATCGCCAGGTCACGGGCGGTGGTGTAGTGCTGCGGGTCCGGCAGGCCGCTGGCGTCGACGAAATGGCTGTTGGTCATGCCGAGCTTCTTGGCGGCATCGTTCATCAGATCGGCGAAGGCTTCTTCGCTGCCGGCCAGATGTTCGGCGAGCGCGATCGACGCATCGTTGCCGGAGACGATGATGATTCCGCGCAGCAGATCCTCGATCTTCACCCGGCTGCCCAGGGTCAGGAACATCCGCGATTCGCTGGAATCCTTGCCTTGGCGCCAGGCCTTTTCGCTGATCAGCGCGGTGTCATCGAGCTTCAGGCGGCCTTTGCGGATTTCGTCGAAGGCGACGTAGGTGGTCAGCACCTTGGTGATCGACGCCGGCTCGACCTTGGCATCCGGATTGTTGCCGGCCAGCAGTTCGCCGCTGTCGAAATCGAGCAGCGCGTAAGCCTTTGCCTCGATCGCCGGAGCTTCCGGGATGGTGACCGCGCGGGCTGGCGCGGCCGCGACGATGACGGTCGTGGCGACCAGAAGCAGATTACGGGCAAAGCGGAACGGGAGGTTCATCCGGAGAATTCGAGCTGACGTAGGCAAAACA
>NZ_JAHFRY010000199.1 GCF_023266035.1 Nevskia sp.
CAGTAGCGTTCTCTGGCCGGCGGCACGGCGCCGTCGAAACGCACCCGGAAGGCCACCGCTTCGGAGTTGATCAGGCTGGAAATCTCGCCCGGCGCCATCGAGTCCGACAAGCCCGAACGCGCCGCACCGGCATCGGCCGGCAGGCCCCAGATCGGCCCCGGAATGCGCGGGAACAGCACGAAGATCAGCAGCATCAGCGGCAGCGCGCGCAGCACCATGCCGCCGCTGATGCGCAGGCTGTCGCGCAGCGGCAAGGCGCTGCCCGGATGGTTGGCGTCGATCAGCACGCCGGTGATCAGCGCGGTCATGACCAGCAGATAGGCCGCCGTCCACAGCTCCTGCGAGAACAGGAAATTGGTGATCAGCATGAAGTACATCAGGAACACCATGACCATGGTGTCTCGGCGCGCCCGCAGCTCGGTGAGCTTGAGTGCGGCCATCACCGTGATCAGCGCGACCCCGGCGGTCTGGCCGCTGACCCGGCCGAAGCTCGCGTAGACGCCGGCGAAGGCGCCGAAGGTCAGCAGCACGCGCATCCAGCCCGGCAGCATCGGCCAGCCGCGATAGGCAGCGGCAGTACGCCAGACGACGATGCCGACCACCAGCACAGCGGCCCAGATCGGCAGCCGCTGCAGATGCGGTGCCAGCAGCAGGCTGAGCACCGCCAGTAGCCGTAGCAGCGCGGCACGAGGCAGCAGATCGGCGATCTTCGCTGGCTTGTTCTTCGCCATGGCGATCAGTGCAGCGCCAGCGCCGCGAGGCAGGCGTGCCGATGCTGTGCACCCAGCGCGGGTGACAGGCTGCCGCCAGGCAGTCGCAGGCCGTATTGGCGTTGTGCGGCGTCGGCATCGAGCACCCAGCGGCACAGCTGGGCCAGGCGTTGTTCAGGACCCCAGGACGACGGCAGCGCCTGCCAGTCCAGCCACAGTTCATCGGCCTGGTTATCGCTGAACAGCTTGACCAGCGGCTGCGGATTTCTCGCCAGGCTTTTCCAGTGAATGCTGCGCAAGGCATCGCCGGCCTGATAGCCGCGCAGGCCGCTGAATTCGTCCGGCCCCGGGCGTTGCGTGGTCCATCGGCCGTCATCGCCGTGGCCGCTGCTCAGCGGTGCGGCACCGTCCGCAGCCGGCTTCGGATAGACCAGGCAGGCGAGATCCAGCTCGACCCAGGTCCAGGCGTGGAACAGGCCGAGCGGAAACTCGGTGGCCACCGCGAAGCGCGGCGCCGGCAGCCAGCCGCGTTTGCTGCTGGCCAGCGCCAAGCTCAAGGTGGCGCTGCTATCGGCCGGTACATCGGCATGGGCGAGCGGTAATTGATCCTGCCAGGCGATGGTCAGCGCGTGGCGCGGGCTGCGGCTGGGATTGTCGAGACGGATCGAGAACTGCGCCGCATCGCCGGCGAACACCGGATCAGCGCCCTGTGCGGCAATGCTCAGATTGACCAGGTTGCCGTGCGTGTAATGCATCGCCAGCAGGCCGATGCCGGCAAGCAGGAAGGTCAGCGCGAAGGCCATGCTGTTCGAGTAGTTCATCGCTCCGAGCAGCATCACGAACAGCAGCAGGCCGTAACCATAGCCGTAGCGCGTCGGCACGATGTAGACCCGCCGTCGGCCGATCGTCCAGGGCCCGGGCACGCGCGGCGTGCGGGTGGCGATCCAGTTCTGGAAGCGCCGACGCAGCCTGCTCATCGGGTTCATCGCGGCTCCGGAATCCGCGGAGCGGCGAGGCGGGTCACGGAATCGCCACCGCCGCCAGAATTTCGTCGGCGATCAGCCGCGCATCGCCGCGCTCGATGGCGCTCAGGCGATGGCTGGCGACCGAAGCGAACACCGCCTGCAGGTCTTCCGGGATGACGCCGGAACGGCCTTCCAGCAACGCCCAGGCCTGGGCGGCGTGCTTCAGGGCCAGGCCGGCGCGTGGCGACAGGCCGTGCTTCAGCGTGCGGTGTTCGCGGGTCGCGCGGAGCAGGGCCATCAGATAATCGATCAGCGCCGGGCTGGTGCGGATCGCTTTCACCTGCTGCTGGAAGCTGCGCAGCTGTGCAGCACTGAGTACCGGCGACAGGCCGGCGAGCAGATCGCGCCGCTCCGGATCGTTGAGCAGCGCGCGTTCGGCATCGCGGGAGGGATAGCCGAGCGACAGGCGCATCAGGAAGCGGTCGAGCTGCGATTCCGGCAGCTCGTAGGTGCCGATCTGTTCGCCAGGATTCTGCGTGGCGACGACGAAGAACGGATCGGGCAGGGTGCGGGTGATGCCGTCCGAGGTCACCTGCCGCTCTTCCATCGCTTCCAGCAGCGCGCTCTGGGTCTTCGGGCTGGCGCGGTTGATCTCGTCGGCGAGCACCACTTCCGAGAACACCGGGCCGGCGTGGAAGCGGAAGCTGCTGGCGCCCGGCTCGTAGATCGACATGCCGAGGATGTCCGCCGGCAGCAGATCGCTGGTGAACTGCACACGCTGGAAATGCAGGCCGAAGACGCGGGCCAGCGCCAAGGCGAGTGTCGTCTTGCCGACACCCGGCACGTCCTCGATCAACAGATGACCACGGGCGAGCAGGCAGGCGAGGGCAAGCTTGAGCTGACGCTCCTTGCCGAGAACGATGCCGGCAAGAGCGCTGAGGACGGGCTTGAGATCAGGGTTCATGCCACGGCGTGTTGCAGGTCCTGGGCCATCACCTGGGCCAGGGGCTGGCCGAGGCGCAGCGCATCGCCGGCCTTGAGATTCGCCTGCCAGCCCAGCGCCCCACGCGGCGCCAGCAGCACCACGGTCGAACCCATGTGGAAGCGGCCCATTTCATCGCCGCGGGCCAGGGCAACGGTGCCATCCGGCTGATGGTGGAACGGTGTCGCCGCGCGGCTGTGTGGTGGCGTCAGGCGCCCGCCCCAGACGGTCTCGACGCCGCCGACGAACAGCGCGCCGACCATCACCACTGCCATCGGCCCGAACGCGGTATCGAAGATCGCGACCATCCGCTCGTTGCGCGAGAACAGCCGCGGCATCGCTCGCGCGGTTGCCGGATTGACGCTGAACAGGCGGCCCGGCACGTAGGTCCACGAGCGCAGCTTGCCGCCGAAGGGAATGTGCACGCGGTGGTAGTTGTGCGGCGCCAGGTAGATGGTCGCGAAGCTGCCGCCGTCGAAGGCTTTCGCGAGTTCGACATCGGCCAGCAGTTCGGCGGCGGTGTAGTCGTGGCCCTTGGCCTGAAAGATCCGGCCATCGCGGATCGCCCCGAGCTGGCTGATCCGGCCATCGACCGGGCTGGCCAGCAGGTTTGGATCGGTCGGCATTGGCCGGGCACCGTGCTTCAGCGCACGAGTGAAGAAATCATTGAAGTGCCGGTATTCCTCGACCGTTTCCCGCTCGGCTTCGCCGAGGTCGATCGGGTAACCGCGCATGAAGGCCTTGATGAACCAGTTCTTGAAGCCTGGGCTGTCGATCTCGGCGATCCTGTACATCAGCGCCGACAGCGCCCGCGTCGGCAGGCAGCGCTGCACGGCGGCGAACAGATGGTCGCCGAGGCTGGCGTCGGAAGCGGCTGCGGTGGTCGTGGTGTTCATGGAATCAAAAGTCAGTTCGATTGGGCGACCAGCTTGCGCAGGTCCGCAGCCATCGCATCGGGCTTGAATGGCGGCGTCAGATAGCCGGCCACCTGGCCTTGCGGGTTGATCAGGATCAGCGCGGTCGAGTGGTCCATCGTGTAGCTGTCCGGCGAGGTACCCGGCACTTTCGCGTAGACGTAGCCGAGGTTCTTGCCCAGCGTTTCCAGCGCCGCATCGTCGCCGGTGGCGCCCAGGAAATCCGGGCTGAAGAACTTGAGATAGCCGGCGATCTTCTCCGGCGTGTCACGGCCCGGATCGACGGACAGGAAAAGGATGCGGACTTTCGCAGCGTCATCGCCGAGCTTGGCCTGCACGGCTTTCAGCTCGGCGAGCGTGGTCGGGCAGACATCGGGGCAGAAGGTGAAGCCGGCGAACACCAGGGTCCAGTGATTGGCGAGATCGGCATTGGTGAACGGCGCGCCGGTGGCGCTGGTCAGCACGAACGGTTCGATGACTCGCGGCGTTTTCAGCAAGGTGCCGGAGCTGATCTCGACTACCTGCGGACGCAACAGGAACACCCCGCTGAAGATGCCGCCCAGCACCGCGAACGCCACGATTCCGCTCCAGCGCAACAAGCCATTCGACACGCAGCAACCCCCGACATGATTGGCGCGGGTCCGCCATGGCCCGCATACTTTGTCGATTATCCCGGCTTTCCAGACTCGATGTCCGATACCGCTGCCACCTCTGTCCCCATCCCCGCAACGCTGGCTCCGCTGACCACCGTGCGCGACCTGATCCGCTGGGGCGCCTCCGAGTTCAACCGTCATGGCCTGGTCTTCGGCCATGGCACCGACAATGCACTCGACGAAGCCTTTCACCTGGTGCTGTCGAGCCTGAAACTGCCGTTCGACCTGCCGGCGGTCTATCTCGAAACCCATCTGGCGGAGGACGAGCGGGCCGCCGCGCTGAACCTGCTGCGCCAGCGAGTCGAGACCCGCAAGCCGGCGCCGTACCTCACCGGCATCTCGTATTTCTGCGGCCTGGAGTTCGAGGTCGACGAGCGCGCGCTGGTGCCGCGTTCGCCGATCGGCGAGATGATCGAAGCGCAGTTCCGGCCCTGGCTGCCGCGCGATCCGCAAACCATCCTCGATCTTTGTTCGGGCTCGGGCTGCATCGGCATCGCCGCTGCGTTCGCGTTCCCGGAGGCGACCGTCGATCTCGCCGAGATCGACGACGGCGCGCTCGACGTCATGGCCCGCAACATCATTCGTCATCACGTCAAGGATCGCGTTCGCCCGGTGGTTGGCGATCTGTTCGCCCCGCTCGGCAAGAAGCGCTACGACCTGATCGTCAGCAATCCGCCGTATGTGCCGACCGCGGAATGGGCCGCGCTGGCGCCCGAGTTCCAGCACGAGCCGAAACGGGCACTGGAAGCCGGTGCCGACGGCATGGATATCGTCGAGCGCATCCTCAACGACGCACCGACCTATCTGACCGACAACGGCGTGCTGATCTGCGAGATCGGCGGTTCCGACGACGAGTTCGAAGCGCGATTTCCCGGCATCCCGGTTTCCTGGCCGGAATTCGACAAAGGTGGTGATGGCGTGTTCGTCATCACCCGCGAAGAACTCAGCGAATGGCTGCGCGCGCGCAAGCGCCGCAAGTAGCCCAGCGCCATAACCAACTTCAGCAGCGAGCAACCGCGATGTCCGGCAATACCTTCGGCAAGCTGTTCTGCGTTACCAGTTTCGGCGAATCGCACGGCGTGGCGATCGGCTGCGTCGTCGACGGCTGCCCGCCCGGCCTGGAGCTGAGCGAGGCGGACATCCAGCCCGATCTCGATCGCCGCAAGCCCGGCACCTCGAAGTACGTCACCCAGCGCAAGGAAGCCGATCAGGTCCGCATCCTGTCCGGCGTCTACCAGGGCAAGACCACCGGCACGCCGATCGCGCTGCTGATCGAGAACACCGAC
>NZ_JAHFRY010000114.1 GCF_023266035.1 Nevskia sp.
CGGGATGCAGGAACACCGGGAAATCCTTGCCGACCGGGCGCTTCAGCAGCCGGTCGCGTACCGCGCCGCCGACCAGATAGCGTCGCATCATGGGATCTCTTCGAGGCCTGCCGGCACGGGTGCCAGCGCCACCGGCTTCAGCCAGGTCGACAGCGGTTGCGGCTTGCCCTGCTGGCGCCAGCCGAAGACCATCGAATGCCAGAGCACGCGCTGCACATAGCTGCGGGTTTCGTTGTACGGAATGTTCTCGATCCAGACGTCCGCCGACATCGGCGTCGCCGGCAGCCAGCGCGCTGCCGCGTTCGGGCCGGCGTTGTAGCCGGCAATCGCCACCGGCAGCTGGCCAGTGAAGCGATCGACCAGATCACGCAGATGCGCCGCGCCCAGCGGCACGTTGACCTCGGGATCGAACAGCGTCGTGCGCGTCGGCAGCGGGCGCTGCCACTTGCGCGCGGTGCGGGTCGCGGTTTCCGGCAGCATCTGCAGCAGGCCGTAGGCGTTGGCGCTCGATACCGCATCGGCGCGATACAGGCTTTCCTGACGCAGCACGCCGTAGATCAGGTTGTCCGGCAGGCCGGACAGCGCCGCGCCCGTCTTGACCGGCGACTCGTAAGGCCGCGGATAGAGCAGTGCGTAATCGGTGAACAGCTTCATCCGGCTGGCGGCGGCCACACCCTGCTCGTACCAGCCCCAGCCCATCGCCAGATGGATGGCCTGGAAGCGCGCGGCTTCGTCGAGCGGCTCGAACGCCGCCCAGAACTCGGCGGCCGCCTGATTGCGCAGCGACGACAGGAACAATTCGCGAGCGCGGATGAAGCCGGCCTGGCTGTCGAGCCTGGCGACGATGGCCGGATCGGCCGCCAGGGTCTGCGGATGTGGCGTGTAGGCGATGCCGGACTGCGCGGCGGCGAGCGCCGGATACCAGCCGTCTTCCTGCGCGAGCGAGGTGAGCAGATCGTTCGCCGCCTGATCACCACCGGCGGCGGCGGCCCGCGCCGCCCAGTAACGCCAGCGCTGTTCGTTGCGCTGGCTTTCGGACATTGCGGCGATGGCCTTCGCCGCCTGTTGCCAGTCGCCGGCCCACAGCGCCGCACGCGCCCACCATTCGGCGGACAGGCTGTCGTTGTCGGCCGGCAGCACCTGGGCGAAGTAGCCCAGCGCTTCCGGCTTGCGGCTCCAGGCCATGCCCAGCGCCAAAGAGCGTGCGAACGGGCTGGCCGCGGTGTCGTCGAGCGCGCGTGCGCCACGCAAGGCGGCGAACCTTGCGGCGGCGGCATCCGGATCCTTGCGCGCCAGGCGCTGCCAACCGTCCTGCAGCGCGACCGTTTCCACCGGCCGCGAGGGATCGGAGATCAGCGCATCGAGTTCACGCTGCGGCTGGTCGATCAGCGCCGCCCACTGCTTGATCGCTGCGCTGGTTTCCGCTGGCAACGGCGCGGCGATGGTTTTCGCCAGCGCGCCATAGCCGTTAGCGACGACCAGCCGCGCCCGCGCTTCGATCAGCGCCGGCGTCAGCAGGTTCTGCTCGCGCGCCCAGGTGAACGCGGCATCGCAGGCCGGCAGCGATTTGTCGGCCACCTGCCATTGCTGGAGCACCGCCGGCGCCAGGCCAGCGGTCTGGTTCAGCGCGATCCGCGCCGCGAACTGCTGGCAGCGGAAGCCGGTGTCGCTGGTCGCCAGCGGAGCCGGCAGGGCCGCGAGATAGCGATCCCAGCGCTTGCGCGCCGCCAGGCTGGTCAGCCAGGCGCGGCGCAGATCGTTGGCAGCCAAGGTTCCGCCCTGGGCGGTGATGAAGGCGGCCACCGCGTCATCGACACCGCGATCGTCCTCGGGCTTGGCTTGCGCCAGCCGCGCCTTCAGCCGCGCAGCCGTGAGGTAGGGATAAAGCGGATAGGCACGCAGGCGATCGCTGTCTTCGCCATTGAAGGAGCCGGCTTCGGCCGCGACGAAAGCGCCGGTGAATTCGCTGCGCACAATGGCCAGGGAATCATCGTCGGCGATGGCCGATAGCGTGAACAGGCTGGCCAATGTCAGGGCCAGCGGAGCGAGAAACGGAGTAAAGCGTAGGGTCATCATGGAACTCTGACCCTCAGATCGCCTGACGGGTTCGTGTAGCCTTTGCGGCCCCGCAATTGTAAGGCCGCTGGCCCAGAGACTTCAGGCATGGAAACCCTGCTGGTATTCCTGTTGACCGGTGCCGTGTCCGGCCTGCTGGCCGGCCTGTTCGGCGTCGGCGGCGGCCTGATCGTGGTGCCGGCGCTGGCTTTTCTGCTGCCGACGCTGGGTACTGCCGATGCCATCGTCATGCAGTCGGCGATCGGCACCTCGCTGGCGGTGATCGGCCTGACCGGCATTTCCTCGACCCGCGCCCATCACGCCCGCGGCGGCGTGATCTGGCCGGTGTTCTGGAAGCTGGCGCCCGGCATCGTCGTCGGCAGCCTGCTCGGCGCCACGGTGGCGCACTTGGTCAGCAGCGAGGTACTGAAGCGCTGTGTTGGCATCGGCGCAATGCTGATCGCGATCCAGATGCTGATCGACGCCACGCCGAAAGCGACGCGCAGCACGCCTGGTGCGCTTGGCCTCGGCATCGTCGGCACCCTGATTGGCGGCTTGTCGGCCCTGATCGGCATCGGTGGCGGTTCGCTGACCGTGCCGTATCTGAACGCCTGCAATATCGACATGCGCCGCGCCGTCGGCACCTCGGCGGCCTGCGGCATTCCGATCGCCTGGGCCGGCGCCGTCGGCTTCGTGATCAACGGCCTCGGCGTACCCGGCCGCGCGCCGTGGAGCCTGGGCTATGTCGATATGGCCGCGTTCGCCGGCATCGCGGTGATGAGCGTGTTCACCGCGCCGCTCGGCGCGCGGCTGGCGCATGGCCTGTCGCCGAAGGTGCTGAAGCGCGCGTTCGCGATCTTCCTGATCGGCATCAGCGTACGGATGCTGCTGGCATGAAGCAGTGGTTAGTGGTCAGTGGCTAGTGTGCAGAGAATCAGAAGCCAAGCGGGTTCATTTGCTGACCACTGACCACGGGCCACTGGTCACTGCTTCACCGCGCAGCTTCTGCAATTCGGCGAGCGCAAAGTGGATGAAGCTCAGGCCGGAATAGACCGGCGAGATCAGATTGACGAACGGAATCAGCTGGACGAGTGCCGCGACTACGCCGAGGCCGAACAGCGGTGAGCCGTGGCGACGGAGGATTTCCTCGTATTCCTCGCGGGTGGCATGTTCGGCGAGCGCGTCATAGCGGAACACGCGGTCGTTGAGATAGCCGGCCAGCGCCACCGGAATCACGAACGCGAACGGCAGGATCAGCCACAGCGGCAGCACCAGGATCCACAGCAGTAGGTAGACCAGCAGCGCGCCGAGGCTGTTGAGGACGCTGCCGCTGGTGGTGCCGCCCTTGGCCCGCACCAGCTGCGGATAGTCGCGGGCGGCGATGTGGTCGACCATCAGCGGCATCGCGAATACCGAGGTGATGAAGATCGCCGTCGCCGCGACCAGGGTCGGCAGGAAGAAGAAGCTGACGATCAGAGTCAGGGCGCCGACCAGCCAGGACAGACCCCAGTCGTTCAGGAAGGCGTCGACCGGCTGGTACTCGGTCAGCGCCCGCAAAGCACCCATGCCTTGCGACCAGAACACGATGAGCAGCACGGTCCACAGCAGCAGCGAGCCGAGCAGCGGCCACAGCACCAGGCCGAGCATGCGGCCCTGGAACTGGCTGCGGGTGGCTTCGACAAGCGCTTCGATCATGCGATCACCTCAGGGGTGTTGGGGTTCCGCATCCGGCAGCAAGCGCACGCCATTGATGCCGCAGGCCAGGATGCCCTCGCGCAAGGCGCGGATCGCCGCCAGACGCGGGAAGCTGCGCCGCCAGACCATGCCGACCTTGCGGGCCGGCGAAGGTGCTGCGAACGGCACGGTCGGCAGCGGATTCGGTTCGGCCGGCCGGTTGGCGATCGCCGCGTTCGGCATCACCGTGATGCCGAGCCCCGAGCCGACCATGTAGCGAATCGTTTCGATCGACGAGCCGGTGACCGGCCGCGGCCCGTCGCCTTCGGAATCGACGCATTTCGGGCAGGCAGCGATCACCTGCTCGCGGAAACAATGGCCGGGCCCGAGCAACAGCAGATGCTCCTCGGCGAGCTTCTTCGCCGGAATGCTCGGCAGCGCCGCCCAGCGATGGCCGGGCGACAGCATGACCACGAAATCCTCGTCGTAGATCGGCCAGGCCGACAGGCCCTGCAGGTCGATCGGCAGCGCCAGCAGCGCCACGTCGAGCTCGTTGTCGCGCAGCTGTTCGAGCAGCGTGCCGGTGAAGTTCTCCTCGATCATCAGCGGCATCAAGGGTGCGGCCTCGCGCATCATCGGCACCAGCGAAGGCAGCACGTAGGGGCCGACGGTGTAGATCGCCCCGAGCCGCAAGCTTCCGACCAGCTCGTCCTTGCCTTCGCGGGCGATGTCCTCGACCCGCCGCGCTTCGGCGAGCACATGGCGGGCCTGTTCGATGATCCGCGCGCCGACCGGCGTCGGCTTGGCTTCGCCGCGAATCCGCTCGAACAGGGTCACGCCGAGCTCGTCCTCAAGCTTCTTCAGCGCCACGGAAAGTGTCGGCTGTGACACGAAGGAACGCTCGGCGGCGCGCGAGAAATGGCGCTCCTTGTCGAGGTTCACCAGATAGCGAAGTTCGGTCAGCGTCATGGGTTGACCTTCATTGGGTGATGTTTGCGAGCATCTCTTCAGATGCCCGTCCCAAAATCTATTCGGGCCCCGATTCTAGACCGTCGCTATCGCAACGCGTTCAGTCATAGGTTCAGCCAATCGCGTGCCGGCAGATAGTCGCTGAGGAAAGTCGCTTCCGGGCTGCCCGGTTCCGGCTGATAGTTGTAGTGCCAGGTGACCAGCGGCGGCATTGACATCAGGATCGATTCGATGCGGCCCTTGCTCTGCAGGCCGAACGAAGTCCCGCGGTCCCAGACCAGGTTGAACTCGACATAACGCCCGCGCCGATACAGCTGCCAGTCGCGTTCGCGCTGCGTGTACAACATCGGGTGGCGGCGTTCGACGATCGGCATGTAGGCCTTGATGAAGTGATCGCCAACGCTCTGCATCAGCGCGAAGCTGGCCTCGAAACCGCCGACGCTCCAGTCGTCATAGAACAGGCCGCCGATGCCGCGTGCCTCGTTGCGGTGCTTGATGAAGAAGTATTCATCGCACTGGGCTTTGAGCCGGCTGTGCACTTCCGGACCGAACGGTTCGCAGGCGGCACGCGCGGTCTCGTGCCAGTGCTTCGCGTCGTCGATGAAGCCGTAGTACGGCGTCAGATCGAAGCCGCCGCCGAACCACCAGACCGGCGCTTCACCGGCTTTCTCGGCGATCAAAAAGCGCACGTTCATGTGCACGGTCGGCGCGTAGGGGTTCAGCGGATGGAAGACCAGCGACACGCCCATCGCCCGGAAGCCGCGGCCGACCAGTTCCGGCCGCGCCGCCGTCGCCGCTGGCGGCAGTTTCGTGCCGTAGATGTCGGAGAAATTGACGCCGGCGCGCTCGAACACCGCGCCTTCGCTCAGCACTCGGGTTTCGCCGCCACCGCCTTCATCTCGCTGCCAGGCGTCGTGCAGGAATTTGGCGCGACCGTCGATGCGCTCGACCTCCGCACAGATGCGGTTCTGCAGGCCACGGAGATAGGCTTCGACGTCGGCGGGACGTGGGGCTTCGTTGGTATTCATGCCCGAAGTCTAATGGCCGCCGAAGTGCAAAAGGCGGGGCCATCGCGAATCTCAGCGACGCAGGATGTTGCCGTTCGCCGAGTCGCGAATGATGGTCGGCTGATCGAGCCCACCGAGCGCGCCAGGCACCAGCAGATCGAAACGGTTGCGCAGCGCGATGCGGGCGTCGCTGGCGCTGCGCGCGGGTGGATCGCCGGCGCGGTTGGCGCTGGTCGAAACGATGGCGCCGCCGAATTCCTCGCAGAGCCGCGCTGCCAGGGGATGCGCGGAGACTCTCACGGCCACCGTGCTGCGCTCGCCGCTGATCCACATCGGGCAGTAGTCGGTGGCCGGGAACACCCAGGTCGACGCGCCGGGCCAGGTTGCCGTCGCCCGGCGCCAGGCCATCCGTGACGGCATGTCGATGTACGGCTCGACCTGCTCGATGTGCGCCGCGATTAGGATCAGGCCCTTCTGCCACTCACGCTGCTTCATCGCCAGCAGGCGCATCACCGCCTTGTGGTTCTGCGGATCGCAGCCGACACCCCAGACCGCTTCGGTCGGGTAGACGATGACGCCGCCTTGCTTCAGCAGCCCGGCGGCGATCGCGATCTTGCAAGTATTCAGCATCGTTGCTGCGCTCAGCCCTTCTTCGCGTAGACAGTCCGTTTGGTCAGCGAGGGTGCTCGCGTCGCTTTCTTGGTGGTCTTCTTCGCAGCGGACTTCTTGCTGGCGGCCTTCTTCACCGCAGCCTTCTTCGGCGCTTTGGGGGCAGCGGCCTCGCCATCGGCCGGTGCCGCTTTCTTCGCAGCCGCCTTTTTCTTGGCGCCTTTCTTCGGCGGCTTCGCGGCTTCGGCTTCGGCCAAGTAGGCCTCGCATTCGAAGACGCTGAGCTTCTCGGCGTCACGGGTGCGTGGGATCGGCGACTTGCGCGAGCCGTCGGTGATGTACGGCCCGAAGCGGCCCTTGATGATGCGGATGCCGGTGCCTTCGAAGCTGCGGATCGTCGCGGCGTCGAGCGCGGCGGCTTTCTGCTCGATCAGCTCGATCACCCGCGGCAGTTCGATGGTGTAGGGGTCATCGTCCTTCTTGAGGCTGACGAAGGCCTTGCCGTGGCGCGCATACGGCCCGAAGCGGCCGATGTTGACCTCGACCTCGTCGCCGTTCGGCATCTGGCCCAGCTTGCGCGGCAGCTTGAACAGCTCCATCGCTTCTTCAAGCGTGATGGTGTCGATGCGCTGATTGCCGCGAAGGCTCGCATAGCGCGGCTTCTCGGACGTGGTATCGCCCTCCTCGACTCGGGCGCCGATCTGTACGTACGGCCCATAGCGGCCGAGGCGGGCGGTGACCGGCTTGCCGGTCGTCGGGTCGACACCGATGGTGCGCGTCTCGGAAACCTCCGAGCGCGACAGCTCCATCTTTTCGTCGACCATCGGCTTGAAGATGCCCCAGAACTTCGCCAGCAACGGCACCCAGGCCTGTTCGCCGCGCGACACCGCGTCGAGCTCGTCTTCGAGCTTGGCGGTGAATTCGTAGTCGACGTAGCGGGTGAAGTGCTCGGTCAGGAAGCGGCAGACGATCAGGCCGACGTCGGTCGGCATGAAGGCCTTGCCGTCGAGGCGCACGTAGTCGCGCGCCTGCAGGGTCGAGATGATCGAGGCATAGGTCGACGGGCGACCGATGTCGTATTCCTCGAGCGTCTTGACCAGGCTGGCTTCGGTGAAGCGCGGCGGCGGCTGGGTGAAGTGCTGCTCGGGCAGCAGTTCCAGCAGCTTGACGACATCGCCGACTTCCAGCGGCGGCAGGCGCTTTTCGTCGTCTTCCTTGGCTTCGTTCTCGTCGTCGACGGCGATACCGTAAGCGGCGAGGAAGCCCGGTTCGATCAGCACCTGGCCATTGGCCTTGAAGGCGTGATCGGTGCCGGCGCGCAATTCTGCGGCGACGGTATCGAACACTGCTGGCGCCATCTGGCAGGCGACGGTGCGCTTCCAGATCAGGTCATAAAGCTTGGCCTGATCGGGGGTCAGATACTTGGCGACCGCTTCAGGGGCGCGCAGGAACGAGGTCGGGCGAATCGCTTCATGGGCTTCCTGGGCGTTCTTCGACTTGACCTTGAAGTAGCGCGGTTCGGGCAGCGCCGATTGGGCGCCGTAGCGCTTGATGATCGCTTCGCGCAGCTCGGCCAGCGCGTCCTGCGCCAGGTTCACGGCGTCGGTACGCATGTAGGTGATCAGGCCGACGGTCTCGCCGCCGATCTCGACACCTTCGTACAACTGCTGCGCCGTGCGCATCGTGCGCTGGGCGGTGAAGCCGAGCTTGCGGTTGCCGTCCTGCTGCAGGGTGGACGTGGTGAACGGCGGCCCCGGCGTGCGGCGGCGCTGCTTCTTGTCGACCTTGGCAACTTTCAGCAGACCCTTCGCGGCCATCTCGATCGCGGCACGTGCAGCTTCGGCCGAGCCTTCGTTGCCCAGCGAGAACTGTTCGACCTTGATGCCATCGAACTCAAGCAGGCGGGCATTGAACGCGGTGCCGTCCTTCTCGGCGCGGGCGTCGAGCGTCCAGTATTCCTGCGGCTTGAAGGCGCGGATTTCTTCCTCGCGTTCGCAGATCAGGCGCAGCGCCGGGCTCTGCACGCGGCCGGCCGACAGACCCGGGCCGACCTTGCGCCAGAGCAGCGGCGACAGATTGAAGCCGACCAGATAGTCGAGCGCACGGCGGGCCTGCTGGGCATTGACCAGATCCTGGGCGACATCGCGGCCTTCGTCGATCGCACGGGCGACTTCGCGCGGCGTGATCTCGTAGAACACCACGCGCTTGACCGGCTTGTCCTTGATCAGCCCCTTCTCTTTCAGGTGCTCGAGCAGATGCCAGGAAATGGCTTCGCCTTCGCGATCAGGATCGGTGGCGAGGAAGAGGTTATCGGAGCGCTTGAGTTCGGCAATGATCGCGTTGACGTGCTTCGCGTTCTTGTCGATCAGCTGGTACTTCATCTCGAAGCCGCGCGTCACGTCGACGGCGCCATCCTTGGGCACCAGGTCGCGCACATGGCCGTACGAAGCGAGTACTTCGTAATCCTTGCCCAGGTATTTCTTGATCGTCTTGGCCTTTGCAGGCGATTCGACGATGACCAGATTCTTGCTCATTCCTGCCGCGTGTCCCACAACGTTTCCCGCGCCCCGGCGGCGCGTGGGGGGCAGCTTATACGGCAAAGAGCTTGCCAGTGGCTAGTCAGGCACCTGCCTGAAGCCAGCCCTTGCGCCGTCATCGAGACGGCGACAAGGGCTGCCGATCAGTGCAGGAACTCACCGTGGTAATAGACCATGTCTTCGAGGTGCACGGCCGCTTCCTCGGAGCCCGGCTGGTTGATCAGCACCAGCAGGCAGACCCACTTGACCCGCTCGAGATCGATCTCGTCCTCGAAAGCCAGCAGGCGTTCGATGACCAGTTCGCGGCTTTCGCCGTTCAAGATGCCGAGCTGCTCCAGATAAAGGAGAAAGCCACGACATTCGGCGGACAGCCGTTCCTGCTCCTGCGGCGCGTACAGCCGCAAGGTATCGGTTCGGCCTCTCAGGGTTGGCGCATTGCGCTGGTTCGCCAGGCCATCGAGCCAGGCGAAAGCGTGCGCCACTTCTTCATCGGGGAAACCGGCGGCGGACAGCTCTACCCGCAAGGTTTCCTGGTTGTCGGAGTCGGAGAACTCGCCATCCTGGTAGTTCTCGAAGAGGTACATCAGTACATCGAGCAGGGTCTCTTTCATGTTCGCTCTGACGCCAAGACCGGGCGCGTGCAGTCAGGTTTCGGACTGCCTCGGGGGAAAGTGTAGCGCCTCATCGGCGCGGATGCAGACGGGAAAAACAGTCCCCTGGTCGGGCCTCGATCAAGCCTTGAAGTTCCAGGGACAGTAGCGCGGCACCGAGTTCGGCGATGCCGAGCGCCAGGGTAGAAGCCAGCTGATCGATGGCGACCGGCTGATCGCCGATCGCTGCCAGAACGCGCTGTTCGAGGCTATCGACCGGCACATCCGCCATCGGTTCCGCGCGGGCTGTCGTCGGACTCAGCATCGGCTTCAGCTGTGCTGCGAGTTCGACGAGGATGTCGGCCACCGATTCGGTCAGGGTCGCGCCATTGCGGATCAGTGCATGGCAGCCGCGCGCCATCGGGTTGTGGATCGAGCCGGGCAGCGCGAACACTTCGCGACCTTGCTCGGCGGCGAGCCGCGCAGTGATCAGCGAACCGGATTCCAGCTGCGCCTCGATCACCAGCACGCCGAGACTCAGGCCGCTGATGATCCGGTTGCGACGCGGGAAATGTTCGGGCCGCGGCACCGTGCCGGGCGGAAACTCCGAGACCAGCAGGCCGCGTTCGGCGATCGCCAGCGCCAGTTCGCGGTTGCGGGCCGGATAGACGCGGTCCAGACCATTGCCGCAGACCGCGATGGTGCTGCCACCGGCATCGAGCGCGCCGCGATGGGCCGCGGCGTCGATGCCCAGCGCCAATCCCGAGGTGATCACCAGGCCGGCACGCGCCAGGCCCTCGGCGAAAGCCTGGGCATCGTTGCGGCCCTGAGCCGATGCGGCGCGAGCGCCGACGATCGCCAGTTGCGGCTCGCCGAGCAAGGCGATATCGCCCAGCGCGAACAGGCCGAATGGCGCCGCGGCGATCTCCGCAAGGCGCGCCGGCCAGGCCGGGTGATCGCTGTCGACGAAGTGATGGTGCGGCGAAGCGGCCAGCCAGCGCAGATCGGTTTCGGCACCTTGGTGATCCGGATTGGCGAGGCCGGCGATCTGCCCTTCGCTGCAGCCGGCTTCAGCCCAGGCGCTGGCCTTGGCGGCGAACACCGCTTCCGCCGAGCCATGGCGCTGCAGCAGGCGGCGCAGGCGGTTGGCGCCGAGTCCCGGCGTGCGCAGCAGCGCCAGCAGCGCAGCCGTTGGACCGCTGGCCGCGACAGCCGATTCAGGCGCGGGCATCGGCATGGTTCGCTCGCTGCAGCGAGGGCCGGCTCAGGCCCGCGTCACGGCGCGGTGGGCGCCGGCTTAGCCACCTTGTCGAGCACGTGCAGCGCGCGGGTCGCATTCATCACCAGGCCATAGCTGAGCAGCGGCGTGACCTTGAACACCATCAGCACGCCGGCACGCAGCTCGGGCAGCACCACCGGCTTCTTGCCGTAAGGGTCCGGCACGCTGCGGGCGGGCTGGTAGATGTCGAGCACGGTGCCCGGATCGAGGCCGTGCTCGGTGCCGCGGTTCAGCGCCACGATCTGGTACTGCGAGATCTGCGACAGGCCGTCGTACACCGAAATGATCCGGCCATTGATGTCGGTGGTCGGCGGGTGCGGATAGAAGTTGGCGTCGAAGCTTTCCGCTTCGATCGGCAGCAGGCGATCGGCGATCAGCACTTCGCGGCTCGACTTGGTGACCCGCATCAGCGCCGGCTGGCCAGGCTCGCGCAGTTCGGCTTCGCCGGTGGGAATCGCTTCATAGCCGATCAGCTTGCGAGTGTCCGGATCGCGATAGGCCTCGCCCACGCGAACCACCGCGTAGTTGTAGGCGACCTCGGCCGGCAGGTTCTTCACGTAGACATCGTTGTTGGCGCCGACTGCCAGACGCTCGTCGGCAAAGGCGACGACGTACGGCGCGGTTTGCGTCTCCTCGAGCGTGACCAGACGCGGGCCGCGCAGGAAGTTGCGGATCGCTTCGATCGGAATCGCCGGCAGCGCCGCGTCGAGGTTTTCCTCGCGAATGCGCGGCGACAGGCGATCGACCACGCCGTCGAAAGCGAGGCGCGTCTGGCCGTTCACCCGCACCAGGCTCAGCACATCGCCGGGATAGATCTGGTGCGGATTGCGCACCTGCGAGTTGGTGTACCAGAGCTCCGGCCACTGCCAGGGATCGCGCAGGAAATGCTGGGCGATGTCCCACAGGGTGTCGCCCTTCCTCACTGTGTAGCGCAGCGGCGCGTCCTCGCGCAGCGACAGATCGCCGGCGTAGGTCCGGGCGCTGTTGGCGTTGGCCAGCGGTTCGACGGTGGCAGCTGCAGGACGTCTTGCGGCAGGCGCCACGACAGCGACCGGCACCACGGTGGCGGGCGGGCTGCTGCTCGGTGCGCTGGCGCAGCCGGCGGCCAGCATCGTCAGCAACAGGCTGGCGACCCCTAGGCGCGTGATCGTGTGTCGCGGGAGTGGAAATCGCGAGGCGTTATACTTCTGCATGGCTGCGGCTTTCCCTTTTGTGGCCTTTCTGGGCCCCGTTCGGCCCGTTCGACGGGCGCGGCTGAGTCTGGCATGAACACCTGCTGTTTCGCAGGCTCGTCGAAGGTTTCCCAAGATCAACTGCAGGCCCCGTAACCATGGCGATTCTGCCCATCCTCATTCATCCCGATCCGCGTCTTCGCAAGAAGACCCTGCCGGTGACGGTGTTCGACGACAAGCTTCAGAAGCTGATCGACGATCTGTTCGAAACGATGTACGACGCGCCCGGTGTCGGCCTCGCCGCCAACCAGTGCGGCGTGCAGCTGCGCCTGTCGGTGATGGATTGTTCCGAGGGCAAGACCGAGCCTATGGTCCTGATCAACCCGGAAATCTTGCTGACTGACGAGCGGCAGGAAATGGAAGAGGGCTGCCTGTCGGTGCCCGATATCCGCGACACCATCCAGCGTTTCAACCGTCTGCGGGTGCGGGCGCTGGACCGTCACGGCAAGCCGTTCGAGATGGATTGCGAAGGCCTGGCCGCGCAATGCGTGCAACACGAGATCGACCACCTCGACGGCAAGCTGTATGTCGACTACCTGTCGAGCCTGAAGCGCGAGCGCATCAAGAAGAAGCTGACCAAGCTCAAGGAAGCGCACGCCGGCTGAAGAGCCGGCGGCGGCGCTCAAGCAGCCGCTGCGGCCATGGTCACGAAGCCGGGCGTTGCCTTGATGCGCGCCAGCCAGGCCCGCACGGCTGGATAGTCGGCCAGATCGAAACCGCCTTCATCTGCGACATGGGTATAGGCGTACAGCGCGATGTCGGCGATCGTGTACTGCTCCCCGGCCAGGTATGGCGTCTTCGCCAGCTGGGTTTCCATCACGCCGAGCGCTGCATAGCCCCGCGGCATCCGTTCTGCAATTCGCGCCTGATTCGCCTCGGCGGATTTCTCGATCGCCACCCAGTAGCGGATCGTCGCGATGTACGGCTCGTGGCTGTACTGCTCGAAGAACAACCATTCCAGCACCTTGGCCCTGGCCCAGCGGTCGCCCGGCAGCAGCGGCGTGCCTTCGGCAAGCCAGCACAGCATGGCGTTCGATTCGGCCAGGTAGCGGCCGGGCTCCGGTTCCAGCAACGGGATGCGGCCATTGGCGTTCTTGGCCAGGAATGCCGGCGTGCGCGATTCGCCTTTCAGGATGTCGACCTCGCGCCACTGATAGGCGATGCCGAGCTGGCGCATGGCCAGCGCGGGCTTGTAACAGTTGCCGGAGCCGGTATAGCCATGCAGGGTCATCATCGATGCAGGCCTCGAAAGCGTGGATGAGCAGACGCCACGATAAGCAGCGACGCCTGTGATTGCCACCGCTCGGCGCAGCTTTTCTGCCGCCCATCCGGGATGGCCTCAGGTTCCGCCAGCGCTGCCTTTCCGGCGGCCTCGTCCAGGCCTTAATCTGCAACACGCTACCCGGAATCGATCCGGACGCGGCACCGCTTGCAGCAGCACGGCGCCGCCCCGTCTGCTCCGGCCGCGCCATGATGGTGGCCCCATCCGCTGCTGCTGACCCGCTACCGCTCCGGAGCATGGACCCCGTGTCGACCTCGCCCGAACCCCGCTCCCGCCCACCTTCCCGTCCACCCTCTGGCCGCTTCCGCCAGCGCGGTGCCGCGGCGGTGCTGACCGCGGTCTCACTGCTGATGCTGATCCCGGTGCTGGCGCTGGCGATCAACATCGGCCAGCTCTATTACGCGCAGCGGGATCTGGAAAAACAGGCGACCCTGGCGGCGCTGTCGGCGGTGCAGATTTCAAGCGGCTGTGCTGTTGGCGGTGTGCCAGCGCAGATGAGCGCCATCACTGCGGAAGTGACACGCGTGATTGCCGCCAACAGCGTCGATGGCGCAAACAGCGTGCAGGGCCTGCTAACCGGCATCAACGGGTCACCTGCAGTCGAAGTCGGGACCATCGTCTCGACATCCGGCTTCCGTAAATTCACGCCTCTGACCGTCGGTAACGAGAACGTCACCGCTGTACGGGTCAATCTGTCGCGACCTCAACCAGTGCCGTTCATCAATCTATACGGGGGGGGCGGCATGCTCTACGCCTCGGCCACCGCCGAACAGCCGGCCTATGCCTCGTTCCGCATTGGCACAACGACCTTGAACCTCGATCAGGGCGCGCTGAACAGCCTGCTGTCTGGCCTGCTGGGCACTAGTGTCAATCTGACGGCCGTGGGCTACCAAGGCATTGCCGCTGCGCGGGTCACGCTCGGCAACCTGGCGCTCGCAGCTGGCGTCAATTCGCTGAACGATCTGTTGACGCTGGACCTCACGGCACCCCAGGCACTGAGGATCATAAGTACTGCGTTGGCGGCCACTGGCGATGCGACTTCGGGTACCGCGGCCGGTTTGATCTCCGGCCTTGCCGGGCAGTCTTACGACAATCCTGCGGTCATCCAGAACGTCTTTGGCCAGATCTTCAATGCCACGGGCACCACTCTGAATCCCGCAGTCACCAGCATCGTCGGCGCCATTCCCTTCGTCGACGGTCTGGGCTTGCTGACCGCGCTCGGTCAGGCCGCGGCGGTGGGCGGCCCATCGATCCAGTTGCCGGTGACGGTCAGCATTCCTGGGCTGGCCGGCATCGGTGTTTTCCTGAAGGTGATCGAGCCGGAGCAGACTTCCAATCCGCCTGGCAGACCAGGCCGCGACTCGACGAACACGCCATACACGACGGCGCAGTCGTCGCAGATCCGGCTTCAGGCGCGCATCAACCTGTCGTTACTGGCGCTGCCGCTGGTTCGTCTCGCGCTCGACGTGGATGCGGGCAACGGCCTCGCGGAATTGCTGAGCGTCAACTGCCCGTCGACCACCAATCCCAACGCCCGCGCCACGATCCAGACCACCAGCTCGCTGATCACCGCAACCGTCGGCACTTTCTCTGGCTCGGCCACCGCAAATCCGCCGCAAGATCCTCAGTCGGGTACCGTGGTCAACGTTCTGTTTCTGGTCCGGATCATCGCCACGAAAATGAGCCAAACCTTATTCGGCGTGACCCACCCCGCGCAGACTGCTACCGGCCCTACATTCCCGCAGGCGCTGCCGCTGCTGAGCAGCAGCAGCAATCTCACGAGCTTGGTTACTTCACTGCTGGCTAGCAGTCTGCAGATCAATATCCTCGGCCTCGGCCTCGATGTCGGCGGCATCCTGGCGGCGATTTTGTCTCCGGTAGTTGCCTTGCTCGATCTGATCCTAGATCCGCTGTTGTCGACGCTCGGTGTCAGCCTGGGCGAAGCCGGCGTCACCGTCGACAGCATCACCACGCAGCGGCCGTCGATCGTCAATACTTGCCTGCCAGGAACCGTCAACTGCCAGTAAGTACCCTCTGAACCATCCGATGAGCCGTCCGCTGCAACCGGTGCTCGACGCCGCCGAAGTCGAACGCATCATCAGCGATGGCCTGCCGATGTCCTCGTTCGCGCAGATGGTGGTCACCGAGGTGAAGCCGGGGTCGGCGACGATCCGGATTCCGTTCCGCGAATGGATGATCCGCCCGGGCGGCACCATCGCCGGGCCGGTGCTGATGCTGGCGGCGGATTCCGCGATGTATGCGGTGATCCTGGCCCACATCGGCGATCAGGTGATGGCGGTCACCTCAAGTCTTACCATCAACTTCCTGAGCCGGCCGCGGCCGGTCGATGTGGTCG
>NZ_JAHFRY010000006.1:0-34870 GCF_023266035.1 Nevskia sp.
GAGTTGGTGAACTCGAGATACCGATCGCTCATGAATGCTCCATCAAACCGGCTGTGAAGCCGACCATCAAACAGGATTTGTCCGTCGAATCTGCGCTGGCTGGGGGGCCGGGATGCAACGCCGGGCCAGCATTATCGCAGCGCATCAAGAGCAGCGTCGGCCGATTTCACATTTCAGTCAACAAGTGTTTCTTTTTGGCTGTTTCTTTTTCCAAGGTCGGGGCAGCCCCTGCTGCAGCAAAGGCCGTGGATTCCACCCGATTGACGCTGCCGCCCCCGCTGCGCATAGTTCGGGCTGCGCCGGGCCATCCTGATGAAGCTCGGCCGTACAAGAAAAGCAGATTCGAGGGGAGTCCTGATGATGAACAAGACCATGATTCTGGTCGCGGTATCGCTTGCGTCCGTCGCAGCGGCAGCCGGGCTGATGAGCCAGGTGAGAGTCGCTTCGGCCGCTGTAGTGCCGGTCAGTGCACCTGCCGTTGTGCAGATCGAACCGGTTGCCGAAGCGCCTCCGATGAGCCGTCGCGAGCGCATGGTGCGCATCGTTGCCGAACAGGCCGCGATCACCGCTGAAGCGACTGCCCGCGCAGCGCTGGCCCGCAAGGCCGCCGAGCGGGACACCGCCTCGCGATGAGTCGAGCGCCGACGGCCTAATCCGCTGACGGTCATAGTCGTTTCGCATAAACTCCAAGAGCTTTCATGGCCGATGGCACGCTTTTGCTGCAATGTCTGGTTGCCAATTGGCACGCGGTCTGCGGGCACAATGATCAGTAACCGAAAGGCGTGACCAGCGCCTCACGAAATCAACAAAAACGCGAGCGGAAACGATCCGCCCGCTTCACTCGGGGTTTGCAATGAAACTCAGCCGCGTTGTCCTCATCGTTGTCATCACCGCCGTCGTCGTCTATTTCGGACTCAACATGCTGCTGCCGCGTGGCAGCAAGACCGCCGCGCCGGAAGCCGCTGCCACCGGCGAAACGGTCAGCGAAACGCCCGTCGCGACGGAAGGCGGCGATACGGCTGCTGTAGCAACGGAAACGCCGGCTGCCGCCAGCGAAGCCGCGCCTGAATCGGCTCCGGAGTCGGCTCCGGCCCCCGAGTCGACTGAAACTGCCGCCAGCGAGCCAGCCCCGGCACCGGCGGAGTCCTACACCGCCCTGGCGCCAGCAACCGCCGCCGCCCCGATCACCGCTAATCTGCCGACGATGTCCGACGCGGACGCCCGGAAGATCGCCGAGAACATCGGCCGTGACGAAGGTACGCAGGTCGCGGTCACCCCCGCGGCCCCGGCGGCAGGCGGCGACAACTCCTCGCTCAGCGAAGAGGAAGCCCGCAAGATTGCCGAGAACGTGGCCAGCGAAGTCGCCGCCCGCGTTGCCGGTGAATCGGCCGAGCCGGCTGCCAGCGAACCGGCCCCCGCACCTGCCCCGAAGGCCGCCAAGCCGAAGCCGGCACCGAAGCCAGAAGTGGTTGCCGCAGCACCGAGCAGCGATGCGCCGAAGGCCGCCAGCAAGCCGGCTGCCCAGCGTCCGCTCACCCGTCCGAAGACTGGCAACGGTTCCGACGTGATCTCCAGCTGGTGGTCGAAGACCGGCACTCAGGCCTCGAACAATCTCAGCCTGGTCTATGCCGGCGAAGCCTCGTCGGAAAAGGCCGTGGTGCTGATGTTCAACAACCCGGTCGATCCGACTGCGGCCGGCACCCACATCAAGCTGGTCGATTCGCGCGGCAAGACGCCGACCGGTTCATGGTCGGCCGGCAACAACCCGCGCGTGCTGGCGTTCAAGGGCGTGGCCCCGGGCCGCTATACGGTGATCCTGCGTCCGGAACTGCCGGACAGCAGTGGCAAGACGCTGGGTGACGAGCTGGTTGGCCCGGTCTACGTCCACTAGGCATGACTACCGTCGTCCTGGTCCGCCACGGCCAGGCCTCGTTCGGGGAAGCCAACTACGATCGTCTGTCGCTCCTCGGTGAGCGGCAGGCGGTCGCCCTCGGCAGCCACTGGAAGATCGGCGGCTTCAGTGCCGACCGCGCCTACAGCGGCTCGCTGCAGCGCCAGCGCAAGACCGGTGAGCAGGCACTCGCGGTGATCGGCGACAAGGCCCCCGCGGCCTTGCATACCGACCCGGCGTTCAACGAGTTCAACCACACCCAGTTGATCCGCGCCTACCTGCCGCTGATTGCCGATCAGCACCCGGAACTGGCGGACGATCCGCATCTGGCGATGCGGGATCAGGCGGTGTTCCGGCCGGTGTTCAACACCGTGGTCGGCGCCTGGATGCAGGGGCTGGCACCGTCGATTCCGATCGACGAAACCTGGGCCGCGTTCTCCAACCGTTGCGTGGCCGGCCTGCGCCGCGCTGCGGAAGGGGCCGAACGTCTGGTGGTGTTCACTTCCGGTGGCGTGATCACCGCGGTGATGCGCGAAGCGCTGAGCCTCGACAACCCGACGTCCCTGAACCTGGTCTGGAAGATCTGGAACGCCTCGGTGCACGAGTTCCATATCCACCCGGAAAGCGGCAGCCTGGCGCTGGCCGGCTTCAACGATATCTCGCACCTGCGCCTGCAGCGGGACGCCGCGATCATCACCCGCATCTGAAGCTGCGAGATGGTCACGGCTTCGGGCCGTGACCATCTTTTCAGGACTTCAGAGCGCTTCGAACGTCAGTCCGGCGTGTTCCTTCAGGCGCTCGATCAGGCGATCGCCCATCGCCGTCGCCGGCGTCCAGAAACCGCCCTTGAGCGCATCGCGCGGCACATCGAAGGCCAGACAGGCCACCGCTTCGCCAAGCATCTTGGCGGTCGAGCCGTAGCCCGGATCGCGATCACCGGTGAGCTTGCAGCGCAGGACGTCGCCAGTGGCGGTCTTGCCGATGAAGCGCAGATCATAGAAGCCTTTTTCCTGCGCTTCCGGCGTCGGTCCCTCGCCCGGCTTCGGCAGCACGTATCGTTCGAGCAGGGCGCGGGTCGGCTTCAGCGCACCGGCCAGCACGAAACCACCAAGCCCGGCAGTGATGCCCCAGGCGGTCGCCCTGCCCTTCAGGCCGCTGCCGGTCATCATCGCTTCGTCGTAGCGGAAATCCGCGCCATAAGCCTGGCCGGACAGGCCATTCGAGCGATGGACGATGCGGGTATTGATCGCCGCCATCACGAACGGTGCGATCCAGCTGCGCGCGTCCTCGTCGTACTCGGCCAGGTTCACATCCGGCTGCCGCGGCCTGGGTGCCGCGCTCGGCGGCGTGATCGAGTACGGGTCGCCCAGTTCCTTGCGCAGGCCCGGGTCCTCACCGACTTCCTTCAGCACGTTCATCAGGCTGGCGACCGTGCCGCCGGAAAACCCGCCCCGGAAGGCCTTGATGCGCAGCTTCACCCGCTGCGCCGGCACGCCGAACTTCGCGCGCGCCTGGGCCTGCAGGAAATGCACGCCGAGATCGGACGGAATCGAGTCGAAGCCGCAGCAATGGACGATGCGCGCACCGCTCTTCTGCGCAGTCGCTTCGTGGGCGGTGATCATCCGGCGGATCCACTGCACTTCGCCGGTCAGATCGCAGTAATCGGTGCCGGTTTCGGCGCAGACCTTGACCAGCGGCGAGCCGTAGAAGGCGTAGGGACCGACGGTCGACACCACCACGCGGGTAGTGCTGCACAGCTCGCGCAGCGCGGTTTCGTCGGCCGCGTCGCAGACGATCATCGGCAGGTTGCGGCCATCCGGCCCTAGCGACTGGCGGACCTGATCGAGCTTGGCCGTCGAGCGACCGGCGATCGCCCACTTCACCTCGCCGCCGATGCCGTAGCGCTGATACAGGTAGCGGGTCAGCAGCTGGCCAACGAAGCTGGTGGCGCCAAAGACGACGAAGTGATGGCTTTGCTGAGGCATCCGGGCACTCTCACATTGAATGATCAAGCCGGCAGCTTAGCCGCAATTGCCGCCGCTGCCGGTGACGCGAAAGCGCCTTGCCGTCAGCCCCTCCGGGCGGCAAAGTGCGCGGGACTCGCCCCCGCTTGACACTGTGTCCAGCGACCCGCCAACTCCACGCCGCCGATGAACGCCGAAGCACTGCCGAACCTGCCTCCGAAACCGGAGCGCCCGCTTGATGGCGACTGCTGCGACAACGGCTGCGAGGTCTGCGTGTTCACCGCCTACGCGGAGGACTTGCGCCGCTGGCAGGAAGCCGTCATTGCCATCACGGCGGAGGCGCGCGCCGCCGAAGCGGATGGCAACGACCTCAAGTAAACGAACAACACGCAAACCACAACAGCACCGAGGAGAACACGATGCCGCTCAACCCACAGGTCCAGGGCTTCCTGGGCACGCTCGCCGCCGCCGGCGCCCAGCCGTTCCATACGATGGAACCGCCGCAGTGCCGCCAGGCGATCAACATGCTGATGAGCATGATGCCGCCGAGCGCGGCGCAGATCGCCGGCGTCCGCGACAGCCACATCGCCGGCCCGGCCGGCGAGCTGAAGCTGCGCATCTACAGCCCCAACGGCAAAGGCCCGTTCCCGATCCTGATGTACTTCCACGGCGGCGGCTTCGTGATCGGCGATCTCGATACCTTCGATTCGCTGTGCCGCGAAACCTGCGCCGGTGCCGGTGTCGTCGTGGTCTCGGTCGACTACCGCCTCGGGCCGGAACATCCGTTCCCGGCCGCGACCGACGACTGCCTTGCCGCCACCCGCTGGGCCGCTGCGCATGCCGTCGAGATCAACGGCGATGCCGGCCGCCTCGGCGTCTCCGGTGACAGCGCCGGCGGCAATCTCGCGGCGGTGACCGCACTGCGCCTGCGCGATGAGGGCGGCCCGGCGCTGAAGGCGCAGCTGCTGGTCTACCCGGTCGTCGACATCGATCCGGACGCTTATCCGTCGATGACCGAGAACGCCGAGGGCTATCTGCTCGGCCGCAAGGACATGGACTGGTTCTTCGGTCATTACGTCAAGGACGCTGCGGCGCTGACCAGCAACTTGCTGCGCCCGATCAAGGCCGAATCCCACAAGGGCCTGCCGCCGGCGCTGGTGATCACCGCCGAATTCGATCCGCTACGCGACGAAGGCAATGCCTACGCGGCGAAGCTGAAAGCGGCTGGCGTCGCCGTCGAATCGAAGTGCTACGACGGCGCGATCCACGGCTTCTACACCTTCTTCAGCGGGCTCGACGTCGGCCGTCAGGCCGTCGATCAGGGCATTGCCTGGCTCAAGAAAACGCTGGTGGCATGAACGACACGGCGCGCGGTACTGGAGCAACCGCGCCGCCGTCCGCAGCCTTCTGCTATCGCCTGCGGGTGCGTTACGCCGAGTGCGATGCGCAGAAGGTGGTGTTCAACGCCCGCTATGGCGATTACGTCGATCTGGCGACCACCGAATACCTGCGCGCGCTGGGCTTCGGCAAAGAACTGATCGATGGCCGGCTCGATTACCAATTGGTCAAGCAGACCACCGAGTGGAAGGCGCCGGCCCGCTTCGATGACGTGCTGTGTGCCAGCGTGAGCACCCTGCAGTTCGGCAATACCTCGTTCGTGCTGGCGGTGGAGTTCCGTCGCCGTGGCGAAGCCAGCCTGCTGGCGCGAACCGAAACGGTCTACGTGATGGTCACGCCGGCGCTCGCCAAGAAGCCACTGCCTGCGGATTTTCGGGCCGCGCTGGAACGCGGCGCGCCGGACATCATCGTCAGTCATGCTGGCTGAGCGGGGCTGTGCTGTTTGACACGGCATCGCCTCACAGACCCGTTTATCATCGTTTCCTGAAGACGCTTTTCCGGCGTCCCGATCAACCACCGCTCGCCGCAGCCTTCATCGGTATCCGCAACTCCTGACGTCATGAACGGCGACCCGCGGATCCGTCCGCATTCCAACAAGAACCAGCGCCGCCAGTTGCTGCGCCTGCGCTTCGACGAGCCTCTGGAAGCCCTGTTCCGCGAAACCTTCGAGCACAACGCCCGCGGGCCGCGGACGATGATCCTGTTCATCGGCATGCTGATGATCGGCGTCACCCCGCTGTACGACGACTGGGTGATGCACGCGCCGGACGGCTTCCTGAAGATGTCGCACTTCCTGCAGTTCTGCGTGCAGATTCCGGCGATCCTGCTGTCGCTGCTGTTCACCGTACGGCCCGCCCTGCAGCGCTGGTCGCCGGCGATGCTGATCATCACCTGCGTGATCATTGCCAATTGCGTGATGGCGCAGCACATCTTCGGCCGGCTGCTCGGTTTCGACATGCCGCACGATTTCGCGGCGATCACGGTCACCGCGATGCTGATCCTCGGCCGGCTGCGCTTCTGGGCCGTGCTGCCCTGGGCGCTGGCGACCATGGTCATCACCACCTGGGCGCAGATGGAAGCGCTGGGCCTGTCGGCGTTCTATGACGCCGTATCGGCCTGGATGCTGGCGGCCATCTCCGGGGTTACCGCCTACCTGCTCGAATATTCCTCGCGACAAAGCTGGTATCGCGGCCGGCTGCTGGAATTCCAGGCCACCCGCGATGGCCTGACCGGCCTGCCGAATCGTCGCTATTTCGATCTGGAACTGCGCAAGCTGATCCGTGAAGCGGCGCGCCAGCAGCAGAATGTCGCGCTGCTGATGCTCGATATCGATCACTTCAAGGACTACAACGATCTTTATGGTCATCCGGCCGGCGATCAATGCCTGCGGCTGGTCGGCGGTTCGCTCGGCAAGGCGATGCGCCGGCCGCATGATTTCTGTGCCCGCATCGGCGGCGAGGAATTTGCCGCCGTCTGGTTCGATGCCCTGCCGGACAAGGCCAGCGAACTGGCCGAAGCGCTGCGCGACAGCGTCCACGGCTTGCGCATTCCGCGCTCGCTCGATGGCAGCAGCTTCGTCACCGCGTCCGGCGGCTTCGCCCAGGTGATCGCGCCAACCGCCGGTGACTCGCCGCGCCGCATCGCCGCCGATCTGGTTCGCCGCGCCGACGCCGCGTTGTATGCGGCAAAACGAGTCGGCCGCAGCCGCATGGTGATGTCCGGAGACCACAGCCGCCCCGAATCGGCCAACGATTCCCTGGGCGCAACCATCGCTGCCGTCATGGCCGATGCCCGGCAGGCACCGTCCCCGGAAGCACGCGCGCCTTGACCGGCGCAGCACCAATCGAGCCCACCACCCGGCGCCGCAGCCTCGTCCAGCGCGCGCGCGATCTGTCGATCGGCGCCAAGCTCAGCGGCGTGGTCGCGATGTTTCTGGTCGCGATGATGGGTGCCCTGATCATCGTTGCGCTGTCGTTGTCGATGTCCTCCGGCGTGCGCGCCTATGTCAGCGCCGAAAGCCAGTCGTCGAAAGGCCAGAAGAACGCCGTCTACGCAATCACCCGCTATCTGCAGACCGGTGATCGTCGCGCCTGGACCTATTTCCAGAACGCCATCGCCGTGCCGCTGGGCGGCCGGCGGGCGCGCCTGGAACTGCTCAGGGATCAATACGACGAACTGGCCGTCTACCAGGGCTTTCTCGCCGGCGGCGTGCCGGCCGAAGACATTCCCGAGATGATTTTCCTGTTCCGCAATTTCCGCAGCCTCAGCTTCTTCGCCGAAGCGGTGGACATCTGGGGCAAGGCCGACGACTGCGTGCAGGAACTGATGAACATGTCGCGCGAGATCGCCGTGGCCGAAAACACCGCGCAGCTCGACGATCAGCGCCGACGCCTGTTCCTCAATCGCATCGATGCGATCAACACCCGCGTCACGGCGCTGCAACAGGGCTTCTCCGCGGTGCTCGCCGGCGGCGCGCGCACTGTGCAGTGGCTGCTGCTCGGCGTGATCATGACGGCCGCCGGCGTTTTGCTCGGCATCGCCATGCTGGTCGCCTGGCTGGTCTCCAATGATCTGCGCAAAAGTATCGAAGGCCTGCGCGACGGCACCGTGCGCGTGGCCCAGGGCGATCTCAGCACGATGGTGGAAGTGCGCTCCAGGGATGAACTCGGCGTGCTGGCCGGCGAACTGAACAACATGATCAGCAGCCGTCACCAGGCCGAGGTGGCGCTGAAAGCCGCGACCCAGTTCCGCGAAAAGATCATGGAACACGTCACCAACGCGATCTTCACGATGGACCGCGAAGGCCGCTTCATGACCGCCAACCGGCGCACCAGCGATATCACCGGCTATCCGGTCGAAGAACTGCTGGGGATGCCCTGGGCGGAATTGATCTCCGACGAAGCGCACCTGAAGGACGTCTACCGGCGCTACCAGCAGACCCTCGACGGCGGCGATCCGATCACCAACCACGAGGTACCGCTGACCCGCAGGAACGGCAGCGTGGTGACCGTGCAGTTCAGCATCGCCGCGCTGAGTCAGGACGGCGCGGTATTCGGCGCGGTCGGTGCCGCCGAAGACATCACCGCCCGCAAGCGCGACGAGGCGGAACTGAAGGCCCGCGCCGACGAGCTGACTCGCTCGAACGCCGATCTGGAACAGTTCGCCTACGTGGCGTCGCACGATCTGCAGGAGCCGCTGCGCACCGTGTCCGGCTTTGCGCAACTGCTGCAGAAGCGCTACGAAGGCAAGCTCGGGCCGGACGCCGACGAGTACATCGGCTTCGTCACCTCCGGCGCGCAGCGGATGAAAAGCCTGATCGAGGATCTGCTCGCCTACTCGCGCGTGTCACGGGCGTCCGATGCCACACAGCCGGTCGATCTGAACCGGGTCGTCGCCACTGCCATGGCCAACGTGCATGGCGCGATCAGCGCCGCAGCCGCCACGGTGACGGCCGGTGAACTGCCGACCATCCTCGGCAACGAGCGGCAGATGGTGCAGCTGTTCCAGAACCTGATCGGCAATGCCGTGAAGTTCTGCCGCCCGGACGTTGCGCCGATGGTCGAGATCGCCGCCGAGCGTCAGGGCGACGACTGGGAGCTGCGCGTGCGCGACAACGGCATCGGCATCGACGAAAAGCACGCCGAGCAGGTGTTCGGCCTGTTCCAGCGCCTGCATGCCCGTGAGAAATATCCCGGCAACGGCATCGGCCTGACCATCTGCAAGAAGATCGTCGACCTGCACCGCGGCCGGATCAGCGCCGAGCCGGCCGAGCCGGGAACCCGCTTCAGGATCGTGCTGCCGGCCAGCCTGCCGCCGGCCTGAGCGGATCGGTGATCAGGCGCCGCCGGATGACACTGGCTTGGCCTTGTCGTGAAGATCTTGGACTTCCTCGTCGATCCCTTCGAAGCATTCCCGTACCTGCGCATCGTCCAGCACCGCATAGGGCACGAACGCCGGCACCGCAGCCGCCGCGGCCTGCTGCGCCACCTGCACGGTTTCCATCCGCTCGCACAGCTCGCGCGCCTTGACGACCAGCACCTCGGCGCCTTCACGCGCCTCGCTGCCCACATCGTCGCGGCCCTCGATCAGGCCGTCGACGACATCGCGCAAGGTATCGAAGCCGAAGCCGACACCGGCGCGGCCGAAAGCGATCGCATGGGTCTTCATCGCCACCGCCGCGGCGCTGTAGGCCTTCAGCGCGGTTCGGGCTTCCGGGCTGGTTTCGATGCCGGTCTCGCCGATGCTCAGGGCGCCATCAAGGCCGACTCGCGCAAGCGCTGGCTGGCCACCGGCTTCGATCACCACCGTGTCGCCATCGAGGCCGATCGCGCCGTCGCCCGGATCATGGTGATCGCCGTAGCTCGGCTGATGGCGTTGGTGATCATCGTCATCACAGCCGGCGAGCAGCGCGACCAGCAGCAAGGCAGCGGGGGCAATCATCAGCAGCGAGCGTTTCATCGGTGTTCATCCTGGGGCGTACGCCAGTTTGGATGCGCGACCGCGCACCGACGGATGCAGCTAGGCTAGCCGCACTGAAACCGGAGCCGGCTGCCCATGATCGTCGTCCACCATCTCGAAAACTCCCGTTCCCAGCGCATCCTCTGGCTACTCGAAGAACTGGGCCTGCCGTACACGGTCAAGCGCTACGAGCGCGACAAGAAAACCATGCTTGCACCACCCGAGCTGAAGACCGTGCACCCGCTCGGCAAATCGCCGGTGATCAGCGATGACGGCGTCGTGATCGCCGAAACCGGCGCGATCATCGAGCACCTCATCGAGCGTCACGGCAACGGCCGGCTGATGCCCGCAGCCGGTACGCCTGAATACATCCGCTACCGCTACTGGCTGCACTACGCCGAAGGCTCGCTGATGCCGCTGCTGGTGATGAAGCTGATCTTCTCGAAGACCACCGTCGCGCCAACACCGTGGCTGATCCGGCCGATCGCCAGGGCGATCGCCAACGGCGTCGGCCGGGGCTATCTCGATCCGAGCCTGAAACTGCACCTGACCAGCATCGAAACCGCGCTCGGCGATAGCGGCTGGTTCGCCGGCAGCGAACTGACCGCGGCCGACATCATCATGAGCTTCCCGCTCGAAGCCGCCGCCGCCCGCGGTGGCGCCAGCCAGGGCTATCCGAACATCCTCAACTTCCTCGCCCGCATCAAGGCCCGGCCGGCCTGGCAGGCGGCGCTGGGGAAAGGCGGGCCTTATCAGCTGATGCGCTAGAGCTAGCCATGATCGACCATCTGCCGACGATTCCCGGCTTCACCCTCGCTCCGCACCGCCATCTCGGCGAAACCCGCGCGGTCTACCGGCGCGGCCACGGCCCGGCGGTGATCGTGATGAGCGAGATTCCCGGCATCACGCCGCAGGTCGCGACTTTCGCGACGACTCTGGCCGATGCCGGCTTCAGCGTCTGGATGCCGCAGCTGTTCGGCACGCCGCTGCAGCCGATCACGCTGCCCTACCTGACCCGTTCGGTGCTGCGGATCTGCATCAGCAAGGAATTCAGCGTGCTGGCCGCGAATCAGTCGAGCCCGATCGTCGACTGGCTGCGGGCGCTGGCGCGTGAAGCGCACGAAGCCTGCGGCGGGCCCGGTGTCGGCGCCGTCGGCATGTGCCTGACCGGCAACTTCGGCCTGGCGATGATGCTCGACGCGCCGGTGATCGCGCCGGTGCTGTCGCAGCCTTCGCTGCCAGTGCCGGTGCCCGGCCGCCGCGATGCGCTGCATGTATCGCCGAAGGAACTGGCCGCCGCTCACGACAAGATCGACCAGCACGGCGCGCGCATTCTCGGCCTGCGCTTCCACGGCGATCCGCTGTGCGCGCCTTCGCGCTTCGAGCGCCTGCGCCGCGAATTCGGTGACGCATTCGAAGGCATCGAGATCGACGCCTGTCACGGCAACCGGGAAGGCTTCGGCACGCCGCACAGCGTGCTGACCACGCACCTGATTGACGAAGCCGGCCAGCCGACGCGCGCCGCGCTCGATCGCACGCTGGCCTTCCTGCGCGAGCAGTTGGTGACATGAGTCGCGCCCACGTCCGCGAGGTCGACGGTGATGAACCCGAAGACCTGCCCGAACTACCGCTCAGTCCACATCCGAACTACGTCACGCCGCGTGGGCTGGCCTTGCTCGAAGCGCGCCGCGATGCGATCGAGGCTGATATCGCGGCGATTGCCGCCGATGCCGCCGATCGTCGCCAGCGCCGCGCCAGTCTCGATCGCGAACTGCGCTGGTTGCAGGCCCGCATCGCTGCCGCGCAGCTGGTCAATGGCACGACGCGCGACAGCAGCAAGGTGGCCTTCGGCGCTGAAGTCGCCGTGCTCGACGACGACAATCTCGAGAGCCGCTACCGGATCGTCGGCGAAGACGAGGCCGATCCGGACGCCGGGCTGATCAGCTGGACCTCGCCGCTGGCGCGGGCGCTGATCGGCCTGCAGGTCGGCGATGTCGCGCTGTGGCAGCGGCCGGCGGGCGACCGCGATATCGAGATCAGTGCAATCCGCTGGCCGGCCTGATCGGCGTCATCGGCAGGGGCCGATGCTTGAAGGCAAACCGCTGCGCCAGACCTCGTCGGCCGGCGTCGACCACAGCCGCAGCGCCTTCGGTCGATAGCGTTCGCAGACAAGACGATCCCCGCTCATCTCGACCGTCACCGCGCCGTGATCGCCGGTCGAAACCTGGGCGATGCCGCGCTCTTGCATGCGCGCGACGACGACCCGCGCCGGATGTCCGAAATGGTGGTGCCAGCCAGCGCTGTGGATCGCCAGCTTCGGCTGCACGGCATCGAGGAACTCCGCGGTCGATGAGGTCCGGCTGCCGTGATGCGGCGTCACCAGCACGTCGGCGCGCAGTTTTTCCGGCATCGCTGTCAGCAGCCGCGCTTCGGCCCTGGCTTCGATGTCGCCAGTCAGCAGCAGCGCCTGATCGCCCTGCGCAACCCTCAGCACGCAGGAACCGTCGTTGTCCGACAAGCCGCGCTCGGGACCCGCGAGCAGCTCGAAACTGACGCCGTCCCAGTCCCAGCGCTCGCCGGCACGGCAGGGCGTATCGGTGCCGTAACCGCTGCGGCTGGCGATCGGCAAGACCGCGGCAACAGCCGCAACCCCACCGCGATGATCGAGATCACCGTGCGAGACGATCAGGCGATCGATCCCTCGCACACCGCTGCGCAGCAGATAGGGCACGACCACCGAACGCCCGGCATCGAAGCTGCCGGGCCAGGCCGGGCCGGCGTCGAACAGCAGCGTGTGCTCGCGCGTCTGCACGACCACCGCCAGCCCCTGTCCGACATCGAGCACGCTTAGCCGGAAGCCTTTGTCGACCGTGCGTGCCAGCGGCAAGGCCAGCGCGGACAGCGCCAGCAGGCCGAAGACTCGGGTCGGCAGACCGGCCGGCGCGAACAGGGCGATCGCACCGAGCAAGGCCAGCAGCAGCGCCGCCGGTTCCGGGCTCGCCGCCAGCCAGGCTTGCGGCGTCTGTTCGGCGATCCACAGCAGGCCGTCCTGCGCCAGCGCGAGGACATCGGCGACCCGATGCAGCAAGGGCAGCCCCAGCACCGGCACCACGGCCGCAAGCAGCAGGGCGAGCAGCAGCGCCGGCGTCAGCACGGCGGCGGCCGGCACGGCGATCAGATTGACCAGCGGCCCGGTCAGGCTGGTGCCCTGGAACCAGTACAGGGTCAGCGGCGCCAACATGACGCTGAGCATCAGCTGGATGCTCAGTGCCGCGCGCCAGCCATTGACTGGCGCCAGCCGGCCGCCGCTGACATAGAAGATCGCCGCAACCGCCGAGAACGATAGCCACAGGCCCGGCGACAGCAGGCTCAGCGGATCGCTGGCGACGATCACCGCCCAGGCCAGCGCCAGCGCTCGCGACGGCTGGCCGAGCCCGCCCCACCAGCCGGCCAGCACGAGCAGGCCGAGCATCCAGGCGGCGCGCTGTACCGGCGGCTCGAAGCCGGCAAGCAGCGCGTACAGCAAGGCCGCGATCACCGAAGCCAGCAGCGCCGCGCGCGGTGCCGGCAAGCGCTGACTCAAGGAGGCCGAGCGGCTCCACAGCCAGCGGATCAGCCAGAAGACGACACCGGCGACGATCGCGACATTGAAGCCGGAGATCGCGACCAGATGCGTGGTGCCGGTCAGCCGGAAGGCCTGCCAGTCATCCTCGTCGAGCCCCGAGGTATCGCCCAAGGTCAGCGCCGCAACCATCGGCAGCGCCGGATGACCCGGCAGCCACGCGGCGAGCCGATCGGCAAAGCCTTGCCGCAGCTTGAGCAGCGCATGACCGCCACTGGCCTCGCAGCGCTCGCCGCTGCGTACCGTCGCAGTCGCCGCGATGCCTTGCCGGAACAGCCAGCCTTCGTAATCGAAACCACCCGGATTTCGGCTGCCGTGCGGCGTGCGTAGGCTCAACGTCAGCCGCCAGCAGTCGCCGCCGCGCAGGGTTTCGCGGCTGCGATACCAGGCGGCGCGGATGTGTTCGGGCAAGCCACCATCCAGCGGATCGAAGCGGAAGCGCCAGGTTCTGAGGCTGTCCGCGGCTTCATCGCCCGGCTTGTCGCCGCCATCGGGGGTGGTCGTGCTGCTGGCCTGCGGCAGGCTGGCGACGATGCCTTCGACGGTCGGCACTTCGCCGTAGCGCGACACCGGCCAGCGCTGGTCGATCAGCTCCGAAGCACGCTGCGCGGTCAGCGCTGCACCGATCGCGAAAGCCAGCAACAGCCCGCGCCATCGCGAGCGGAACAGCGCCGCCGCCAGCGGCAGTAGCCAGAGCCACAGTGGTGGCAGCGCCGGCAGTTGCAGCAAGGCCAGCGCGCCGATGGTGAATGCGAAGACCAGCGGAACAGGCGAAAACGCGCGTCCCAGGCTTCGGGACGCAATCGCCAACCCAGGCTCAGCCGGGCTGGACACCCGCCGCGAGCTGCTCGCGCGACACTTCCTTCAGGCCACCGGCCTGGAGGGAAAAGATGCGATCCATGCGCGCCGCCAGCTTCAGGTCATGCGTGACCACGATCAGGCTGGTGCCGAGTTCGCGGTTCAGTTCCAGCATCAGCTCGAACACGGTTTCGGCGGTGCGGGTGTCGAGGTTGCCGGTCGGCTCGTCGGCGAGCACGCAAGCCGGCCGGGTGACCAGCGCCCGCGCCACAGCGGCGCGCTGACGCTCGCCACCGGACAGCTCGCCCGGCTTGTGGGTCAGCCGCTGACCAAGGCCGACTCTTTCCAGCAGCTTTGCCGCCGTCGCCAATGCTTCCGCGCGCGGCGTGCGCCGGATCAGCAGCGGCATCGCGACGTTCTCCTGCGCCGAGAACTCCGGCAGCAGGTGATGGAACTGGTAGACGAAGCCCAGGCTGGCATTGCGCACCCGCGAGCGCTCGGCATCACTGAGCGCGCTCATCTCGCGCCCGGCCACCGACACCGTGCCCGCGGTCGGCGAATCGAGCCCGCCCAGGATGTGCAGCAAGGTGCTCTTGCCAGCGCCGGACGAACCGACGATGGCGATGCGATCACCGCGCCTGAGTTCGAGATCGATGCCCTCGAACACGGTCAGGTTCAGGCGGCCATCGTCGAAGGTTTTTGCCAGGCCGTGGCAGGCGATGACGATGTCGGAAGCTGCTGCGGTCACGCTGAATCTCCACTCATGGCCAGCTCGTGCACCTTGGCGCTCCGTCTCGCCTTGCTCGCATCCCCGCGGTGAAGCTGCGGGGCCCCTGCTCGGTGGCTCGCGGATTCACTCATATCGCAGCGCCTCTGCAGGCTGCACCCGCGAAGCCCGCCAGGCCGGATACAGCGTCGACACCAGCCCGAGCGCCAGCGACAGCAGGCTGATCTGGAGCACGTCGGCCAGCTTCAGGTCCGAGGGCAGATCGCTGATGTAGTAGATGTCCGGCGACAGGAACTGGCGGCCGGTGGCGGCTTCCAGCAGCGGAACGAGCGTCTGCACGTTGAGCGCCAGCAGCACGCCGAGGCTGACGCCGATGATGGTGCCGATCACGCCGATCACCGAGCCCTGGACCATGAACACCGCCATGATCGAGCGCGGCGTGGCACCCAGGGTGCGCAGGATGGCGATGTCGGCCTGCTTGTCCTGCACCACCATCACCAGGGTCGACACGATGTTGAACGCGGCGATGCCGACCAGCAGCGACAGGATCAGGAACATCACGGTCTTTTCGGTGGCCACGGCGCGGAAGAAGTTGGCGTGGCTGCGGGTCCAGTCGGACACGAAGTAGGCGCCGGGGGTCATCTGGGCGATTTCGCGGGCGACTCTTGGCGCCTGGAACAGATCGTTCAGCTTGAGGCGTACGCCGGTGACGTTGCTGCCCATCCGGTACAGCGCCGCGGCATCGTCGAGATGAACCAGCACCAGGCCGCGATCGAACTCGTACATACCGATGCGGAACACGCCGACGACATTGAAGCGCCGGAAGCGCGGCAGCACGCCGGCCGGGGTGACGCTCAACTGCGGGATCATCAGGTCGACCTTGTCGCCGATCGCCACGTTGAGCTGCTGCGCCAGTTCGTAGCCGAGCACGATGTTGTAGTCGCCGCCCTTCAGATCACCGAGCGCGCCGCTGGCCATGTGCTTGCCGATCTCGGAAACCTTGGCTTCCTCGCCGGGCAGCACGCCGCGAATCACGGTGCCGGAGATCTCCGAGCCGACCTTCACCAGCGCCTCGCCTTCGATGTACGGCGCGGTGGCGGCGACATCCGGGTTCTGCGAGGCCATCGCGGCGACGCCGCTCCAGTCCGGCAGGCCTTCACTGTTGCCGGAAATCGTCGCGTGCGAAGCCATGCCGAGAATGCGGCTGCGCAGCTCGCTCTCGAAGCCGTTCATCACCGACAGCACCACGATCAGGGTCGCCACACCGAGGCCGATGCCGAGCATCGAGGCCAGCGAGATGAAGGAGATGAAGTGGTTGCGACGCTTGGCGCGGGTGTAGCGCAGGCCGAGCAGCAGTTCGTAGCGGTCGCCGATCACGATGCCCATCCACAGTTGATGGCGGGTACGGCAGACGTGGCAGCCTTTGGCTGCCAAACAAGGTCAATCAGGGTCATGAAGCGGATTAGATCACAGGCCATCGCTAGAATGCCGCGACGCAATAACCCGAAACCGACGCCCTTGGCCGCTTCCCCGATTCCGCTGCCCGCCCGTCCGCACGACACTCGCGGCCTGCTGCCGCTGCTGGCGATCATCGTCCTGCTGACGGCCTGGCGAGCGCTGGCGATCGCGGCCAGCGGCCTGGACCTGTATGTCGACGAAGCGCAGTACTGGACCTGGTCGCAGGCGCTGGCCTGGGGTTATTTCTCGAAGCCACCGATGATCGCGGCAGTGATCGCGGCGACGACCTCGGTCTGCGGTGACGGCGAACTCTGCGTGAAGTCCGGCGCGCTGCTGCTCTACCCGTTCACCACGATGCTGATCTGGGCGATCACCCGGCGGCTGTTCGATGCCCGCACCGCGTTCTGGGCGGCGATCGTGTTCATCACCCTGCCCGGCGTGGCGCTGTCGAGCGTCATCATCTCCACCGACGTGCCGCTGTTCCTGTGCTGGGCGGCGGCGTTGTACGCCTATCTGAAAGCGCTCGACAGCGATGCCTGGGGCTGGTGGCTGGCCGCCGGCATCGCCAGCGGCCTCGGTCTGCTGACCAAGTACACGATGGCGATCTTCGCGATCTCGGTGCTGCTGCATCTGGCGATCACGCCGGGGCTGCGCCGGCATTTCCGCAGCCCGAAGCTGTACGTCACCGCCGCACTGGCCGCGCTGGTGTTCGCGCCGAACCTGATCTGGAACGAGCAGAACGGCTGGCCGACCTTGGGCCACACGGCTCAGATTTCCGGACTCGAAGGTGGTTTGAACGGCGGCCAGCACGGCCTGAACTGGAAATCCTTCGGTGATTTCATCGCCGGCCAGCTCGGCATTCTCGGCCCGGCGCTGTTCATCGCCTGGCTGGTGCAGCTTGCGGCTGCGCGCCAATGGATACGGGACGAGCGCTATCGCCTGCTCGCCTGCTTCGCGCTGCCGTTTCTCGGCGCGATCACCGCGCAGTCGCTGATCGGCCGCGCCAATGCCAACTGGGCGGCGATGGCCTATGTCGGTGGCACGATCTTCGTCGTCGCCGGGCTGGTCGAGACGCAACGGATGAAGCTGCTGATCGCGGCACTGGCGCTGAACCTGATCGTCACCGCCATCGCCTATCACTTCGACGCGCTGGCGCAGGTCGCCGGCATCGAACTGAACCGGAAGAATGATGTGCTGAACAAGCGGGTCCGCGGCTGGCGCGAATACGGCGAAGCGCTGGCGGCGCGGCAGGCGGCCTATCCGGACAGCATCCTGCTCGGCGATGCCCGCGATCTGATTGCCGAAGCGCGCTACTACGCCGGCCCTGCAGGCGCCGCGATGCTCAAGTGGAACCCCGCGCACAAGGCCGATGACTACTACGCGATGTCGACGACCATGGCCGGGCTCGAAGGCCGGGATTTCCTGTTCGTGTCGCGCGACGCGGCGCTGCCCGCAAACACTGCCGGCCGCTTCGAAGAGACGGCCGAGATCGAACCGATCCACATCGCGATTCATCCTGACTACGCGCTCGATTTCCACGTCTGGCGACTGCGCGGCTGGCGCGGCGAGCCGTGAATATCAACGGGCGCTAGGCACCGGCTCCAGCGCAAACATCTCGGTCTGCTCGTCGTAGTCGAAGAGGTTGCCGTAGCGCGCCCAGCCGATGACTGCTTTCAGGGTGGTGTCGGCGAACTTGGCCGACATGTAGTCCTGCAGCTCTTCCTGAAAACGCAGCGCCGGCGCGACATGGCTGGGCCGATCATCAAGCACGCGGTGGATGTGCGCAGCCAGCGCGACGTAGCTGATCAGATGCTCCCTGAACAACTGCTGCCGCACCTGCGGATCGCCGACCGCGAAGCGCTGACCGCGCTCACTGAGCGTGATGTCGCCTTCGGCCAGTTCGGCGAAGCGCAATAGCTGCAGGGTTTCGGCAATCGGCAGCAATTCATCGGATGGCATCTGCAGCGCCTCGGCGAGCGCCGGCAGATCGGCGCGCCCCGCGTAAGGCGCCGAGGCCAGTGCCTCGATGAAGCCTGACAGCAGATTGGTGGAGATCTGCGGCAGCACGGTGCCGATGCCGGTGCCCGGGAACAGTTCGTTGCGGGTGTTGCTGCGGACATCGCTGCGCGCCGTCATCCGCGTGTAGATGTCATCGACCAGACGGCGGAAGCTCGGGTCCTGACGGCTGCGCGGCTGCGGCAGCGATACCGTGATCTCGCCGATCACCCGGCCCGGGTTGGACGAGAAGATCAGGATGCGGTCGCACATCAGCACCGCTTCCTCGATGTTGTGGGTGACCATCAGGATCGACTTGATCGGCAGCTGACCCTCGCCCCAGAGATCGAGCAGATCGGTGCGCAGGGTTTCGGCGGTGAGCACGTCGAGTGCCGAGAACGGCTCGTCCATCAGCAGGATCTGCGGATGGACGACCAGCGCCCGGGCGAAGCCGACCCGCTGACGCATGCCGCCGGACAGCTCTCGCGGATAAGCCGATTCGAAGCCGCGCAGGCCGATCAGCTGGATCGCCGCGAGGCTGCGCTTGTGGCGCGCGGCCGGTTCGATGCCGAGCGCTTCCAGCCCCAGTTCGACGTTCTCGAGCACGGTGAGCCAGGGGAACAGCGCGAAGCTCTGGAACACCATGGCGACTTCGCTGACCGGCCCGGTGATCGGCCGGCCGTTGCATTGCACGCGGCCGCTGCTCGGGCGAATCAGGCCGGCCGCGATGCGCAGCAGGGTCGATTTGCCCGAGCCGGAACGGCCGAGCAGGCCGACGATCTCGCCGCGCCGCAGGCGCAGATCGACCTTGTCGAGCACCACCAGCGGGGTGTCGCGGCCCTTGTCGTAGTGCTGGCAGACGTCGCTCAGGTCGAGCAGGGTCTGGTCGGTGACGGTCTGCATGGGATGGGTCCTAGTCGATCCGCAGACGCTGTTCGGCGTAGCGGTACAGCGGGCGCCAGAGCAGGCGATTGCAGAGAATCACGAACATCGACATGGTCGTGACGCCCAGCACGATGCGCGGGAAATCACCGGCTTCGGTGGCCTTGGCGATGTAGGCGCCGAGGCCATGAGCGGTCAGCTGGGTGTTACCCCAGCTGACGTACTCGGCGACGATGCTGGCGTTCCACGATCCGCCGGTGGCGGTCACCGCGCCGGTGAGATAGGCCGGGAAGATCGCCGGCAGGATGAACTTGCGCCACCACAGCCAGCGGCTCAGGCGCAGATTGGCCGCCGCCTCGAGCAGATCGTTGGGAATGGCTCGGGCACCGGCGATGACGTTGAACAGGATGTACCACTGGGTGCCGAGCACCATCAGCGGGCTCAGCCAGATATCCGGATGGGCGTTGAAATGGACGATGCCGACCACCGCCACCGGAAACATCAGATTGGCCGGGAACGCCGCCAGAAACTGAGCCACCGGTTGCACGCGATCGGCCCAGCGTGGATGCAGGCCGATCCACACACCGATCGGCACCCAGATCAGGCTGGTCAGCGCCACCAGCAGCAGCACTCTGACGAAGGTGATCAAGCCAAGCCCCAGTGCGTTGAACGCATCGCCGAGCGCCAGGGTCATCGAGGCATAGGCGACGATCGCCCATAGCGAATACAGCGCTCCGGCGATCACCGCGGCCAGCCACGCGCGGTCGATCCAGCGGTTGGTCCGCACCGAGATCACCGGCAGCGGCAGACGCTCGGCGCGAACATCGAGCCGCCGCGTCCGCAGCCAGAGCCAGCCCTTGCGCAGCGGGCTCAGCAAGCTGGCCACGGCGCGGGTGCGGCGCATCCATTCCAGCAGCCAGCTGCGCGGGCTGTCCTGGCCGGCAGTCTGGTCGAGGCGGAACTTGTCCGCCCAGGCGACGATCGGCCGGAACAGCAGCTGGTCGTAGGCGACGATCACCAGCAGCATCGCCAGCAGCGCCCAGGCGATGCTGCTGAGGTCCTTCTGGACGATCGCCGCCGCCACATAGGAGCCGATGCCGGGCAAGGTCAGCGTCTGGTTGCCGACGGTGATCGCTTCGGCCGCGACCACGAAGAACCAGCCGCCGGACATCGACATCATCATGTTCCAGACCAGGCTCGGCGTTGCATACGGCACTTCGAGCCGCCAGAAACGCTGCCAGGCCGACAGCTGGAAACCCTTCGACACCTCGATCAGATCGCGCGGCACGGCGCGCAGCGACTGATAGAAGCTGAAGGTCATGTTCCAGGCCTGGCTGGTGAAGATCGCGAAGATCGCCGCGCACTCCGCACCCAGCGCACTGCCCGGAAACAGCGCCAGGAAGCCAGCCACCGTGAACGACAGGAAGCCGAGGATCGGCACCGATTGCAGGATGTCCAGAGTCGGCACCAGCAGCAGCTCGGCGCGCCGGCTCTTGGCCGCGAGCGTGCCGTAGATCAAGGTGAACAGCAGCGCCAGCGACAGCGCGATCAGCATCCGCAAGGTGGTACGCAGCGCGTACTCGGGCAGCTGCCAGGGATCGAGCGCCAGCGGCGCCTGCTCCAGCTGCGCCAGCGATTCGTGGATGGCCTCGCGGGCGCCATCGGCCAGTGCGACCAGCACGCCGACGGCGATCAGCAGCACCAGCAGATCCCAGATATTGGGAAGCAGGCGGCGGTGAATCGATGCGGTGGGCTGGTTCATGCCATCGACTCACGAAAATCCACAAAGAATCCGCACACTGCCACGGGATTGGTGACGCCTAGACAGCCGGCTGCAACAGGCGTTCCGTATGGAAGCATCACCCCGGTTTGCCATCGACCAGGGCCATCCGTCCCGATGGCGAGAAGACCATGCTCGCGCCCGGAAAAAGCCTCCGGCCCCTCGCGTTGTTCTGGGTCTTGCTGTGCCCCGCGCTGGCCTGGGCCGGGCGGCAATTTCGAAATCGCCGTCGGCGGCATACGCCAGCATCCGCAGGATCAGCGCTGGCAATCGCAGCTGCTGGTGCAAGAAAGACCCTGTTCAAGGAGAGGAGCGGGCAATGGCCGCCCCATTTGACGCGACGATTAAGGCAGCAATGGGCAAAAACGATCCCGCCCCGAAGGGTTGCGGCCCCAAGTAATGTTCTTGGGCCGCCGGGACTTCGTTGCGAACCTTGACCACAGGTAGGCTATGGCCTGCGCTGCGCGCCTCGCCCGGCGGCCCAGTGAGACTATTTGGGACCTGCAACGCAGCGATCAAAGCAATTGATAACAGGCCCTATTCGCGTGCTAACGTCGGCCATCGTTGAGTCGCGGTCCGCGGTCGGGGCTGCGCTCGCCCCCCAACGCGGTGAAGCTCTTGAACCATGACAGCAAGGCGACAACTCGGATCGCCAGCTACGAGATTTTCCGGACCCAATACCTGAACCCCGATGGCAGCCTGATCGCCGATCCACCCGCTTTCACCAAGGATCGCGAGCAGGCGCGGGCGATGTACGCGCTGATGCTGCGCACCCGGCTGTTCGACAAGAAAGCGGTGGCGCTGCAGCGCACCGGCCAGCTCGGCACCTATGCCGCCGTGCTCGGCCAGGAAGCGATCGGTGTCGCCATCGGTCACAGCTTGGCCGACGACGACATCTTCATTCCCGGCTATCGCGAATACGCCGCACAGTTCGCGCGCGGCGTGCCGCTGCGCGCCATCCTGCAGTACTGGGGTGGCGACGAACGCGGCATGGACTATCCGGCCGGCACGCCGGCCCATCACGATTTTCCGCTGTCGGTACCGATCGCCACCCAGGTGCCGCACGCGATCGGTGTCGCCTATGCGATGAAGCTCAGAGGCGAAAAGCGCGTGGTGCTCGCCTCCTGCGGCGACGGCGCAACGTCGAAGGGCGATTTCTACGAAGCGGTCAGCTCGGCGAAAATCTGGAATCTGCCGATCGTGTTCCTGATCAGCAACAACGGCTGGGCGATCTCGATGCCCAGCCACCGCCAGACCGGCGCCCAGACTTTCGCCCAGAAAGGCCTGGCCGGCGGCATCAACGGCGAACAGGTCGACGGCAACGATGTGATCGCCACGCGCGCGGTGTTGTCCGCCGCGATCGAACGGGCCCGCAATGGCGAAGGCCCCAGCCTGGTCGAAGCGCTGACCTATCGCCTGCACGACCACACCACGGCCGACGACGCCCGCCGCTATCGCCCCGAAGCCGAAGTGACCGCGGCCTGGGAACGCTGCCCGGTGAAGCGCTTCAAGGCCTACATCGAAGCCCAGGGCTTCTGGAATCAGGCGGATGAAGATGCCCTGGTTGCCGAGGGCACTGCGGCGGCGGAAGCGGCGGCGCAGGAATTCCTGAAGCTGAAACCGGCGGCGCCGGAATCGATGTTCGATCACCTGTACGCCAGCTTGCCGAAGGCACTGGAGTGGCAGCGGGATGAGGTGGCTGCTCGCGGCCCCGTGCAGGGAGCCCACTAATGAGCTCGAACGTCCTGTTCAAACACCGCGCCATCCATGGCGCGGACTGTTCAAAAAAGCGGGGTGTTGCCCGTGCCTAACATCACTTTGATTGAGGCCGTGAACCTCGCGATGGCCAGCGAGATGCGGCGGGACCCGAATGTCGTCGTGCTCGGCGAGGACATCGGCCGCAACGGCGGCGTGTTCCGCGCCACGCTGGGTCTGCTCGACGAGTTCGGCGAAGGCCGGGTCATCGACACGCCGCTGGCGGAGACCCTGGTCGCGGCGATGGCGATCGGCCTGAGCACGCAGGGCATCAAGGCGGTGGCGGAAATCCAGTTCTCCGGCTTTCTCTATCCCTGCGTCGACCAGGTGGTGAACCACGCGGCGCGCTACCGCAATCGCACCCGCGGCCGGATGTCCTGCCCGCTGGTGATCCGAGCGCCGAACAGCGGCGGCATCCACGCGCCGGAGCATCATTCGGAATCGCTGGAAACCACCTTCGCGCAGATGCCCGGCTTGCGGGTTGTCTGCCCGTCGAGCCCAGCGCGCGCTTACGGCCTTCTGCTGGCGGCGATCCGCGATCCGGACCCGGTGATCTTTCTCGAACCGACCCGGCTCTACCGGCTGTTCAAGCAGCCGGTGGAGGACGATGGCGAAGCGCTGCCGCTGGACAGCTGCTTCATCGACCGCTCCGGAGCCGATCTGACCCTGGTCAGCTGGGGCGCGATGATGCACGACACCCGGCTGGTCGCCGATCAGCTGGCCGAGGAAGGCATCAGCGCCGAAGTGATCGACATCGCCACGCTGAAGCCGCTGGACATGGCCACCATCCTCGCCAGCGTGGCCAAGACCGGCCGCTGCGTGATCGTTTCGGAATCGCCACGTGCTGGCGGCTGGGCTTCGGAAGTGGCGGCGAATCTGGCCGAGCATGGCTTGCTGAGCCTGTTCGCACCGGTGATGCGCGTCGCCGGTTACGACACCGTGATGCCGCTGGCGCAGCTGGAACGCAGCTACATCCCCGATACCGATCGCATCCTGCGCGAAGTGCGCAAGCTGTTCGAGATGGCGCCCAAATGAAGTTCTCCGGGCGTCACAAAGGAGTTCAAGCATGAGCATCTTCAAACTGCCCGACCTCGGCGAAGGCCTGCAGGAAGCGGATATCCGCGAGTGGCACGTCAAGGTTGGCGATGCGGTTACGGTCGATCAGCCGCTGGTCGCGGTCGAAACCGCCAAGGCGGTGGTTGAGGTGCCGAGCCCGCAGACCGGCGTGATCAAGAAGCTGTACGGCGCGGTGGGCGACACGATGGATGTCGGCAAGCCGCTGGTGGAGTTCGAAGGAGAGGACTCAAGCTTTGCGAGCACGGCTCGCATCGAGTCCGAACGCCCGGCCAAGGATGGCATTGCCCCAGCCCAGGACACCGGCGGCGCCCGCAGCGGTGCAATCACCGATACCGGCACCGTGGTCGGTGCGATGCGCAGCAGCAATGACGTGGTTGCCGAGCAAGTGACCACGGTCGGCAGCGGCGGCGGCGGCCTGAAGGTGATCCCGGCGGTGCGAGCCCTCGCCCATCGCTTGAACGTCGATCTCACGATCGTCACGCCGAGCGGCCCGGACGGCATGATCACCGCCGTCGACGTACAACGCGTGCACAAGATCCTCACCGAGATCGGGCCGATCGAGAAGCTGAAAGGCCCGCGCAAGGCGATGTCGCGCGCGATGAGTCAGGCGCGCGACGAAGTGATGCCGACCACCGTCACCGAGGACGCCGTCCTCCACGCCTGGACCACGCCGCAAGACCTTACCGTGCGCCTGATCCGCGCAATCGTCGCTGGCGTCAAGGCTCAGCCGGCGCTCAACGCCTGGTACGACCAGGGCGAGATCGGCCGCCGGGTGCTGGAGAAGATTCATTGCGGCATTGCTGTCGACACCGCGGACGGGCTGTTCGTCGCCGTCCTGCAGGACGTTGCCAGCCGCACGCCGGACTCGTTGCGCCGGGGCCTGCAGAAGATGAAGGAGGCGGTGCGAGCCCGGAACGTGCCGGCCGAGGAACTGCGCGGCTACACGATCACCCTGTCGAACTTCGGCCAGTTCGGCGGCAAGTACGCCACCCCGGCGATCCTGCCGCCTACCGTCGCCATCGTCGCCGCTGGTTCGCTGCGCGATGCGGTGGTGCCGGTCAACGGCCAGATCGTGATCGCGAAGATCCTGCCGCTGTCGGTCAGCTTCGATCACCGCTGTGTCACCGGCGGCGAAGCGACCCGTTTCCTGGCCGGCTTGATCGCCGATCTGGAACTGGCGGAGTAGACAGGCAGCAGCCAGCAAACCTCAGCGAAAACGTCCAGAATCCGCGCCCGCATCGCTCACGGCGCGGATTTTGCTCACAGCATTTTCACTTACGGTCATGCGGGTTTTCTGACGTGCGAGTGGTCCTGGTCGATGATGATGGCGGGCGTCTCGCCCTGCTGGACGAGGCCATGCGCGCGGCTGGACATCAGGTGGTGGGCCGCCTCGCGCCGGATGGCGATCTGGTTGCCGCCGTCGACCTGCTGCAGCCGGACATCGTGCTGATCGATGTCGACAGCCCCAGCCGCGACACTCTCGAATCACTCGGCCAGATCAGCCGCGACCGGCCACGGCCTATCGTTCTGTTCGCCCAGCATTCCGATGCCGAAACCATCCGCCGGGCGATGAAGGCCGGTGTCTCGGCGTATGTCGTCGATGGCCTCAGCGCCGCGCGGCTGGCGCCGGTGATCGAAGTGGCGATCGCCCGCTTCCAGGAATACCAGACGCTGCGCGAGGAGCTGAGCTCGACCAAGCTCAAGCTCGCCGACCGCCGCGATGTCGAAAAAGCCAAGGGACTGCTGATGAAGCGCAAGGGAATCGACGAGAACGCCGCCTACGAAGCATTGCGGCGCATGGCGATGGATCGCAATCTGCGGCTCGGCGACATCGCCCGCTCGCTGATCGCCGCCGCGGATCTGCTGTGAGCGGCCCGATCCCGCTGAAGCTCGGCCTGCTGCCGCTGGCCGATGCGGCGCCGCTGTTCGTGGCTCGCGAATGCGGCTATTTCGCTGGCCAGGGGCTGGATGTGAGCCTGAGCGTCGAAGCGTCCTGGGCCGGCCTGCGCGACAAGCTCGCCGCCGGCATGCTCGATGCCGCCCAGCTGCTGGCGCCGATGCCGCTGGCCGCGCAGCTCGGCGTCGACCGCCTCGGCGTGCCGTTGGAAACCGCGCTGACCCTGAGCCGCAACGGCAACGCGATCACCGTGTCGAACGCGCTGCATCGCCGGCTCGATTCCCCTGCCCCGGAACCGATCGCCACCGGTGCGGCACTGAAGCGGGTGATCGACGAGGATCGTGCCGCCGGCCGGCCACTGCGCAGCTTCGCCCACGTGTTCCCGTTCTCGACCCACCACTACCTGCTGCGCGACTGGCTGGCCGATGCCGGCATCGATCCGGACCGCGACGTGAAGCTGGTGGTGGTGCCGCCGCCGCTGGTGCTGAAAGCGCTGCGCGACGGCCGCATCGACGGTTATTGCGTCGGTGCGCCCTGGGGCTATGCGGCCGAGGTCGAAGGCATTGGCCAGCGCCTGCTCGCCACGCATACCATCCGCCCCGGCTGCGCCGAGAAAGTGCTTGGCGTCACTGGCGACTGGGCGAAGCACCAGCCGGACGCACATCTGGCGCTGGTCGCGGCGCTGATCGAAGCCGGACGCTGGCTGGAACAGCCGGGCAATCGCGCGGCGGCGGCGCAGATGCTGATCGACGCCAAGCTTGTCGGTGCGCCGGACGAATGCCTGCGTGCCGCGCTGCGTGACGATCACGATGATCTGCTCAGCCCGCAGTTCATCTTTGGTGCGGGCGAGATGCTGCTGCCGCACCATGACGATGCACGCTGGTTCCTGCGCCAGATGCAGCGCTGGGGCCAGACTGGCGATGCCGTGGATATCGAAGGCACCGTGCTGGCCAGCTATCGCCTGCAATTGCACGATCAGGCCAGCAGCCGCGCCACTTCGGTCGCGACGCCGCTGCTTCAGTAGGCCCAAGCAGCGTCGCCGGCTTCAGCCAACGACGCGAATGTTCATTTCCCGCTTCCAGGACAGCTCTGCGGCGAGCATCGGCGTCACCTGTGCGTCGCCATCGCTGGTCAGCGCCAGCACCCGATCCAGACCCAACTGATGGGCCAGCGCCGGCCAGTGCTGCGGGCCGGCCACGAACAGTGCGGCACCGGCGGCATCGGCCATCGCGCCATCGGCATGCACCACGGTCAACGAGCGCAGACCTTCCGCCGGCCAGCCGCTCAGCGGATCGAGCAGATGTGAGTAGCGGCGACCCTGATGTTCGAAAGCACGCTGCTCGTCGCCGTGGGTGACCACCGAGCGTTCGCCCGGCTGCACGCTGGCCAGCACGTACTCCTGTTCGCCGCCATCGAAAGGATCGCGGATGCCGACTCGCCACGGACGGCCATCCCGGTAGCCGCGCGCGCCGACATGGCCGCCAGCATCGATGGTGGCATCCGGAAAGCCGGCGCGAGCCAGCAGGTCGAGCATCTGATCGACGATGAAGCCCTTGCCGATAGCCCCGAAATCCCAGGCCACGTTCGGCGCCGGGCCGTAGCTGGCGCCGCCGTCGTATTCGGGGGCCGCGTGCAGCGCCTCGATCAGTGTTTCGATGTCGTCTGCCTCGGGCGGCGCGCTGCGCAGCCGCGCTGGATCGTCAAAGCCCCAGAGGCGGACCAGGGCGGCGACACGCGGCTCGAACTGGCCGCGACAGGCTTCGCGGATCGCCCAGGCCTTGGCGAACAGATCCTTCAGCACCGGCGGCACGGTCGCAGTGCGGCCGGCGAGCAATTTCTGGTTGAACGCCGACAGGGCACCGGGCCCCCAGGCCCAGGCATCGCGGCCGAAAGCGATCATGTCCCGCTGCACTTCGGTCATCACCCGGTCGACTTCGCGGCGCGAGCGACGGTTCGACACCACGGTCACCGTGATGGTCGTGCCCATCGCCAGATAGCGCTGGCGATAGGTGGTCTGCCGGGCCAGGAAATGGCTGACCGCATTCGCACCGGGCTGCGTGTCCCGTGCGTGCCGCAGCTGCGGTCTGACCATGATGTCAGCCACCGTTGGCCGCCTTGCGTCGGCTCTGGCGAATGCGCCACCAGGTCCAGACGCCGCTGATCGACAGCATCAGCGCCAGCACCCCGATGATGGTGATGATCCAGGCTCCGACGACGCCGAACAGGCGGCCGCTGTGGAGATCGATCAGCACCTGTTCGACGAGGATCGATGGCCGGGCGAACTGTTCGATATTGCTGCGCTGCTCGGCCGGCAAGGGCTTAGGCTCCGACCAGGTCACCGACTGCGGCAGCACCGGCACCCAGGTATTGCCGCCGTCGCTGCTTTCATAGGCATCGTAATCCTGTACGGCGATCGCGCCGGCAGCGGTGACGCCGATGCGGCGCACCGCCGCGATCGGCAGCACCGGCGGACGCAGTTCATCGATCCGTTCACCAGCCATCGTGGTGATCACCAGACTTTCCGGCGTGCCGATATAGAGCTGCGTGCCGGCAGGCCCGGCGAGCGATACGAATCCGACCGGCGCCGGCAGCCTCGGCGATACCTCCTTGGCATCGAGCAGCGTGTTTTCCTTGGTCGCCGCCATCCAGTGACCCGCAGCCTCGAAGCCCATGCGCGGTGCTTCAGCCCGGAGGCCGTACATCGCCGTCAGCCAATCCCAGCGCAGCCTTGCGGTATCGAAGCCAAGCTCGTTGCTGCGAGTCAACAAGGTGCCGCTGACGCCGAGCCAGAGCACGAAGAAAGCCGCCGTCAGGCCGATGCGCTGATGCCACTGGCGCAGCACCGCAGTCAGGCTGCGTTTCGGTTTCGGCCGCGCCACAACGCCCTTCGCGGAAGTCGGCGCGGCGACTCTGCGCAGACGGCGCACGAGACGCCGGGCCAGATGCGCCGGGCGCGACTTGCTGGTGGATTCGGCGGCCATGGCCTCAGGCCGCTGCCATGCTGTCGAGCACCAGGGCCGTTGCTGCCATGCGTTCCATCATCTTGACCGACAGGGTGGCGCCGGAAATGTTGTCGACGGTCTTGTCGAGCTTGGCACCGGCCAGCTTGGCGCCGGTGATCTTCTTCAGCCACGAGGCTTCGGCAATCTGCTCGCCGCGCGATTCGCGATAGATCAGCACCCGGGCGGAATCGATGCTGCCGTCCTTGACGACGAAACCGGAGGTGGTCAGCTGATAGCCGACCTTGCCGATGTCATCGAGGATCCAGGCGCTGCGGCCATCGGCTTTCCAGTAGCGAAGCTGCGCCTGCGGATAGGCGCGACCGAAAGCGGCACTGAGCTTGCCCTGCGCCGCAGCATCGAGCATCAGCACCTTGGGCGCAGGCGGCGTGCTGCCGAAGACTTCGGTCAGGAAGGCAGTCGGCGTCTGGAAGGTCGTCCACAGATCGGTGGCTCTGCCGAGCGACGGCAGCATCAAGCCCGCGAAGAGGCCGCCGACAGTCCGCAGCAGCGAACGGCGAGATACGGGTTCCAGACCAGTGACGAGGTCCGGAACGGGAAATTGGATGTCTCTGTTTCTGTTGGTCATGATCTCTGGTTCTTTATTTTTAGTGGTGTCCACGGATACGTGGATCGTTTGATTCCATTCGACGCTTGCCGACCGTTCTCGACCGAAATCCGATTGCAAAAGGCCCGGACGCTGCCGACCAGCGCAGAGTCCGGGCAAACGGGTTTCAACGATGCCTAGGGGCTGGCCAGAGCCTTCAGCGACTATTTCAGCGGGTAACGATGGAACGCTTGAACGGTGCTAGAGCAGCAATCAGCTGGTTGCAGGTGTGATACGGGGTACGAAGGTCTTCGCAAGCCAGATAGGCATCTTCGACGACCGCGTTGAACTGGGTCAGGGTGATGCCCATTTCGGCATGAGCCGCACTCATGCTGGCGCCCTGATACTCCACTCCTGGCGCGCCCAGCATCACGGCAACAAGCTGCTGATTAAGCTTGATCTGACGATCAATCTTGCCGTGAGCGGTGAAGATGTAGTTGATGCGGTTGTCCAGCATGATGTACTTGAACAGGCCCTCAACCCAGCGATCCATTCCATACTTGCCACCGAACTTCTCGTACGCGTCCGACGAGATCGGCGGAAAGGTGGACTGGACCTTACCTTCCGGCGTTTCCGAACCAGCGGCGAAGGCCGACAATGACGACAGGCTGAAAGCCGTCGCGAGTACCAATTTGTAGAACGACTTCATGATGACTTCTCCTTGAATGAACAGCACTTAGATTGGGCGATTGGATTCGGATTGGCGACTTAGAAGCTCGCCTGCACCGAGAAATACGCACCGGTCTGCTTAGGGGTCAGAGTGATGTTTCCGAGGTTGGCGTATGCAGCGACGAATGACAGGTTCTTGTTCGGGAAGTAGGCGAAGAACACGTCGTACCAATCGCTTTCGCGCTGGGTCAGCGTGCTGTTGAGGTTGTTCGCCAGATTGCCGACCGGGCCGCCGACGCCGATGTTGTTCAGAGCACCGGTGATCGAGCCAAGCACGGAGGTATCGATGCCGCCGCCTACGGCAACGCCGCGACCGTCAGTGTTCTTGCCGTGCGCTGCGTACTCGGCACCGATCGCCACATTCTTGGCGAGCAGGTAGGCGAACGACACTTCAGGACGGAATTCGCGGCTGTTCTTGTTCGGGCCACCGAAACCGGTCAGACCGGTCTGGTTCGCCGCCGTGTAACGCACAGTGACGTTGAACAGAAGATCGAGCGGGAAGAAGATCTTGGTGATCGCGACATAGGCTTCGAAATCCTTGCGCTTGTTGGCAAGGAGAGTATCCATCAGCGCGCCGTTGTGGTTGATCTTGTAGAAGCCACCGATGGCGACCTGCGGAATCAGCGTGTCCGAGTCATAAATCGATTCACCAAGCACGCGCAGCTTCGCGCCGAAGATATCCATCCGGATCGCCGTGTTGAACGGATCGATGCCGCTATCCTGGATCGCGACGCCAGCCAGCGTGTTGGTCAGCAAGCCAACGGTGTTGAACGTGCTGCCGGTCGGCAACAGATCATAGGCGTAGGAGAGTTCCAGACGATCGTAGAAACCGACCGCGACACCGAGCGAATTCAGACTGTAGTTCGGCAGGTTCGCATAGGTGTAGTGGATGCTGCCGTTGATGCCCTGGTTGGTTTCGTAACCGGCAATGACTGCCCATGGCGTGATACCGCCGCCGGCCGCGCCGTCAGTGATATTGACGCCGCTGGTGGCGAGCACCTTGCCGGCATCATAGATTCCGGCCTGCGCTGCACCGGAGATGGCGAAACCAAGCGTTGCGCACGCGAAGGCAATCGCCGCTTTTTTCCCGCATCCCCTGCTGTAACCGTTCATGCTGACTCCTTTGATATTTTGGATGTGACAATCGATGTAGCTATAAAGACAACCCTGGCGAATCGAAGCCAAAAAAAAGTCCACGGACAGGCTGCATTGCCTGTGCGTGGACTTCGGTGTCCTGGGAACCAGTCAGCATTGGCTGATTCCTGATGTTCGATGCCATCTTTACTGATGACGTGAGTAACCAAGCAATCCGTATGCCACAAAACATTGGAAACTTAGTAAAGCAGTAAATTCTGTGCCACTACTCCATTTCTTCTGACGAACGGTTCAGAGAGCCGCCGTAATCGATCAGAAACAATCTAGGGAGCGACATTCGCCAGCAGCAAGGAAGCCTGGCCGACTGCCGGCAAGCCCAAGGTCTGGCGAGTCAGCCAGCCAATGGGATCGACGGGATCGAATACCGAACCATCGAGCATTCCATCTGCACCAAGACGGATCGATCGACCATCGGCGGAGGGCATGACTGAACCATCTCGGCCATCACCTTCCGTCTTGTAGTCACCGCGTGGACAAGGCTCGCCAATGCTGGCGGCCACTTCGCGATAAAGCTCGCAGCGATAGACCTCGGCAGCGACATCGCTGAAGTTCGGCGCCATCCAGCATTGCCGCCAGCGCAGCATCTGCAACATGAACCACACCGCATGAGAGCGCCACGGAAAGGTCGCTGCGCCACGATGGAACACGATGCCGCCGGTGCGCATTTCCAGTGCCGCTTTCAGGGCCGATGCCGGTGCATCGATCACGCCATCGGCAATCATCTGTTCAGCGGCAACGATGCGGTTCTCCGGTTGATCGAGCCAGCGTGCGGTCTCGATCAGGGCCGCCACCATCGCGCGATGGGTGTTCGGATGGGCGTATGCCCAATCACGGGTCACGCCAAGCACTTTTTCGGGGCTGTTGTTCCAGATCTCGTGCTTGGTGGCCACCGTCATGCCGATACCACGCTGACGTGCCACTTCATTCCAGGGCTCGCCGACGCAATAACCGTCGACCCGCCCGGCATCCAGTTCCTGAACCATCTGCGACGGCGGCACCACACAGAGCTGCACATCGTTGTCGGGATCGATGTTGGCGCTGACCAGCCACATGCGCAGTTCATAGTGATGCGCCGAGAACGGAAACACATGCGCGAACACCAGACGACGATTGCCCTGGGCACGATCGGCCGCAATCAGCTTGGCCAATGCTATCGCCGAGTTGCCGGCATCGACCGGCCCCTCGACCAGTTCCGCGATCCGTTCATGCAGTGAGCGCGACACGATGATCGCGTTGCCATTCAGGCTCAGGTTCATCGCCGTGACCATCGGCACCGCCACACCATCCAGACCGAGCGTTGCCGCGATCGGCATCGGCGCCAGCATCTGGCCACCATCGAGCACGCCGGCAGCCACCTTGTCACGCAAGGCAGCCCAGGCGCGTTCGACACTCAACTCCACATCGAGTCCGTGGCGAGCGAAGAAGCCGTGAGACTTGGCGATCACCAGCGGTGCGGCATCGGCCAGCGGCAACAGCCCCAACCTGAGAGATGTCTTTTCGAGTTTGCTGTGCATAAGGCGCCCGCGGCCTTTCAAAGCACGTCGGAGGCGGCAAGCAGCAGCCTCGCGTAATCACCGATCCGCTGCTTGCGGTCCATGGCCATCTTGCGAAGCATTGCGTATGCCTCGCCTTCGTCGAGCTTGCGCCGCTTCATCAGCAATCCCTTGGCGCGTTCGATATCACGCTGATCGGCGAGCCGGGCGTTGGCGACGGTCAGTTCCTGGCTCAAGGCCTGGTGCACTTCGAAACGGGCGATCGCAACATCGAGCAGCGCGCTGAGCCGGGTCGGATGCAGGCCGTCGACGACATAGGCGCTGACGCCGGCATGCACGGCACGGTGTGCAGTTTCGGCATCGCTGCGTGCTGCGAACAAAACGATCGGCCGGGGTCGTTCGCGATGAATCTGACCCAGTGATTCCAGCGTGTCACGGCTCGGGGCATCGACATCGATGAAGATCACGTCGGGCTGGTGCACGGTGACGCCGGCCAGCAGATCGGCCTGGGTATCGAGCCGCACGACGATCACATGCCCTTCCGCGACCAGGGCCTGTTCGAGCATCAGCAACCGCGAGGCATCGTCATCGACAAGCATCACCCGCAGACCGCGATGCGCCATCTTGCTTGACGGCGACTTGTCGCTGTAGCTGCTGCTTCGCTGAGGCTTCGGCGAAGCGGGTGGCTGCGATGCTTCCAATTTATTGACCTTCATGTCCTGAGGGATCCACGCAGTCATCAATGCCAATCAGCTAGCTGCCGCCCTTGCGGGCGGCAGCGTCCGAACGCTGCAACTGCTGGATACCGGTCGGGTATCCACCACCCCATTCCGATATCCGAACTCAGGGAGCAACCACTACAACCGTGCCGAACATCGTCGGGTGGATGCCACACTTGTATTCGAAAGTGCCGGCAGCCGGATAAGACTTGGTGAACGACTCGCCCTGCTTGATCTTGATGTCCTCACCGGAGAAGGTGACCGTGTGGGTGACGCGATCATTGTTGGTCCAGGTGACCGTGCCGCCAGCAAGCACGGTGACCGTTTTCGGGCTGTACTCGTAGTCGATGATCGATACCGCAGCCGTGGCCGATGCCGCGGCCACCGGTGCTGCGGAAGGCGCGATCACTGCTGCGAGGGCGGTATCGGCAGGCGCCGATTCGGCTCCCGGCGTGATCTCCGGCGGCGCACCCGGCTGCAGCGATTCGACGGCGCCAGCTTCGGGGTTGGAATCGGTCACCGTCAGCTCGACACGGCGATTCAACGCACGGCCTTCGTCGGTATCGTTGCTGGCGATCGCCACGATCTTGCCGTAGCCGACCGAGGTCATGCGATCGGCGCTGATGCCCTTCTGCATCAGGTAGGTACGGACCGACGCTGCACGCGCATCGGACAGCTTCTTGTTGTACTTCACCGAACCCTTGGCGTCGGTATGACCGCCGATCTCGACCTTGATGTCCGGACGCCGCGTCAGTGCTTCCGAAACCTGATCGAGAAGAACCGTGGCGTTGGGTGTCAGCACGGCTTTATCGAACTCGAAGTTGACGCCGCGGAGGACGATGTTGTCGCCCTTCTTGCAACCATCCAGCGAGATCGCCTGGCCTGCCGCAGGCGGCGTGCATGGCGGCGGCGGCGGTGGCGGAGCCGGTGCCTCGACCGCAACCACTTCAACCGGTGGTGGCGGCAGTGGTGGTGCCGGCATGGCCGGCTTCGGCGGATTGCTGCCGAACGGAATACGCAGGCCGATGTTGACTTGCGGCTCGTGATGCTCGAACTGCTGATTGCGGATCAGGCCTTCGGCGCGGATGCCGAAGTACTTGCCGACCATCAGGTCATAGCCAAGACCGTAGTGGTAGTAGGTCTTGCCGCTGCCGAGCACGTCGCCGTGGATGAACAGGCCGCTGCCGGCATCGGTACGAAACAGATAGATATTGGCGCCGATGCCGCCGGCGCCCTGGCTCATGCTGCTCTGCTGATCCTTGGCGCCGAACTTGATGTAGCTGCCCAACAGTTCGAGATCGAAATTGCGGCCCAGATGTGCGCCGACCGCCACGGTGCCACCGATGCCGTCCTTGGTTCCGCGGCCGTCATCGGCGAACACATAGGACCCCATGGGCGCAAAGTAGAACGGCAACACTTCATCGGCGGCGTGAACAACACTCGGGGCGATCATCGTGGTCGCGATCACAGCGGGTATCAGGCGACGGCAAAGATGTTTCATAAGGCTCCAATGGACTCGATCTGTA
>NZ_JAHFRY010000006.1:34880-44406 GCF_023266035.1 Nevskia sp.
TGCTCCGATTGCCGCCCGGAGCATGTGGACTTCGTTGTCTGTTGGATCAGGCGTCGTTGGCCGATCGAAACTGGTTTCTTCGAAACCTGAAGTTAAAAGAGCAAACGCCGTGCCATGTTTCCACTTCGACTCGGCTTGTCTTCAGGTCGGCAGGAAGTCGATTGGATAGTTCGGGTAGGTGAACAGCGGCACATCCTTGGCGCCGAAGTTCATCTGGCGGATGCGCGCCAGCAGCTTCTGCTCCAGCGCGGGATTGGCAAAACTGCTTGAAACCAGCTCGCAGCGGCTTACCGAGCCATCCGGCGCAATGCTCAGGGAGACCACGATCCGGCCGGCGCCCATGCCCACCGTCTCACGCGCGGCACGGCTGAAGATGGCGTTGAGGCTGGACTTGCTGCGATCGAAGCCAAGTTGGATATCTTCCAGTCCGCGGCCACCGCGACCCGTTGCACCGAGACCGCCGATACCCGATCCGGCACCGGTGCCCTTGCCCACCAAGCCGGACTGCACTTGCCCGGTGCGGCGCGCACCAAGATTACCGGCCGTGCCCTGCCCTGCAACACCGCGCACGGCCGTGCCCCCGGCGCCGCTGCTGCTGGCAGCGGCGGTCAGGACCGGACTGCTGCCGCTGCTGGTCCTGGTGCCGGTGATCAACGCCTGCTGACTGTCAACGGCAACCAGGCTGCGATCATTGAGCGCCGCCAGTTGTTCGCGCATCTGCATCAGGCCGGCAGCCGCCGCCTGCTGGCGGGCGTCCGGCTTCGGCGCACCGGCAGCGCTCGCAGCCGGTGCGGCCGCGGCTTTCGGTAGCGGCTTCTGCGGCTCGGCCTTGGGCCGAACCGGCTCGGGCTTCGGTTCGATCGGCACAGGCTTGACCACCGGCTCCGGCAACAGCTCGACCCTGCGCGGCGTCGGCTCCGGAATCTTCAGCTCCGGCGCCGGCAACTCGAAATGCAGCCAGGGCACGGCGATCGCGAACAGCAGCATCGGCAGGCCGAAGCGAAGGAGTACCTTGCGGAAACGACGATCGGCGTCGCCGATCAAGCCATAGCGATCTTCGGCAAGCAGCAGGCCGGCATCGACCATCGACGATCCAGGCATGGCGCTCATGCGCCGTCACCTACTGGTTTCTCGACCACCGCCAGCGACACGTGTGCGTACTGCTCATCGGCACAGGCGCTCATCACCTGCTTGAGCACGCGGAACGGCAGGCGCTTGTCGGCGATGATGCTGATCTCCTTCTTGGGAGACTGACCAGCAACGGCGGCGTCATGCAGCGCGGCTCGCAAGGCGCGGATCGTCTCCACGCTGCCGACCAGGCCTTCACCGGTGCTGGCGACCAGCCGGCCATCGATGCGGATCTCGTGCTCGCTGATCGCGATGCTGATGGTCGGCTGCGGCGCCAGCCGTGCCTCGGATTCCGCCAGCTTCAGCACTGCCGGCACCGGCAGCACTTCCGGGTTCAGCGCATTGACCAGCAGATAGAACACCAGAATCGCGAACACATCGATCAGCGACACGATATTGAGCACCGCAGCCCCCCCTTGGCGCAGGGTGCGCTCGGCGCGACGCAGGCTGCGCTTCGAACTCATGGCGCCGAACCTGCGGCGTCACCGATTGCCATGCGTGGAAACAATTCGCCCGGATAGCCGGCACGTACGGCAGCCGGTGTCGCGGCACGCATCGCATCGATCACCGCAACGACATCGGCATAAGCGACCTCCGGGCCGACCAGCAGATCGATCGCTTCCTGTTTCGGCGCACGGCGTTTCGCGGCGAGCAACCGCTCGGGCAGCATCGCCAGCGCCTTGCCGTCGGCACTGCGGGCGTAGCGCTGGGGCTGGCCGTCGCCGATATCGACGAGCAGCGCGGCATCGAGCACGGTGATGCTCGGCCGCGGCATCGGCTTGCTGGCGACGGCAGCCTTGCCCGGCAGATCGAGCGCCAGCACGTTCAGGCGCGCAGCCGTGATCGACGCGGTGACCAGCAGGAAGAACACCAGCACCGCGAAGACATCGATCATCGACACGATGTTCAGCTCGCCCTCGCGGCCCAACCGCAGCTGGCGCTTGATGCGGCGCTCGCGGCGGGCGGTCCGGCGCTGCGCGGCCTCTGCGTCTTCGTCATCGATCAGCGAAGGCAACAGCACGGCGCTCATCGTGAGATCGCTCAAGCCACTGCGGCAGCAAGCGGCGCCGGCCGGCCGCAGACGGCGCTGACGAAGCGCGAGCAGACCGATTCCAGACTGTCGATCAGCTGCGTGGTGCGGCTCTGCATGTGGGCATGGATGAACAGCGAGGGGATCGCCACCATCAGGCCGAAGGCGGTGCAGTTCATCGCCTCCGAGACGCCGGACGACAGCAGATCCGCCTTCTGCGCCGGGTCGGCGGTGCCGAGTGCGCTGAACGCGCCAATCAGACCCAGCACGGTACCGAGCAGGCCGAGCAGGGTCGACATGTTCGAGAACGTGGCCAGGTAGTGGGTGCGGCTTTCGATCGCCGGCATCACATCCATCAGGCCCTGTTCGGTGGCGATCTCCAGCTCGCTGCGCCGGGGATCGACTCGCGCCTGCGCCGACGCCGACGCCAGCACCTTGGCGATCGCTGCAGGTGAATGCTGCAGCAGGCTGTCGATTGCCGGCAGATCGCCGCGCTGCATCAGCGGCGCCAGCTCGGCGAGCAGCTTGCGGTTCTGGCGCTCGGTGCGCAGCAGGAAGATCAGCCGCTCGACCGACACGGCAACGACCATCAGCAAGACCAGCGCGATCGGATACATGAAGGCGCCGCCCTGCTGGAAGAACTGGATGACGATGGTGGTGATGGCCATGATCTCGACTCGAAGGAAAGGGTGCAGCGGTTCAGTAGTTATGCGTCAGTAACCGAGAGACTGACGACGCATGCGCTCGTAGCTCTCGCTGTTTTCCAGCGCGGCGTTGCGGTTGCGGTCTTCAGCGATATCCGCCGGCGTCAGCGCCTGCGTGTAGCGCGACGGACTGCGCGCCGCCGGCCGCTGGTCCTCGTCCTTCCACGGCATCAGGTACAGGCCGAGCGCGGCTTCGTCTTCGCCGACCACGGTGGTGCCAGCCTTGGTCGCTGGTGCGGGGGCTGGCGGCGCAGCGATAACGTTGATGGCGAAGCCTGCGAGCAGCAATAGATAGCCGCGCTTCATCGGGCGGCTCCGCTGCCGGCATCGGCGACGACCGGGCCGCGGCTTTCGAGATCACGCACCCAGGCGCTGACGATCAGATCCTTGTTGTCCGACAGCACCTGATAGCGGCGATACAGCGGCAGCGCATCCTGCGGCCGGCGCATCGACACGTCGTAGAGAATCGCCAGATTGAGCACTGCCGCCGCGTAGTCCGGGCGCAGTTCGATGGCTTTCTGCCAGCGCTGTTCGGCGCGTTTGTAATCGCCCGCTTCGCGATACTGCGCACCGCACCAGTTCAAGGCCACGGTGTTCGAGGGATTGGCGGCGATCGCCCGCTCGAAGCTTTTCAGCGCCTGATCGCGCTGCTTGGCCCGCGCCTGGATGATCCCGGCATCGGTCCAGACACCGGACAGATCCGGGTAGTCCTTGAGCAGGCTCTGCAGCGCCACCTGCGCGTCCTGCGGCCGCTGGTCCTGCATCAGCGCCAGCGCGTTCTGGAAGCGCAGTTCCGGCGCCGGACGGCCGGGCACTGCCGCCAAGGTCTTGGTCGACGAAGCCGCAGGCGTGACCGCCGAAGGCTGGGTCGGCGGACTGCTGCGCCGAACCGGGGTGCTGCACGCGCTGATCAGCAGCGCCGTCATCAGCACAGCACTAGTGCATCGATTCATAACGGTCCTCCAGGCGGACGTTCTTGCCGTAGCGCGCCGGCGCCAGCTCGCTCAGCGCGACGCTGCTCTTGCGCACCCAGTCGTTCCAGACGCCCTGGCGCAGATGCGCGAGGTTGGCTTCGTAGGCCTTCATGGCCTTCTCGTCGAAACCGTTGGCTTGTTCCTCCAGCATCAAGCTGTACTGCTCCAGCGCTTCGCCGCTCAGCGACGCCGGACGATCGGAATCAACGATCGCCCGGCCCAGTTCGCGGTAGACGGTGGCCAGCTCATGAGTCGCAGCGGTGGTCACGTCGGCATAGCCGTAAGCGGCAGCACGATCGAGCAAGGCGACTGCGCTTTCGATCGCGGCACGGCGCTGCGCCAAGCTGGCCTGCAGCGGCAGGCTCAGGCGCAGCAGGCGCGCCTTGGCGGCACCGGCCTGGCCGAGTTCGAGATTGGCCTGCGCCGCGAGCAAGCGGGCTGGCGATGCCGCATCGCCATTGCCGCTGCCATCGGCCTTGACGATCTCCTGCAGCCAGTAGAGGTAGCGCGCCTGATCGCGATTCGAGGTCCTGGCGATATCGGCGAGCTGATGGCGCGCCTGCTGGGCACGATCAAGCGGCTGCGGCCAGGTGCTTGCGTACAGCTCGTAGGCCTTGCTGGCAGCCGCGGCATCGGCGGCGCGGCGATAGCCTTCGGCCGACAGCCACTGGGCATCGCGGCGAGTGTCCACCGGCAGGCTCTCACGCTGCGCGATCTGCCCGTAGACACCGGCGGCGCGGCCCGGCTTGTTGTCCTTGTCGTAGGCGCTGGCGAGTTTCTTCTCGGCATCGGCAACCAGGGCATGCGTCGGGTAACGGCTGCGGAAGCCTTCCAGCGCGGCTTCGGCATTGGCCCAGTCGCGCAGCTCGAAGTAGGCCGACGCGGCATCGAAATCGGCAGCCGGGCGGATCGTCGCCTCCGGCACCACGCTGCCGACTCTCTGGAACGCGCGCGCCGCGGTCTTCAGATCGCCGGCCGTGCGTGCCACCACCGCCTGCTCGTAGACGCTGCGCGCCAGACGTTCGGATGCTGGCGCACGTTGGGCCGCATCGCCCGGCAGCAGCTTGATCAGCTCGGCATAAGCGGTTTCGGCGGCGGCATAGTTCTGCTGGCTGTAGCGGGCATCGGCGACCACGCCGAGCATTTCGCGGCGCAACTCGGGCGCGGCCGGCGGATTCGCGGCCAGCACCCGGGTGGCGACGCCGAACGCGGCTTCCGGATCGTTCAGGCTGAGCAGATCACCAGCGGCGCGAGTCAGGGTCAGCGCCCATTGCGGATGGGCCGGGAACTGCTCGGCGAGCTTCAGGCTCGCGCGCACCGATTCCTTCAGTGCCGCCGGCCGGGTATCGACCGCGCCTTCGCGCGCCAGCCGCTGCCAGGCCTGCACGGCGGCGTAAGCGGTGGTCGGCGCCGTCGCTGGCACCTTGCCGCCGCTGCGGTAGTCATAGGCTGCGCGCTCGTACTGACGGGCCGCCGCTTCGTAGCTGCCACCGTCGTAGAGCGCATCGGCCTGCAGCAGCGCCAGCTCGGCCGCGCCCGGGTCCTGCGGGAACAATTGCAGGCTGCGCGCGTACCAGTCCGCTGCCTTGAGGAAATCGGCCTGACGGGCTGCGACGTCGCTTTCCGGCCGCGCCTGCGCCACGGCGTGATAGTGACGCCCGAGCGCTGCCAGATTGCCCTTCAGCGCTGCCATCACTTCCGGTGTCGGCGCCGCGCCCTGCCAGTACGTGGCGCCCGGCAGGTAATGCTCGACATAGCGCGCCTTGCCAGCAACCAGCAGGTCGTTGAAACCACCCTGCTCCCAGGCCGCCATCGCCCGCGTCTCGAAACCGGGCGCCAGCGGATGGCGCGGATGCCGTTCGACGAATGCCAGGCTGGCGTCGGCGGCATCGGTGTAGCGCTGCTGGGCGAGCAGCTGATCGGCCAGCGACACGTAGAGCAAGGTGGCGAAGCGTGGCTCGGCGCCTGCACGATCGAAGCTCGCGCTCAGGCTGCGGCCACCACCGAGCGCGGCCAGCGACAGGCCGGTAACGCGCAGCACTTCGGTCGCCATGTCGAGCTTGCCCGGCTTGACCGCCGCCAGCGCGGCCTTCGGATCAGCCAGCTCGCCCGGCGGCAACTCGCGATCGAGAATCGCGTAGAACACGGTCAGCGCTTCGTCGTGCTTGGCCTGCCGGAACAGCGTCCAGCCGTACTTGAACTGCGCCGGCTCGAAATAGACGTTGCCCGGCCCAGCAGCGAGCACCTGCTTGTAGGCCGGCTCGGCCTCGGGAAAGCGCTTGCGCTGGAACAGCAGTTCGGCGGCGCGGAACAGACCATCCGGCGCGCGGAACGATGAGGGATAGCGGCTGCCGATCTGCAGCAGGCTGTTGATCGCCAGATCGACATTGCCGGTCGCTTGCTGTGCTCGCGCCAGCTGGTAGAGCACGCGATCGTTGAGCGGATAGTCCGGCTGTTCGGCAAGCAGGGTCTGGTACTGGCTGATCGCCTTCTTCAGCACTGGCAGATTGATCAGGCCATCGACTTCGGCCAGCTGTACTCTCAGATCGGCACCGCGACGCAGCGCTTCGGCGCGAGTCGAGGGATCGGCAGGCAGCGCCAGCAGACGATCGTACTGGGCCAGCGCGGCGCCGATGTTCGGCGGCAGCTTCCGTTCGCCGTCCACTCGCAAGATGCTCGGCGTGCGGACCACGAAGCGGCCGTTGCGCTCCAGGCCATTGGTTTCGGTGGTCGAGCCGACGGTCGACGGCTTGTCGTCGGTCAGCACTGCCGCCGTTGCCGGATGGCTTAAACCAAGCGCGAGCAGCACGGCAACATGAAAACGGGTGATGGTCATTTGCTGGCGACCTCGGCAGCACGGTCATAGAGCTGCGCCAGGCCGTAGCGCGCCTCGACCAGCGAATGCAGCGCCTGATCGCGGATCGTGGCGATGTGCGTCCGTGCCATGGCATCGAGCGCCTGGCCAGTGCTGGTGATGGTTGCCGCGATGCTGGGCTGCAGGGCATCGATGGCTGCGGCAATACCGGCAGCTTGCGGATCGCTGGATGCCAGCAGACGCGCGCGCTGGGCGCTCAAGGCGGCCTGCGCTTCGTGGACTTCGCGCAGTTGCCGCAGCTGGGCATCGAAGGAGGCCTGCTGCAGCAGCGGGATCAGATAAAAGGATTCCATGTCCTTGGCCACTGGCAGCACCCACCAGCGCGGGTCCGGCAGACGATCGGCCAACGACCAGTGCCAGGCTTCGCTCGGCGCCTTGCCGACGATGCCGGTGGCCAATGATTGGCTTGCGAGTTCGCTCTTGGCCTTGTCGCAGCGCTGCACCAGCCCTTCGAGCAGGGCGATGACCCGGTTGTAGTAGTCCTGCGCCTGCACTTCGGAACCGAGTTCGTTCATCACCCAGGCAATGGCGATCTGCGCCTCCTGCACGGCGGGATCGGTGGGATCACGGCCGATCAGCTCGATCCACGGCACCAGCGCCGCCCGCATGGCGCCGCCACGTTCCTTGTCCTTCATCGCGCGCGGCTCGTGCAGCGGCTTGCGGCCGTAGGCAACCGGAGTCGCCTCGGCCTTGTCGACTTCCGCTCCGGTGGCCGGCGCCAGCAAGGCCCAGCCCAGCCCGAGCATCGCGGCACTCGCCAGCGGGCCTGGCGCCCGCACGCGGCGGAACACATCGGCCGCCTTGATGCCTTCGTGCTGCGCGAGCCAGGCATAACCCAGCTCGGTATTGACGTGATCGCAGAGCAGGGTCGGCCGCGTCGAACAGGGTTCGCCGGCGCCGAGACGATCGACCGCAGCGAGATCGGCATTGCCGGCGAGCAGCGACTGGTAGGCGGCGTACATTGCTGGCGTACCAGGTGACGGCCCTTCCGCCACCGGCGTTTCATTCGGCGCGGCGCCGGGTGTTTCGGCCTGCACCTGGCGCAGCAGGCGCTGTGATTGATAGTGGCGCCCGGTGGCTTCGAAGAAAGCGACGGCGCGCAGACGCGGGTCGATCGGATCACCGGCGCGATAACGGCTTTGAGCGTCTGCCGAGATGACGCTGTCAGTGCTGCGCTGCCAGTTGATGAGCTTGAGGCTCGAACCCTTGACCATGCCGCCCGGCGCCCAGCTCAACTCCAGTTCGGCCGGCGCGGCACCCTTCTCGATACTCAGGTCGATGGCGGCCCGGCGGCGTGCCTCGCTGGCATGAGCACCCACTTCAGCAACGGCAGCCTGGGCGCGAATGCGGTGCGGGCCGGGGCTCAAGCGAGTGCTGAGCAAGCCATGCAGGCCGCTGGCGCGCAGCGCTTCGGCTTCGCGCTGCGAGTACTGGTAGTGCTGGATCGGATCGCCATCGATCTGCAGCCAGACCTCGCGCAGCCAGACGTCCTGAGCGCGGGCACCGACATAGACGTTCAGCATGTCGCTCTGCGTGTCGCTGCCGATGCGACTGGCGGCCAGATCGAGTTCCAGCGCCTGGCTGCGCAGCGCATCGAAGTCGCCGGCCGCTGCTGCATCGCCAGCGGCCATGAACAGCCCCATGGCCAGCAGCGCCGCCGGCAGCCAGGAGCGGCGGTCTGCAGACGGAAATGGAGTATCAGTGCGATTCATGTGGAGTGCTCGCTTGGCCGAAGGTAAGGACCGGCCTAGACGAGGTCATGCATCCACATCACGGTGACGGCAATCTGCGCCAACGCAGCCGCCACGATGGCAATCAATTCGAGGGTGTTGAGGGGGCGCGTCGAAACGTCGGACATGGTCGGCATCCAGGACAGGGGTGGAGGTTCGCTGGCAGTGATGCCAGCGGACATGGACCTCGCTGTCCGGAAAGATCGGGCTTCTTCGGCCGATCCATGAGCCTGCTGCAAGCGCTCGCCGGAAGATGAGCAATAAGTTTGCCAAGCCAATGGACAGCAGCGTTGTGAGGCCTCTTGCCGATGCACTGCGCTCCGGATCCCGGCTCTGCCCGCACCGAGATGGCCGGCGCGCGCAGCAACGGTGCAATGCACGCATCTGGCTCGGACCATCCTCGCGCTCGCGCACCACGAAGACGCGTGCGGATTCCGCCGACGCCGCCATCGCGCTCACCGGGATCGCTTCAGAACTCCATTTTTTCCCGGTCGTGAAAATATAGTGAAAAGCTGGTGCAGCAAGCGTTTCAGCGCGATCCGGCAACCGCCGACAACGGTAGAGGGTCAGCCCTTGGCATGCTGATTGCTTTTGTGGATTCGCAGCACAACAGCCTTGTGCATTCCGGAAGCTGCTTTCCGGAGCGGCCAAAGACGGTCGGATCGCGCAGGGCTGAACAACGGACAATGGGTAAAGGCGCCCATCACTGTCGATCGAAATCGGTCGACAGTGATGGGCGCTTTTTTGTTGCCCGCAACCAATAACAACGCAACAACTACCGGGAAATACCATGTTTGCAACCAAGGGGATGCAGGGGGTTCTGCGCGCCGCGATTTCACCATTGGGCGTCGCATTGATGATGGCCGGCGGGGCCGCACAAGCTGCCGATCCACTCGCCGATCTGCCGTTCCGGCTGACCGGCGGCACACCGAATCTCGATGTCCGTCTGCGCTACGAAGCGCTGAATCTGGCCGATCCGCTGGCGGCGCCGATCATCGAGAACACCGCCCAGGCAACGACCATCCGCGTTCGTCTCGGTTACACGATGGCGGCCTGGAACGGCATCGACGGCCAGCTCGAATACG
>NZ_JAHFRY010000006.1:44416-62510 GCF_023266035.1 Nevskia sp.
GCTACAACTCGCTGCGCAACGGCCGTAGCACCTACCCGGTGATCGCCGACGCCCAGGTGCACGAGATCAACCAGGTCTGGCTGCGCTACGCCGGTCTGCCGAACACGCAGATCAAGTACGGCCGCCAGCGCATCAACTTCGACAACCAGCGCTTCGTCGGCGGTGTCGCCTGGCGCCAGGACGAGCAGACCTTCGACGCCGCGCTGCTGACCACCACCTTGATCCCGAAGACGACGATCACTTACGCGCATCTCGATCGCGTCAACTCGTTCCGCAACTTCGCGATCGGTGGCCGCAATGTCGACCGTCTCGATATCGACGGCCATCTGTTCAACGCCTCGACCAAGGTCATCGACAAGCTGCTGACGGTGACCGGCTACGGCTATTTCCTTGATTTCGGCGTGGTGCCCGGTGCCGCCGTCGGACGCCTGCTCGCCAACAGCGAAACCATCGGGATACGCGCGACCGGCACGGTGCCGGTGCAGACGCTGAGCGTCTCCTACACGCTCGAATACGCCGGGCAGCAGGACTGGCGCGGCAGTACCGACCGGGATCACCGCTACGGATTGGCCGAAGCGGCGGTCGGCTGGAAGAAGCTGAAGGCGACGGCCGGCTACGAAGTGCTCGGCGGCAATGGCGTGTCCAGTTTCCAGACGCCGCTGGCCACCACGCATGCCTTCGACGGCTGGGCGGACCAATTCCTGATCACCCCGACGGACGGCCTGCAGCGCCTGTATGCCTCGTTCGGCGCCACCGTTGCCAAGACCAGCCTGACCGCCGTCTTCCACGATTTCTCGGCCAACGCGGGCCCGCATTTTGGTAACGAAGTCGACCTGCTGGCGAGCTATCCGGTGCTCGACAACTTCACCTTGTTCGCCAAGTTCGCCGCCTATTTCGCCGATGAGTTTCCGGTGGTCGCGGGCCAGGCCACCAATGTGCGGCGCGGCTGGCTGTACGCCGAATACAAGTTCTGATCACGACGCCACTTCGAGAATCCCGATGAAAGTATCCCTGCCTGTCGTCCCCGCCGATGCCTCGCGCCGAGAATTTCTCGGCCGTGGCTTGAACCTCGGCCTGTCCGCGATCCTGCTCGGCGGCGTGGCTCCCGCGTTCCTGTCCACGGTCGGTGCCGCCGATTTCGGCAAGCCGGAAAAGACCGACATCACCATCGGCTTCATTCCGCTGACCGACTGCGCCAGCGTGGTCATGGCCGGCGAGCTGGGCCTGTTCAAGAAGTACGGCCTCAACGTGACCATCTCCAAGGAAGCGAGCTGGGCCGCCGTGCGCGACAAGATCCTGCTCGGTCAGCTGGACGCCGCTCACATCCTCTACGGCATGGTCTATGGCGCCCATCTCGGTATCGGCTCGCAGAAGAAGGACATGGCGATCCTGATGGGCATCAACCACAACGGTCAGGGCATCACTCTGTCGAACAAGCTCGCCGAGGCTGGCATCAAGGACGGCGCAAGCTTGAAGAAGGCGGTGATGAAGAAGGACCGCGAATACACCTTCGCGCAGACCTTCCCGACCGGCACTCACGCGATGTGGCTGTACTACTGGTTGGCTGCGAACGGCATCGATCCATTCCGCGATGTGAAGAACATCGTCATCCCGCCGCCGCAGATGGTCGCCAACATGCGAGTCGGCAACATGGATGGCTTCTGTGTGGGCGAACCCTGGAACGCCCGCGCGGTGTTCGATCGCATCGGCTTCACGGCGACCACCTCGCAGGCGATCTGGAAGAACCATCCGGAAAAGGTGCTCGGCACCACTCAGGAATTCGTCAACAAGTACCCGAATACGGCGCGGGCGATGACTGCGGCGGTGATCGAAGCCAGCCAGCACATCGATGCGATGGCCAACCGCGCCAGCGTCTCCGAGATCATCGGCGGCAAGGCCTACGTCAACTCGCCGCCCCAGGTGATCCTCGGCCGCATGCAGGGCAACTACGAGGACGGGCTCGGCAAGAAGTGGAGTGATCCGGACTACATGAAGTTCTTCGCCGACGGCGAGGTGAACTTCCCGTACCTGTCGCACGGCGTCTGGTTCCTGACTCAGCTGCGCCGCTGGGGACTGCTGAAGGAAGACCTCGACTATCTGGCCGTGGCGAAGCAGGTCAACCAGATCGATCTGTATTCGAGCGTTGCCAAGACGCTCGGCATATCGGTGCCGGCCAGTCCGCTGAAGACCGAGACTCTGTTCGACGGCACCGTGTTCGATCCCTCGAAGGCAGCCGCCTACGCCAGCGGTTTTGCGATCAAGGCCTAGGACGAACCCTGCAATGCCATCGAGACCTAAACTCGTGCGCCCCAACAAGACCTTGCCGGACGCAGTACCCGCCAACGATGCCGGGACTCGCCCTGTTCCAGCGCTGACGCTGCCGGCAGCACCTTCGCGAGCGGCGACGATGGCCCGTAGCGGCCTCGCTGCCGTACTGCCGCCACTGTTCGGCATCAGCGCCCTGGTGCTGATCTGGGCGCTGGTCGCAAGGGGCTCGGACTATTTGCCCGGACCGGGATCGACGCTGACCTCGGCGATCGAACTGTTCTCCGATCCGTTCTACCGCAAGGGACCGAACGATCAGGGCATCGGCTGGAACCTGCTGGCCTCGCTGAGCCGAGTCGCGCAGGGCTTTGGCCTGGCGGCGCTGGTCGGCATTCCGCTCGGCTTCGTGCTCGGCCGTTTCACGATGATCAGCCGGGCCTTCCAGCCGATCGTGTCGCTGTTGCGCCCGGTGTCGCCACTGGCCTGGCTGCCGATTGGTCTGGCGGTGTTCCAGGCAGCGAATCCGGCGGCGATCTTCACCATCTTCATCTGCTCGATCTGGCCGATGTTGCTGAACACCGCACTCGGTGTCGCCAGCGTGCCGCAGGACTATCTGAACGTGGCCCGGGTGCTGCGCCTCAGCGAATGGACGGTGTTCACCCGTATCCTGCTGCCAGCCTCGATTCCCTATGTATTGACCGGCGCCAAGCTGGCGCTCGGCATCGCCTGGCTATCGATCGTTGCCAGCGAAATGCTCACCGGCGGCGTCGGCATCGGCTTCTGGTTATGGGACGAGTGGAACAACTTGAATATGGAACACATCCTGATCGCCATCGTCGTGATTGGAGTCGTCGGCCTGGCCATCGAGCAGGGGATGAATCTGGTTGCCAAGCGATTTGATTACCGCTCGAATTGAGGAATGACGATGAATAGCAATCCATTTTTTTTCATCGGCTCACCGATAAGGGGAGACCAATGGAACAATCTCGATGTGAATATTGGGTCACACATCCTGATCGCCATCGTCGTGATTGGAGTCGTCGGTCTGGCTATCGAGCAAGGCATGAATCTCGTCGCAAGGCGCTTTGATTACCGGAGCAATTGAGATGACTGCTTATCTAGAAATAGACAATGTTTCAGTCGTCTTCAAAGCCCGCGGCCAGAGTTTCGTCGCGGTGCAGGAAGTCGATATCAAGGTCGACCAAGGTGAGTTCGTGACCATCATCGGTCACTCCGGCTGCGGCAAGTCGACGGTGTTGAACGTCATCGCCGGGCTGGTGGAACCGGCGCGTGGTGGCGCGGTGCTGGCCGGTCGCGAAATCGACGGCCCGAGCCCGGAACGCGCCGTGGTGTTCCAGAACCATTCGCTGCTGCCCTGGCTGACCTGTTTCGGCAACGTTCATCTCGCTGTGGAACGGGTGTTCGGTGCGAAGGAGAGCAAGGCACAACTCGCCGAGCGTACCAACGCCGCACTGGCGCTGGTCGGCCTCACTCATGCCAAGGCCAAGCGGCCGAACGAGATTTCCGGCGGCATGAAGCAGCGAGTCGGCATTGCCCGGGCATTGGCCATGGAGCCGAAAGTGCTGCTGATGGATGAGCCCTTCGGCGCGCTCGATGCGCTGACCCGCGCCAACCTGCAGGACGCGCTGATGGACATCCAGGCCAAGAGCCGCAACACGGTGGTGATGATCACTCACGATGTCGACGAAGCGGTGCTGCTGTCCGATCGCGTGGTGATGATGACCAATGGCCCGGCGGCAACCGTCGGTGAAGTGCTGAGCATCGATCTGCCCCGCCCGCGTCATCGCCTGCAGCTGGCAACCGACCCCCGCTACCACGCGCTGCGCGCCGACATCCTGCGCTTCCTGCACGAGCGTCAGGGCCACCCCATCGCCGTCTGAACGCGGCGGGATTGGCCCCGCCGAATCACGTTCCGCAGTGATCTCCCCGCGCTCGGGCAATTCGGAGCGCGGGGCCTTTTCCGGGCATTCGTCCGTTCCGGTGCACCGTTGCGGAACAGGCGGCTCCACGCACCGTTGTTGGGCCTCAAATTCGTTCAAGCAGCGTCTGATGATGCTGCAAGCCCCTGTTTGAAAAGGCCGTACAGAAACGGCACAGCCTTTGCTATCAACAGTCCCACGTGGTTAACGGCGATCACGTGAGCATCTCTTGGCGGCCAATGGCGACCGCAGACCTCACGTTATCCATTGGAGCAACCATGTCCGTCACCACGTCTCCCACCTATCTCGCCAAGGCAACGAAAGTCGCACTCAGCGACTTCTCCTCTCCCGCCATGCGCGCCTTCCATCTGACCTGGATGGCGTTCTTCGTCTGCTTCTTCGCCTGGTTCGCCTGCGCCCCGTTGATGCCGATCATCAAGGGCGAGTTCGGACTGACCAAGGACCAGATCGCCAACATCAACATTGCCGCCGTCGCCGTCACCATCCTGGTGCGCCTGGTTATCGGCCCGCTCTGCGATCGCTACGGCCCGCGCAAGGCCTACACCGGCCTGCTGCTGTTCGGTGCCATTCCGGTGTTCGGCGTGGCGTCTGCGCAGAGCTATGAAAGCTTCCTGTTCTTCCGTCTGGCGATCGGTGCGATCGGCGCCAGCTTCGTGATCACCCAGTACCACACCAGCGTGATGTTCGCGCCGAACGTGGTCGGCACTGCGAATGCCGCAGCTGCGGGCTGGGGCAATTCCGGTGGCGGTGCGACGCAGACCCTGATGCCGCTGATCGTCGTGGCGCTGGCGCTGTTCGGTGTCGAACAGGCCGGTGGCTGGCGCATTGCGCTGCTGGTACCGGGCGTGCTGATGCTGGTGATGGCCTGGGCGTACTGGAAGTTCACGCAGGACTGCCCAGCCGGCAATTACGACACCTTGCGCGCCACCGGCCTGATGCCGGATACCGGCAAGAAAGTCGGCCTGACCAGCTTCAAGCGCGCCTGCGGCAACTACCGCGTCTGGCTGCTGTTCGTCACCTACGGCGCCTGCTTCGGCGTCGAGATCTTTATCCATAACGTTGCAGCACTCTATTACGTCGAGCGCTTCGGCCTGTCGCTGAAAGCCGCCGGGTTCGCGGCCGGCACCTTCGGCCTGCTGGCGCTGTTCGCCCGTGCACTGGGCGGTATCGCCAGCGATCGCATCGCCAAGGTCAAGGGTCTCGACGGCCGCACCCTGCTGCTGTTCGTGCTGATGGTCGGCGAAGGTCTGGGCCTGCTCTGGTGGGCACAGATGGATCACGTCGCCATCGCCATCGTCGCGATGCTGACCTTTGGTCTGTTCACCCACATGGCCTGCGGCGCGACCTATGCGCTGGTGCCGTTCATCGATCGCAATGCGCTCGGTGGCGTGGCCGGAATCATCGGCGCCGGCGGCAATGTCGGTGCGGTCGCTGCCGGCTTCCTGATGAAGGCGTCGCCGAACACCCAGAGCTGCCTGCTGATCCTTGGCGGCCTGGTCACGCTGTCGGCGATCTGTGCCATCGCGGTGCGCTTCACCGCCGAGCACAAGACCCGCGAGCAGGAACTGTTCGAGCAGGCGGTGGCCGAGCGGCAGGCGCAAGCGGCTTGAGACTCAAAAGCCCCCTCCCCCGCTTGCGGGGGAGGGCTGGAGAGGGGGCGGTTGACGTTAGCGCCAAGCCCAACCGCCCCCATCCCAGCCTTCCCTCGTAAACGGGGGAAGGAGCAAAGCGAAACAGCAACACACCAAAAACAACAGAGACTCACCATGAAAATCGTCGTCATCGGCAACGGCATGGTTGGCCACAAGCTGCTCGAAGAGCTGGCCGACGTACCCAACCTCGCCATCACCGTGCTCTGCGAAGAGCCACGCCCGGCCTACGATCGCGTGCACCTGTCGGAATTCTTCAGCGGCAAGACCGCGGACGATCTGTCGCTGGTCACGCCGGGCTTCTTCGATCGCGCCAACATCACCCTCAAGCTCAACGCCAAGGCCGTTGGCATCGACCGCTCTGCGAAGCTCGTGCAGCTCGAAGATGGCGAGACCGTGCCGTACGACCAGCTGGTGCTGGCCACCGGCTCCTATCCGTTCGTGCCGCCGGTCACCGGCCGCGATCGCAATGGCTGCCTGGTCTATCGCACGATCGAAGATCTGGAAGCGATGACCGAGTGGGGCAAGAAGTCCAAGGTCGGCGTCGTCGTCGGCGGCGGCCTGCTGGGTCTGGAATGCGCGAAGGCGCTGAAGGACATGGGCCTGCAGACGCATGTCGTCGAATTCGCACCGCGCCTGATGACCGTGCAGGTCGATGACATGGGCGGCCGCCTGCTGAGGCGCAAGATCGAAGCGATGGGCGTGCAGGTGCACACCGGCAAGAACACGCTGGAAATCACTGACGGCGCAGGTCTCGGCGTCGGCGGCCGTCATGCGATGAAGTTCGCCGACGGCAGCCAGCTGCAGACCGACATGATCGTGTTCTCGGCCGGCATCCGGCCGCGCGACGAGCTGGCCAGAGTCGCCGGCCTGATCCGCGGCGAGCGCGGCGGCATCCTGATCGACAACCAGTGCAAGACCTCCGATCCGAGCATCTACGCGATCGGCGAGTGCGCGCTGTGGAACGGCAAGATCTTTGGTCTGGTGGCACCGGGCTACGACATGGCGCGCATCGTCGCCAAGCAGATCGTTGCCGGTGATGCCGCCGCAGCCGCGCCGCAGTTCAACGGTGCCGACATGAGCACCAAGCTGAAGCTGCTCGGTGTCGATGTCGCCTCGATCGGCGACGCCCAAGGTTCGACGCCGGGCAGCCTCACCTATCTGTTCAACGACGACGTCGCCGGCCACTACAAGAAGCTGGTGGTGACCGCCGACGGCAAGCTGCTGATCGGCGCGGTGCTGGTCGGCGAAGCCAACGACTACGGCACCCTGCTGCAGATGGCCTTGAACGGCATTCCGCTGCCGGCACAGCCGGAATCGCTGATCCTGCCGAGTGTGGAAGGCGGCTCGAAAGGCATCGGCATCGACATGCTGCCGGCGACGGCGTCGATCTGCTCCTGCAACAACGTCTCGAAGGGCGATCTCTGTTCTGCGATCGAAGGCGGCGCGACCAGCCTCGGTGCGCTGAAGAAATGCACCAAGGCGGCGACCAGTTGCGGCGGCTGTCTGCCGCTGGTCAAGCAGGTGCTCGATGCCGAGCTGAAGAAATCCGGCGTGCTGGTGCTGAACCACATCTGCGAGCACTTCGCGCACTCGCGCCAGGAGCTGTTCCATCTGGTCAAGGTCGGTGGCCAGAAGACTTTCGACGACACCATCCTTGCCCACGGCAAGGGCCGCGGCTGCGATGTCTGCAAGCCGACCGTTGCCTCGATCCTCGCCAGCTGCTGGAACGAGCACGTGCTCAAACCCAAGCACGCTTCGGTGCAGGACACCAACGACTACTACCTCGCCAACATCCAGAAGGACGGCACCTACTCCGTGGTGCCGCGCATTCCGGGCGGCGAGATCACGCCGGACAAGCTGATCGTCATCGGCCAGGTCGCCAAGGATTACGGCCTGTACACCAAGATCACCGGCGGGCAGCGCATCGATCTGTTCGGCGCGCGGGTCGAGCAATTGCCGGAGATCTGGGGCGCGCTGGTCGCCGCCGGTTTCGAGTCCGGCCATGCCTACGGCAAGAGCCTGCGCACGGTGAAGTCCTGCGTCGGCAGCACCTGGTGCCGCTATGGCGTGCAGGACTCGGTGACCATGGCGATCAGGATCGAGGAGCGTTATCGCGGCCTGCGTTCGCCGCACAAGATCAAGATGGCAGTGTCCGGCTGCACCCGCGAATGTGCCGAAGCGCAGAGCAAGGACGTCGGCGTGATCGCCACCGAAAAGGGCTGGAATCTGTACGTCGCCGGCAACGGCGGCATGAAGCCGCGCCATGCCGAACTGCTGGCCAGCGATGTCGACGATGAAACGCTGATCAAGCTGATCGATCGCTTCCTGATGCTCTACATCCGCACCGGCGATCGCCTGCAGCGCACGGCGACCTGGATCGAGAATCTCGAAGGCGGCTTGAGCTATGTGAAGAAGGTGGTGATCGACGACTCGCTGGGCCTTTGCGCCGAGCTGGAAGCCGACATGGCGCGCCAGGTCGAAACCTATGAATGCGAGTGGAAGAAGGCGATCACCACGCCGGAAACGCTGAAGCGCTTCAGCCATTTCGTGAACTCTGCGGATACCGACAGCAACATCCAGTTCGTCGACGAGCGCGGTCAGATCCGGCCGAAATCGGCACTCGAGAAGAAGCTTGAGGTGGCGCCATGACCGACGCTGCCAGCTGGACCTTCGTCTGCCATCGCGATGACATCGTGCCGAACACCGGCGTCTGCGCGAAGGTGGGTGATGCGCAGGTCGCGGTGTTCCGGGTCGTGGCGCCGAACGGTGATGAGGGTGGCCCAGAAAACGGGATATTCGCGATCGACAACTTCGATGTGCGCTCTCAGGCCAACGTGCTGAGCCGCGGCCTGATCGGCGAGCTGAGCACCGAAACCGGGCCAGCGCTGGTCGTCGCCTCGCCGGTCTACAAGAACCATCTGTGCCTGAAGACCGGCCGCTGCCTGGAAGACGAAGCCTGGTCGGTGAAGGCCTGGGCCGTTACCTGCGGCGACGACGGCGCGATCATGGTGCGGGCGTCGTGAACGCGCCTGCTGTCGAGGGAAAGACGCGCCCGAAGCTGGTCGTCATCGGCAACGGCATGTCCGGCATCCGCACCGTCGAGGAGCTGCTGAAGCTCGAAGCGGATGCCTTCGACATCACCGTGTTCGGTGCCGAGCCGCACGGCAACTACAACCGCATCCTGCTGTCACCGGTGCTGGCCGGCGAGAAGGTGTTCGAGGACATCGTCACTCACGACCGCGCCTGGTACGCCCGCAACGGCATCACGCTGCACAGCGGCGACATGGTCACGGCGATCGATCGCCAGCGCCGGATCGTGGTCGCTGCCAGCGGTCTCGAAGTGCCTTATGACCGCCTGCTGATCGCCACCGGTTCGCGGCCGTTCGTGATCCCGGTGCCCGGCCACACCTTGCCCGGCGTCATCGCCTTTCGCGATATCCACGACGTGGAATCGATGCTGACTGCAGCCCGCAATCATCGCCATGCCGTGGTCATCGGCGGCGGCCTGCTCGGGCTGGAAGCGGCGAACGGTTTGCTGCGCCAGGGCATGAACGTCAGCGTCGTCCACGTGATGGACAGCCTGATGGAGCGCCAGCTTGACAAGCCAGCCGCGAAGCTGCTGAAGACTGCACTCGAAAAGCGCGGCATGCGCTTCCTGCTCGAAGCGAACACCGCCGAGATCGTCGGCAGTGAACGCGTCACCTCGATCAAGTTCAAGGACGGCAGCGAGATCGCCGCCGACCTGGTGGTGATGGCGGTCGGCATCCGGCCGAATGTCGAACTGGCGAAAGCCGCCGGCCTGCATGTCGAGCGGGCGATCGTCGTCGACGACAGCCTGCAGAGCCTCAGCGATCCGCGCATCTACGCCGTCGGCGAATGCGTGCAGCACCGCAAGAACGTTTATGGGCTGGTTGCGCCGTTGTGGGAACAGGCCAAGGTCTGCGCCGCGCATCTCGCCGGCCTCGGCCATCGCCGCTACTCGGGCTCGGTGACTGCGACACGCCTGAAGGTCACCGGCATCGATCTGTACTCGGCCGGTGATTTCATCGGCGACAAGGACAGCGAAGACCTGGTGCTGCGCGATCCCGGCCGCGGCGTCTACAAGCGCCTGGTGCTGAAGGGCGGCTGCATCGTCGGCGTGGTGCTTTACGGCGAAGTCGGCGATGGCCCCTGGTATTTCGAATTGATGCAGAAACGCGTCGACATCAGTGCGCTGCGCCAGCGCCTGCTGTTTGGACGCGGTTACTGCGAGCCCCAGGCAGCATGATGGACGGCAGCACGCAGACTCACCCGGTGATCCTGACCACCTGCCCTTACTGCGGCACCGGTTGCGGCGTTGCCGTGACGGTGAAAGCGGACAAGGTCGAGGTGGCCGGCGACACCCTGCACCCGACTAACTACGGCCGCCTGTGCGTCAAGGGCGCAGCGCTCGGCGAAACCATGCTGCCGAAGGGCCGGCTGCTCTATCCGGCACGTCGGGAAGCCGATGGCTTCAAGCGTGTTAGCTGGGACAGCGCACTCGATCAGGTTGCCAGCGGCTTCCAGCGGATCATCGATCAGCACGGCCCGGGCAGCGTGGCCTGGTACGTCTCCGGCCAGTTGCTGACCGAGGACTATTACGTCGCCAACAAGCTGGTCAAAGGCTTCATCGGCAGCGCCAATATCGACACCAATTCGCGGCTGTGCATGTCCTCCGCGGTGGCCGGCCACAAGCGCGCGTTCGGCGAGGACATCGTGCCGGTGTCCTACGAGGATCTGGAGCTGGCCGACCTCGTGGTGCTGGTCGGCTCGAACACCGCCTGGTGCCATCCGATCCTGTTCCAGCGTCTGGTCAAGGCGCGCGAGCGGCGGCCGGAGATGAAGCTGGTGGTCATCGATCCGCGCCGCACCGCGACCAGCGAGATGGCCGATCTCCATCTGCCGATCCGCCCGGGCACCGACGTCTGGCTGTTCAACGGCCTGATGAGCTTCCTGCACCAGCATGGCGTCGTCGATACCGCCTTCACCGACGGTCACACCTCGGGCCTCGCGCGAGCGATGGCGATTGCCGACAACACCGCCGGCGATCTGCGTTCGGTGGCCGCGCAATGCAAGTTGCAGGAATCGGTGCTCGCCGAGTTTTATCGGCTGTTCGCGCGCACCGCGAAAGTGGTCACCGCGTTCTCGATGGGCGTCAACCAGTCGTCGAGCGGCACCGACAAGGTCAACGCGATCATCAACTGTCATCTGCTGACCGGCCGTATCGGCAAGCCCGGTGCCGGGCCGTTCTCGATCACCGGCCAGCCGAACGCGATGGGCGGCCGTGAAGTCGGCGGTCTGTCGAACATGCTGGCCGCGCATCTCGATCTCGATGCGCCGGCGCATCGCGAACTGGTGCAGAGCTTCTGGCAAAGCCCGGCGATCGCCGACAAGCCCGGCCTGAAGGCCGTCGACCTGTTCGATGCGATCGACTCAGGCCAGATCAAGGCGGTATGGATCATGGCGACCAATCCTGTGGTCAGCCTGCCCGATGCCGACAAGGTCAAGCGCGCACTCGCCAAGTGCGAGCTGGTGGTGGTCTCCGATGTGATGGCGAACACCGATACCACCGCCTACGCCCACGTGCTGCTGCCCGCACAGGGTTGGGGCGAGAAGGACGGCACGGTCACCAACAGCGAGCGCTGCATCTCGCGCCAGCGCGCCTTCCTGCCTGCGGCCGGCGAAGCACGCCCGGACTGGTGGGCGCTATCCGAAGTGGCGCGGCGCTGGGGTTACGGCGCGCAGTTCCCGTATCAATCGGCGGACGAGATCTTCGACGAGCATGCGCGGCTGACGGCGTTCGGTAACGCCGACGATGCTTCGCCGCGCTATCTGAACCTGTCCGGCCTGATCGGTCTGGGCAAGACGGCTTATGACGCCTTGCAGCCGATCCGCTGGCCAGTTGCTGCCGCACCGGCGGCAGTCTTCGCCGACGGCCGCTACTACACGCCGGACCGCCGCGCCCGCTTCGTGCCGACCACGCCGCAGATGCCGGGCCAGCGGCTCGATGACGACTATCCGCTGGTGCTGAACACCGGCCGGGTCCGCGATCACTGGCACACGATGACCCGTACCGGCCTGGCGCCGCGTCTGGCCACTCACGTCTCCGAACCCTTCGTCGATCTGCATCCGCAGGACGCACTGCTCTGCGGCGTGCGCGAGCACGAACTGGCGCGGGTCTCCTCGGCGCACGGCAGCTGCGTGGTGCGGGTACGGCTGTCCGGCGAAATGCCGCGCAAGAGCGTGTTCGTGCCGATCCACTGGAACGCCCAGTTCGCGTCGGACGCGAGAGTCGGCGCACTGGTCAATCCGGTGGTCGATCCGGTATCTGGCGAGCCGGAGTTCAAGCACACGCCGGCGCGGGTCGAACCGTTCCTGGTCGCCTGGCATGGCTTTGCCTTGAACCGGGACGGCGAATCAGGCGACTCGAGTCGTGAAGGCGACCTGAAATCACTGACCGCCGATGCCGCCTGGTGGACCAGGATCACCGGCGATGGCTATACCCGCCACGAACTCGCCGGCCGGCGCAGCGATGCCAGCTGGGCCAGCCGCGCCAGAGCGATGCTCGGCGCTAGCGAAGACGCCGATTGGCTCGAGTACGAGGACAGCACCGCCAACATCTATCGCGCCGCGTTGATCGTCGGCGGCCGCATCGAGGCCTGCCTGTTCATCTCGCCGCGTCCGGATCTGCCCTCGCGTGCCTGGCTGTCGAGCCTGTTCGCCAAGGATCAGCTCGAAGTGGCAGACCGCATCGGCCTGCTGGTCGGTGAACCGCTGGCCCGTGGCGACGATGCCGGCGCCACCGTCTGCTCCTGCTACGGCGTCGGCCGCAAGACCATCGAAGCGGCCGTCAGAGGCGGTTGTGCAACGCCGGCCGAGCTGGGGGCGAAGCTGAAATGCGGCACCAACTGCGGCTCCTGCGTGCCGGAGCTGAAAGGCATCATTTCGGAGCTGCGTGCGCAGGCGCTCGCCAAGGCCTGAATACTGAATCGAGGCGTAAAAAAACCGGTCCCGCTTGCGCGGAACCGGCCAAGTTCCAACCCCTGGGTGAACCACAGGACTCGGCAAACGCGACATGCCGAATCCTCGGTAAATCATCGGGACCCAGCGCCGCGACCACTATGGCCACGCGTCCCTCATTCATGACCATGTGTACGGACGAGGGGTGATGAGCGGATGCAGGCCGGCGATGAACGCACCGCGCCGCGAGTTTCCTGTTCGCGACCCGGTGCTATCCTTTTTCCCGATCTCCCGCCCCCTCGGTTCAGGCCCGCACTCCCATGCACAAGACGATCGCTGCTTGCGGGTTCGGTCTGCTCGTCACCGTGCTGCCGGTGACTGCCGACGTGCTGACGCTGCCGGCGAATCCTGCCGCTGACACGAGCGTCGATCTGCCCGCACGCGGCGAAGTGCAGTCGAAAGTGCTGAAGCACTACGGAGAACCGAAACTCCGCCATGCGGCCGTCGGTGGCAGTTCGCCGGCTCAGCCGCGGATCACCCGTTGGGACTACAGCAGTTTCTCGGTGTTCTTCGAGAACGATCACGTTGTCGATGCCGTGGTCCCGGATCGGCCGGCGCCGCTGTTCAATACCAACGAGTTATCAGCAGGTAGCTGAGCTTCCGCGGAGCGTCATGCGGACCTGAGATAATCAGGCTTCGCCTACGCCCCCAGCCGGTCCGATATTTCGCCATGAGCCACCGCCAGACCCTGCCGCCCGAGTGGGCGCCCCAAGCCGCCGTGATGCTGACCTGGCCGCGCCGTGACGGTGATTTCGCCCGTCACTTCGACGCCGTCGAGCGCAATTTCATCGCCATTGCCGTCGCCATCGGCCGCTATCAGGGCGTGCACGTCAACGTTGCCGACGGTGCCGACGCGCTGCAGGCGCGGTTGACCGAAGCCGGCGTGCCGCGCGAGCGGCTGATCGTCCATGAAGTGGCCAACGATGATGTCTGGGCCCGCGACCACGGCCCGATCACGGTCCGGCGCGGCTCGGGTTTCGTCCATCTCGATTTCACCTTCAACGGCTGGGGCAACAAGTTTTCCGCGACCCGCGACAACGCCCTGACGGCTAAGCTCGATCAGTACGGTGCCTGGTCGGCGCCGGTGGAAACGCTCGACTTCGTGCTCGAAGGCGGGGCGCTGGAAGTCGATGGTCACGGCACCCTGCTGACTACCGAGCGCTGCCTGCTCGCCGATACCCGCAATCCGCATTTGAACCGTGAGCAGATCGAAACGCTGCTGAAAGACCAGCTCGGTCTCGACCGCGTGCTGTGGCTGAAACACGGCGACCTGATCGGTGACGACACCGACGGCCATATCGACACCATCGCCCGCTACTGCGATGCGACGACGATCGCCTACCAGGCCTGCGAAGACGAAACCGACGAGCACTACGCCGATCTCGCCGCGATGGCCGAGGAACTGCGGGCGCTGCGCGACTGGCAGGGCAAGCCGTACAAGCTGGTCGGCCTGCCGCTGCCGAAGGCGATCTTCGATGCCGACGATGGCCGCCGCCTGCCGGCCGGCTACGCGAATTTCCTGATCCTCAACGGCGCGGTGCTGGTGCCGATCTACGGCCAGGCGCTCGACGAGGAAGCCTTGTGCCGCCTGCGGCCGCTGTTCCCGGATCGCGAAGTGATCGGCATCGACTGCAATGCGCTGATCCAGCAGTACGGCGGCCTGCACTGCGTGACCATGCAGCTGCCGGCCCACTGAGAGACGCGATGACGACGAAGACCAAGAACCTGAGAGTCGGCCTGGTCCAGCAAGCCTGTTCCAGTGACCGGGCGATCAGCATCGCCGCCAGCGAAGCCGGCGTCCGCGAAGCGGCCGCGCAAGGCGCGCAGCTGGTGATGCTGCAGGAGCTGCATACCGGCCTGTACTTCTGCCAGCACGAATCGACCGATCTGTTCGATCTCGCCGAAAGCATTCCCGGACCATCCACCGAATGGCTCGGCGGGCTCGCGAAGGAGCTGGGCATCGTGCTGGTCGGCTCGCTGTTCGAGCGTCGTGCGCCGGGGCTTTATCACAACACCGCGGTGGTGATGGAGCGCGACGGCAGCCTCGCCGGCAAGTACCGGAAGATGCATATCCCGGACGATCCGGGCTACTACGAGAAGTTCTATTTCACGCCCGGCGACCTAGGTTTCGAGCCGATCCAGACCAGCGTCGGCAAGCTCGGCCTGCTGGTCTGCTGGGATCAGTGGTATCCGGAAGCGGCACGGCTGATGGCGCTGGCCGGGGCCGATCTGCTGCTTTATCCGACCGCGATCGGCGCCAATCCGGCGGATCCGTTCGAGGAGCGGGAGCGGCAGCGCGAAGCCTGGGTGACGATCCAGCGTTCGCATGCGGTGGCCAACGGCCTGCCGGTGCTGGTCGCCAATCGCATCGGCTACGAGCCGGACCCGAGCGCTCTGACCGACGGCGCGAAGTTCTGGGGCACCAGCTTCGTCGCCGGCCCGCAGGGCGAGTTCCTGGCCCGCGCCGGCACCGAGGACGCCGAGGTGCTGGTCGTCGACATCGACCTGGCGCGTTCCGAGAACGTGCGCCGCTGGTGGCCGTTCCTGCGCGACCGCCGCATCGAGGCCTATGGCGATCTGCTCAAGCGCTTCCGCGATTAGCTTTTCCGGGGCCACGGCATGACAGTTGTCATGGCGCTTCGCTGACGCACTGAACTGCTCACGGCTCCCTACAGGTTCTAATCTTTCCGCAACAACGGAGGGATACCTGATGAACCCGTCGAACTCGAAGCAGTACCTGCTGCAAGGCCTGATCCGGAAGCTGGTCGCAGCTGCCTGCATCGTCGGCAGCTTCGGGGTGCTGGGGCTGCCGCATACCGCGGCCTGGTCGCGCATCTCGGCATCGTCTCCGTCGCTGGCGTCGCGGACGCAATACGCGCCGCCCAAGGCAACAACGACCAAGGCTGTGGAGACAGAAGGTGCCAGCCGTCGCATCTTCATCACCAACGGCTGGTGGGTGTAAGCCGCCATGAACGACGTCAGCGCAGCGCTTGCCCAGTCCACCTGCGGGCCTCAGCATCGGACGGAAGCCAGCCCTCGCCGCTCGATGCTTGAAACCCTGCTCAGGCCGCACCCTCAGTGCATCGCGATCCGGATCGGGCGCGGTGGTCTGCTGACCGGCGGCAGCTGGTTTCCGCTGCTGCATCTGATCTGGCTGTTCTGGGTGTTCGCCGCGCCCTGGATGCGCAAGGACAGCAGCCTGCTGATCACCGCAGGCACCTACGCCACGGTGCCGCTGTTCCTGTGGCTGTATCTGAAAGCCTGGTATGGCGACGGCGCCCGAGTTGTCCACTACACCGTCGCGATCGCCGTGCTCGGCCTGGTGAGTTTGCCGACGACCAAGACCTGGTCCTATGCCATCTACGCCTGCGCACTGTTTCCGTTCTGCACCACGCCGAAGCGCTCGCTGCTGTGGCTGGCAGCCTTCATGGCGATGTTCTCGGTCACTGCCCTGCTCGATCGGCTGCCGCTGCCGGTGACCATCGGCGCGGTCGCCACCTGCACCATCATCGGCCTGCTCAACCTGTTCTTCAGCATCAACGCTCGCCATGACAGCGAACTGCGGCTGTCGCAGCAGGAAGTCCGGCGACTCGCCGCAAGTGCCGAGCGCGAACGCATCGGCCGCGATCTGCACGATCTGCTTGGCCACACGCTGTCGCTGATCGCGATCAAGAGCGAGCTGGCCGACCGTCTGTTCGAGCGTGATCCGCAGGCGGCGCGCGAGCATGTCCGCGAACTGCACCAGGTCGCACGCGAATCGCTGACCCAGGTTCGTGCCGCGGTCACCGGCATTCGCGCCAGCGGTCTCGCCGCGGAACGGGTCTCGGCCCGGCTGCTGCTGGAATCCTCCGGCGTGGCCTTGAGCGGTGCCGAGCGGCTGCCCGAACTGTCGCTGAGCGTCGATGCCGCGCTGGCGATGTGCCTGCGTGAAGCGGTGACCAACGTCCATCGCCATGCCGGTGCCACCAACGTGCTGCTGGACCTGCAGCAGGATGGCGTGGCGATCGAACTGAGCATTGCCGACGATGGCCGCGGGGGCATCGACGACGGCCGGTTCGGCAACGGCCTGCAGGGCATGCGGCAGCGCCTGGAAGCGCTCGGCGGAAGCTTGAGCATCGAATCCCCACCCGGCCGCGGTACCCGTCTGAGCCTGCGGCTGCCGACCCATCCTGTAGCGGCTCCGATCGCTGCCGTCGTGCCGGCCTCGCTGGCATGAGCGGCGACGCCATCAGCAACGGCAAGGCGCTGGGCGCGATCCGCGTGCTGCTGGCCGAGGATCAGGCGATGGTGCGCGGGGCTTTGTCCGCGCTGCTTGATCTGGAAGCGGATATCGATGTGGTCGGCGCTTACGCGGACGGTGAAGCGGCCTGGCTGGCGGTGCAGCAGCTGAAGCCCGATCTGCTGGTCTCCGACATCGAGATGCCCAGGCTCAGCGGCCTGGAACTGGCGGCGCGGATTGCCGAACGCGGCCTGCGCTGCAAGGTGGTGATCGTCACCACGTTTGCTCGCGCCGGTTACCTGCGCCGGGCGCTCGATGCCGGCGTGGTCGGCTATCTGCTCAAGGATGCGCCGGCCGAACAGCTCGCCGAAGCACTGCGCAAGGTGCAGCACGGCGGGCGGGTGATCGATCCACAGCTGGCGCTGGAAGCCTGGGGCGAGCCGGACCCGCTCAACGAACGCGAGCGCCGCGTGCTGCGGCTGGCCGGCGAAGGCCTGGCCTCCGCGGAGATCGCCACCCAGTTGCACCTGTCACACGGCACGGTGCGCAACTATCTGTCGGAAGCGATCGGCAAGCTCGGTGCGGCGAACCGCATCGAGGCCTATCGGCTGGCGCGGCAGAAAGGCTGGCTGTAGACCGCTCCCGCAGCGGTGTTCAGCTCAGCGGGAGTAGTTGCTGACGAAATCCCAGATCACCCGCGTGGCATCGATGTCCTGTGTGGTGCGGCCCGCAAAACCCAGCTGATAGTGATTGCCGGGCCAGGTATGGCCACCGCCGTCGATCGTGTAGAAATTCACCGGCTGTGGCGCGGCGCAGCGATCGTAGCTGTCGAGCAACACCGTGGTGCCATCGTTGACGATGTTCGGCAGATTGCTGCGCAGCGGCGGCGTCAGGCAGCGGTTGATGTTGGCGAAGAACAGCGCGGTGTCCGGCGCTGAGGAGAGGCCGGCTTTCTTGTT
>NZ_JAHFRY010000200.1:0-946 GCF_023266035.1 Nevskia sp.
GGGTGTGGTGTGCAGGACCTGGAGGATGGCGACTGCCAGTTTCCGATCCTTGGCCGGGAGCTGACGAACCGCGTCCGATGTTGCTGCGAGATAGCTGGCGACGCGGCGCTTCTTCTGCGACAGACGCATCGCACGGCCTTGCGGTGTGCTTCTGACCAAAGTCGCGATCGGGGCGATGGCGTCGAAACCCTTGTAGATATCCGGAAGCTGATTGACGAGATCGTCCTCGCAGCGCGGGAAGGTGACGTTCGGCCCGGCCAGCGCGGTGACCCGATCCCAGGCCGCCTGCATCAGCGCCTCTTGGTTCGGGAAGTACCGGTACAAGGTGCGCCGCGGAATGCCGAGGCGCTCGGCAACCAGATCGTGGGTCAGATCCAGACGCCCCTCCGAAACGAGGGCAATCAACTCATTTGCCACCCGGCTTCTGAGAGCGTCCTTCTTCTGATCGCGCAGCCCTATCGGAGCAACTGTGACTTCACTCATGTTTCGATGACTGGATTCCGGAAAATTGATATTGACACTATTTGTGCCAAATCATAGCCTATCCACGACATCACAAAGAAAGGTCTCGCTATGCTGTTCCACATGTCTATCGCAGCCCACGATCCGCGTCACGTCGCCACCGTCATTGCCGAGTTCTGGGGCGGCGAGGCGCTGCCTTTCCCGCCGGTATCGGACAACGGCTGGATCGCGCTCGCCGGTGATCAGCGCGGCTCAGCTGTGGAGGTGTATCCACTCGATGTCGCGCTTCGCGAAGCGGAGGGCGATGCCGACGCGATCGGCGAGAAAGGCCATAGCGCTGTTTACACCGCCAGCCACGCGGCCATCGCCACCGCGCTTGCGCAGGACCAGGTGATGGCGATCGCGGCACGCGAAGGCTGGCCGGCCAAGTACCGGAAGCGCGGCGGCATGTTCGGCGTCATCGAACTCTGGATCGAGAACCGGC
>NZ_JAHFRY010000200.1:956-5479 GCF_023266035.1 Nevskia sp.
GGCCGGCCGTCCCATGTGAGGGACATTCGCGACTGCTTGGGTGACCGGTGCAAATGATGCGACCGCAGGCATTCCCGACCGCTGCAGCGGCGCACCGGAATGCGCCGCTTGCAAAGAGGACCTGCCCCCCGATCGCTGCCGACGCAAGGCAGTCCGCTGTCGCCTTCAGCTTTCGGCCCCAAGTGGACTCTTGGCAGCGCACCCGCCTCTTTCTCTTCCTCTAACCCGAAGGGAAGGCCGCCATATCCATCCACATCGCGCCCCAGATGTGGCCGTCCGGGTCCGCCATGTCCCGGCCGTACATGAAGCCGTGATCCTGAATTGGATTGATGTCGCCTGTTCCGCCATTCGCGGCCGCCGCTGCGTTCATCGCATCCACCGCTTCACGGCTGTCGCAGGTAAGGGCCAGCGACACTTCGCTCGACGTTGACGGCGGGATGGGGCGAGTCGTGAACGTGCGCCATTTCGCGTGGGTAAGCAGCATCACGTTGATCGTCTCGCTCCAGACCATGCAGACAGCCGTATCGTCCGTGAACTGCGGGTTGTTCACGAAGCCGAGGGATTGGTAGAAGCGCATCGACACACCGAGGTCGGTGACGGGCAGGCTTACGAAAATCGTCTTGGTCATGATGCTTCTCCTGTGGGTTGGGGCGGCAACCAGTTGGGCTGTCTTCTGTACGACGAACGACCCCCAGGGATTTCGACAGGTGCGGAACAATTATTTTCGTTTGTGTCGGCTACCTACCGCCTCGGTCACTTTGTCGAGCGCAGGCTGACGGCGAGTCGACGGAATGCCGGCGTGCTGTCCCTGAATCTCCGCTCATGCGGCTTGGACAGAGGCGATCGTCGTTCGGTGCAGCAGCCGGTGATGCCCCGCGTATCCGCCCGTCGCCGCATGCAAGACTGAACGGTTGTCCCACATCACCAGCATCTTCGTCTGCCAGCGATGGCGGTAGACGAAGGCTTCGCGTGACTGCCACTGGTACAGCTCCATCAGCAGCGGCATCGATTCGGCATCGTCCATTCCTTCAATACCGATGATGTAGCCGAAACAGCCGAACAGCCCTTCACGTTGCGTCTCCGGGTGCTTGCGGATCAGCGGATGGTGCTGGGTGTTCGCGGCATCCTTCGCCGGCAGGATCACCATGGAGCGTCCTTTCTTGTCGCTGGCGCCATACAAGCCGTCGGGCGCGTAGGCACGTTTCGCCGAGTGGATGGCGATGCGACCTTCGATGCGCTTGCGCAAGCTATCCGGCATCTCATCGAGCGCCGCATGCTGGTCGGCGAACAGCGTGTCGCCACCGACCGGCGGGATCACCCTGCCGTAGAGGCAGGTTCCGGAAGGCGGCTGCGCCTGAAAGCTCCAGTCGCTGTGCCAGGACTCGGCAAACAGCGAGGAGGTTTCATCGGCGCGTCGCTCGACCGCGATGATGTGCTTGCGTCCGGGGATCGGGGCGATGAATGGATCTACGCCGAAGCCGCCGAAGTACAGTGTGATGCGCTCCAGGTCATCGTCGCTCAAGGTCTGGTCGGGAAACGCGAGCACATGATGTTCGAGCCATGCCGCGCGAAGTGTGGCGATCGTCGCTGCATCGATCGCTAGTGACAGATCGACGCCCGTCACCGCTGCGCCGCAGGCCTGACCAGATGATGTGACTTTGATATTCATGAGTTCGAGAAGATGGACTGTTGCTGGGATGGGACGGTGACAGGCCCGAATCATGGCGGTCAGGTCTTGCCCTCGTATTGACGCCCCGTCCGCGTTTTTGACAATCTGCGCCACGGAGGGCGCACATGGCGGAGGGCGTTTTTGTCTGGAGCGGTCTTGCAGAGCTGCTGCTCGGCTATCTGGATGCCTGCAAGATCGCGCTGCCGGCGCTGCGCCAGACCCTCGCGCAGCATCGCAACAGTCAGCGCATGCCCATCGCCATCTGGTGGTCGGCACTCGAAGACATCGCGCAGGCGCAGGGCGTACCCGCTGTCGGGCTGCGCATCGGCCAGCACTTCAAGATTCACCACTTCGGCGTGCTGGGTTATCTGGTCGCGTCCTGCGACACGCTCGAACAGGCGCTGATGCGCTTTCAGCGCTTCCAGCCCCTGCTGCACAACCTGACGCCCACCCTCGCGAATCAGCAGGCCCGCGACATGCAACTCAGCTGGGATCCGTCCTACGGGCGTTCGACGCGCCTATCCAACGAAGTCCTTGCCGCCAGCCTGCTGCAGCTTGCACGCACGCTCACGTCGGATCACAGCCTCAAGCCAGCAGCGGTCGACTTTCCCGAGCCAGCGCCGGGCGATGTAGCAGTCTACGAAGCGCTGCTCGGTTGTCCGGTTCGGTTCAAGGCGAAGACGCTGATCGTGCACTTCCCGCTGGACGCGCTGGCGCTGCCGATCAACAGCAGCGATCCGCATCTGCGCGTCCTGCTTGATCAACAGGCCGAGGCTCTGCTGCAGGTGCTGCCGCAAGCCGACAGCTTTCTCGCGCGCCTGCAGCATCAGATCGTCAAAGCGCTGCAGGAAGGCGAGCCCGCAGCCGAGCAGGTCGCGGTGCGACTGCAGCTGCCGACGCGCACGCTGTATCGCCGACTCGAAGAACGCAACCTCAGCTACAAGGGTCTGCTCAGCCAGTTGCGCTTTCAGCTCGCCAAGAAATATCTCGCCGACCCTCGCATACCGCTATCTGATGCCGCCTTGCTGCTCGGCTACTCCGAACAGAGCGCCTTTACCCGGGCCTTCAAGAGCTGGTGCGGGCAGACACCGCTGCATTTCCGCAAAGCCTGGATCCGCATGCAGACGCGCTAGTTAACCAGGGCCTGTGCACCCTGACGGGATCGCTGCGTTGCAGGCAGACGGTATATTCGCGGTGATTGAAAACAGCGACGGCTTTCCCCAAGCCCCTGAACCGAAGGCGCCAGCGTTTCATGCAACTGACCATCAAGCACCGCACGCGCTACCAGTACGCGCGGGCGATCACGCTGCAGCCGCACCAGCTCATCATCACCCCGCGTGACAGCGGCGAACTGTTCACGGTGCAGCGGTCCCTGGAATGTGTGCCGCCCGCCGAGGTCACCTGGAGCGCGGACGTATTCGGCAATCTGATCGCGACGGCGACCTTTGCTGAGCCGACCCGCGAACTGACCATCACCAGCGAAGCAGTGGTCGAGCACACGGCGCCGGAATGGCCGATCTTCGCGATCTCGCCGGATGCCCACAGCTATCCGTTTGCCTACTCGCTCGACGATGTCGTTGATCTGGGTGCGCTTGCCCAGCCGGACTGGCTGACGCCTGATCCACAGCGCTTGGGCGCCTGGGCGCGTGGCTTCGTGTCCGCACTGCAGACCGACAGCCTGTCCCTGCTCAAGGACCTCAACGCCGGCGTGCTCGGCGACGTTCGCTACCGTGTCCGCGATGAAGAAGGAACGCAGTCGCCAAGCAGCACGCTGGAACTGGGCAGTGGCTCGTGCCGCGATATTGCGGCGTTGTTCATCGAGGCGGCGCGCCACCTGGGATTCGGCGCCCGGGCGGTGTCGGGCTATCTCTTCGATCCGGATCAGAAGGACGAAGACGCGGGCTCCACGCATGCCTGGGCGGAAGTGTATTTGCCCGGCGCCGGCTGGATTGCTTTCGATCCGTCGAATCAAAGAGTCGGCGGCAGTCAGCTCGTGCCGGTCGCGTTCGCTCGCCTCAACAGGCAGATCATGCCGGTGACCGGCGGCTATATCGGCGCGCCGGAGGACTTCGAGCAGATGGATGTTTCCGTCAGCGTCAGAGCGAGTGCAACGCAGACCTGATCAAGCGGAAGCCTCACCGCGCACCGCCGCCTCGATCTTCGCGACGTCGATCTTCCGCATCTCCATCATCGCCGCGAACGCGCGCTTCGCCACATCGCCGCCCTTGGCCATCGCCTCGGTCAGCACGCGCGGGGTGATCTGCCACGACAGCCCCCATTTGTCCTTGCACCAGCCGCAGGCGCTCTCCACACCACCATTGCCGACGATCGCGTTCCAGTAGCGATCCGTTTCCGCCTGGTCATCGGTGGCGATCTGGAACGAGAACGCCTCGGATTGCTGGAACGCGGTCCCGCCATTGAGGCCCATGCACGCCACGCCGCAAACCGTGAACTCGACGGTCAGCACCTGGCCCGCCTTGCCGCCGGGAAAATCGGACGGCGCCCGATGTACCGCGGTCACGGCGCTGTCGGGGAACGTCTTCGCATAGAAGCCTGCGGCCGCTTCCGCGTCATGCTCGTACCACAGGCAGATGGTGTTCTTGGTCATCGTCAGTCCTCCTGATTGAAGCGTGGGGATCAGATCCAGGGTTGCTGTAGCTGCTCCGCCGCCAGCACCTGCTGCACGGCAGGGCGCTCCAGCATTCGCCGCAGATAAGGGCCGAGGTGAGGATAGTCGCGGGCCGGTTGGCTTGCAGGCCCGGTGAAGCCGCGCGTCCAGCGAGACAGCGTGAAGACGAAAGGATCGAGCGCACTGTAGGTCGGCCCCAGTATCCACGGCCCCGAATGAGCGGCC
>NZ_JAHFRY010000007.1:0-5836 GCF_023266035.1 Nevskia sp.
TGCCACCATGATGAATGGTGATCTTTTCGTCGGCGCTGGCTTCGCCGATCAGCCCGGCGTGCAAGCCGGCAGCGCGGGCGCTGGCGACGGCGGCGTCGACATCGGCGAGCTTCAGCTGGACGACGAAACCAAGCTCCTCGTTGAACAGAGCTGCGACCGGATCAGGGCCGAGCGCGTCGAGCGCCACATCGATGCCGCTGCGGCCGGCGAAAGCCATTTCGCTCAAGCAGGCGAACAGGCCGCCGTCGGAGCGATCGTGATAGGCCAGCAAATGCCCGGCCGCGTTCATCGTCTGCAGCCAGTCGAACGCGGCCTTCAGGCGCGCGGGATCGTCGAGATCCGGCGCCCTGTCGCCGACCGCACCGAACACCTGCGCCAGCGCCGAACCGCCCAAGCGGTTCTTGCCAGCACCGAGGTCGACCAGCATCAAACGGCTGGCGGCCTCGGCCTTGAGCTGCGGCGTCAGCGTCTTGCGCACGTCGGCGACCGGCGCGAACGCGGTGATCACCAGGCTCAGCGGCGAGGTCTGGGTCTTCGTTTCGCCGTTGTCCTGCCAGACCGACTTCATCGACAGCGAATCCTTGCCGACCGGAATCGCGATGCCGAGCGCCGGGCACAGCTCGCGGCCGATCGCCTCCACCGCATCGAACAGGCGCGCGTCCTCATCACCCTGACCGCAGGCGGCCATCCAGTTCGCCGACAGGCGAATGTCGGACAGCTTGGTGACGTGGGCAGCGGCGATGTTCAGCACCGCTTCGGCGACCGCCATGCGGCCGCTAGCGGCGGCATCGAGCAGGGCGATGGTCGGGCGTTCGCCCATCGCCATCGCCTCGCCGGTCGTCGCTTCGAAACCGGTTGCGGTCACGGCGACGTCGGCGACCGGCGTCTGCCAGGGGCCGACCATCTGGTCGCGCACGGTGAGACCACCGACGGTGCGATCGCCGATGGTGATCAGGAACTGCTTCGAGGCGACCGTAGGCAGCTTCAGCACGCGCTCGGCGGCGTCCTTGATGAAGGCCTTCTGCGCGGCATCGCCGGCCGGCGGGTAGGCCAGCGGCGCGCTGACCGGAGGCTTGCGCACCGTCACTCGCTGCATCTTCGGCGGCTTGCCGAGCAGCACCGGCATCGGCATGTCGACCGGCAAGCTGCCATCGAGCGTGTCTTCGACAATCAGCTGCTGCACGGCCGTCGCGGTGCCGACCACGGCGAACGGGCAGCGCTCGCGTTCGCACATCGCCTGGATCACGGCGACCGATTCCGGCGCGATCGCGAGGACGTAACGCTCCTGCGATTCGTTACACCAGATTTCCATCGGGCTCAGGGCCGGATCGGCGCTCTGCACATCGCGCAGCTTGAAATGGCCGCCGCGATCGTCGGCGTGCACCAGTTCCGGCAGCGCATTGGAGATGCCGCCGGCACCGACGTCGTGGATCGACAGGATCGGATTCTGTTCGCCGAGCGCCCAGCACTGGTCGACGACTTCCTGGCAGCGACGCTCCAGTTCCGGGTTGGCGCGCTGCACCGAAGCGAAGTCCAGTTCGGCACTGGATGCGCCCGTCGCCATCGACGACGCGGCACCGCCGCCGAGGCCGATCAGCATCGCCGGGCCGCCGAGCACGACCAGCTTGGCGCCTTCGACGACGGCGAGCTTTTCGACGTGCTGGCCACGGATGTTGCCGTAGCCGCCGGCGATCATGATCGGCTTGTGATAGCCGCGCATGCTGCCGTCCGGCAGCTTCTGCTCGTAGGTGCGGAAATAGCCGTTGAGCACCGGGCGGCCGAATTCATTGCTGTAGGCGGCGGCGCCGATCGGGCCGTCGAGCATGATCTGCAACGCGCTGGCGATGCGCGCCGGCTTGCCAAGATCCTGTTCCCAGGGCTGCACGAAACCGGGAATCCGCAGGTTCGACACCGTGAAGCCGGACAAGCCAGCCTTCGGGCGACCACCCCGGCCGGTCGCTGCTTCGTCGCGGATTTCGCCGCCGGAGCCGGTGGCCGCACCGGCGGCCGGCGAGATGCCGGTCGGATGGTTGTGGGTCTCGACCTTCATCAGGATGTGCACCGGCTCGTCGTGCTCGCGCCAGGCACGATCGCTGTCGGGGAAGAAGCGCATCGCTTGATGGCCTTCGATCACTGACGCGTTGTCCTTGTACGCGGACAACACCCCTTCCGGCGAGGCCTTGTAGGTGAGCTTGATCATGCCGAACAGCGAGTCCGGCTGAACCGCACCATCGACCGTGAATTCGGCGTTGAAGATCTTGTGCCGGCAGTGCTCGCTGTTGACCTGCGCGAACATCATCAGCTCGGCGTCGGTCGGGTTCTTGGCCACGCCGGTGTAATGGGCAACGAGGTAGTCGATCTCGTCCGCCGACAGCGCCAGGCCCCAGTCGCGGTTGGCGTTGACCAGCGCCTCGCGGCCGCCGCTCAGCACATCGACGCTGCGCAGGCTGCGGCGCGTGCCGCTGGCGAAGACGTGCTGCAGATCGGCAACCGTGGTCAGCACCGATTCGGTCATCGGGTCATGCAGATCGGCCAGCGCTGCGGCCGGCAGGCTCTTCACACCATCGAGCAAATAAAGGCGCCCGCGTTCGACACGCTTGACGCCCTTCAGCCCGCAGACCTTGGCGATGTCCGTGGCCTTGCTCGCCCAGGGGCTCAAGGTGCCGAGGCGCGGCACGATGTAGAGCATCGCGTCGGCAGTCGGAAGCTGAGCCGTCGTGGCATCGAGCAACTTGCAGAGTGCGGCTTCATCGACGCCCCCATCATCGTCTTGGGCATCGACCATGAAGAACTCGACGGCGCGCAGGCCGCTGACCGCCGGCGCATGGCTTGCCAGGCTGGCGCGCAGGCGCTCGATACGGAACGCGGACAGCGAGGTGCCACCAGACAGGATGTGCAGGCTCATTGCAGAAATTCTCTATCTCAGTTGACGTGACGCCAGTCGAGGCCGGCGTCCTGGTGGGCGCAGACCAGCCAGTCGGGCTGGGCGCCAAGCACTTCGGAAGCCGCTGCCAGCGCGTGCTCCGGCGTGTTGTTGGTTTCGGAAAGATGGGTCAGCACCAGGTGCTGAAGCCGGGAAATATCGAGACTGCCGAGCAGCTCGGCCGCCTGGGCATTGCTCAGGTGACCCTTGGGGCCGGCCACTCTGGATTTGAGGAACGCCGGATACGGGCCGTTCAGCAGCATCTGCCGATCGTGGTTGAACTCGAGCAGCAAGGCGTCCAGCCCGGTCAGCGATTCGCGCATGTACGGCGTGACGCTGCCGGCATCGGTGAGCACGCCGACCCGCTTGCTGGCATGGCCGAACACGTACTGACAGGGCTCGCGGGCATCGTGCGGCACCGGGTACGGCACGATCTCGAGCGCGCCAATGGTGATCGGCCGATGCGGACTCAAGGTGCGCACCCATTCATCCGGCGCCGCTTTCCACGCAGCCCGCGTGCCGGCGGTCAGCCAGACCGGCAGCTTGTTGCGACGCGCGAGTTTCGCCACGCCACCGATGTGATCGCCATGCTCGTGGGTGACGACGATCGCGGTCAGATCGCTGGCCATGAGGCCGAGCCGCGCGAGACGCGCATCGACCTCGACCAGCGGCAGACCGCAGTCAAGCAGCACGCGGGTATCGCCGGCCTCGACGATCAGCGCGTTGCCCTTGCTGCCGCTGCCGAGATAGGCAAAGCGCATCACACAACTCCGAACGTGGAAGGCCTAGGACTTATGGTCGCCACCGCCCGTGAACACCGGGAACGGCATGACCTTGCCGGATTCGCCCCCGGCCATGATCCGCGCGGCGCCGGCCTTGTCGACCTGGTCGATGCGGACGATGGCATGCACCGGCACGAAGCTGCGCGAAACATTGGCGAATTCCGCTTTCAGCTTTTCCTCGCCGGGGTCCACGAGGATAGAGCTGCGTTCACCGAAAACGATTTTCTCGATCTCGACGAAGCCCATCATCGAACCATGGCTGACCGAGCGCGCGTAGATCTCGTAGACGCTGCCCTGATTCAGGAAGGTGACGCGGTACAGGCGCTGGGGAGTACTCATGCTTGAGGCGAAACTCGCAGCCCGGAGCGATGGAAGGCCGGGACGGGCGCGATTTTCCCATACATCGCGGCCTGCAATCAGACCGCGCCGAAATGCTCCGCTAACGCACCAGTCGGAAGCAGTTGCGCAGTTCGTCGACGAACAGCCCCGGCTGCTCGAACGCCGCGAAGTGGCCGCCCTTCGGAACCTCGTTCCAGTAGATCAGGTTCGACATGCAGCGCTCGGCCCAGCTGCGCGGCGCGCGGTAGATCTCCTTGGCGAAGATGCTGCAGCCCACCGGCAGCACGAGCTGCACGGCGATGAAGCCATCGTGATAGCTCTCCCAGTACAGGCGGGCCGAGGACGCGGCGCTGTTGCTCAGCCAATACAGCATGACGTTGTCGAGGATTTCGTCGGCCGCCAGCACGCTGAGCGGATCACCGCCACAATCCATCCACTTCCAGAACTTCTCGTAGATCCACATCGCCTGGCCGGAAGGCGAATCGGCGAGCCCGTAACCAACCGTCTGCGGACGCGTCGACTGCTGCTTCGAGTAGCCGGAATCCCAACGATCGTAGTGCTGCAGCGCGCCGAGCATCGCGGCTTCCTCGGCGCTGAATTTATGGCCGAGATCGGCCGGCAACACCACCGGCAGATTGACGTGGATCGCCGCCAGCCCGGCCGGATGCAGCTTGCCGAGCTGGGTGGTCACCAGCGCGCCCCAGTCGCCGCCCTGGGCGACGTAGTGCTCGTAGCCGAGCCGCTGCATCAGCTCGGCCCAGACGCTGGCAATCTTTTCCACGCCCCAGCCGGCCGCGGTCGGCTTGCCGGAAAAGCCGAAGCCGGGCAGCGACGGGATGACCAGATGGAACGCATCCTCGGCGCGGCCGCCGTGGGCGGTCGGATCGGTCAGCGGGCCGATCACCTTGTGGAACTCGATCACCGAACCCGGCCAGCCGTGGCTCATGATCATCGGCATCGCGTTCTCGTGTTTCGAACGCACATGCAGGAAGTGGATCGACACGCCATCGATCTCGGTGGTGAACTGGCCGAGCCCGTTCAGCATCGCTTCGCAGCGCCGCCAGTCGTACTTCGTCAGCCAATGCTCTACCAGCGCCTTCGCCTGTGCCAGTGGCACGCCCTGCGACCAGTCGACGACCGTCTCCCGATCAGGCCAGCGCGTCAGCTCCAGACGGCGGCGCAGATCGACGAGTTGGGATTCGGGGATGGACAGGTGGAAGGGCTGGATGCTGGTGGTCATGAAAGAGGCTCCGGGGACGGATGAATTAGTTGGGCAGCGGTTCGGTATCGCGCGTCAGCAGGCGCAGGTAGGCGTCGTAGGCGAACACGCGATTGCGTCGGTAGCCGGTCATTTCGCGAACCAGGCCGAGTTCGGTCAGCCGGGCGAAAGCGGTCAGCACGCTGGACCGGGCGATACCGGTGGCGGCCGTCGCCTGCACGACGTTGGTGACCGGCCGGGTGCAGAGATGCCGGTGCAGCGCCAGCGCGGTAGCGGACAAGCGCCCCATGGCCGGCAGGCGGGCGCGATCGGCATCGAACAAAGCGACGATCTGGCGGGCGGTAGCGCAAGCTTCGGCGGCGGTGTTGACGACGCCGCGCAGGAAGAAGCGCAGCCAGCCTTCCCAGTCGCCATGCGTCCGCACGCGGCTGAGGCGGTCGTAGTACTCGCTGCGATTGGCCTTGAAGTGGAGGCTCAAATACAGCAGCGGGTACTGCAGCACCTTGGCTTCAACCAACAGGAGGGCGATCAGCAGGCGGCCGAGACGGCCATTGCCATCCAGGAACGGGTGGA
>NZ_JAHFRY010000007.1:5846-62395 GCF_023266035.1 Nevskia sp.
GGATGGTCTCGAACTGCACATGGGCGAGCGCTGCCTTGATCAGCGGCGGGGTCTGCGGGTCATGCAGGAAGGTCTCGAAAGGGCCGAGACAGTCCATCAGCTGTTCCGGCGGCGGCGGCACGAACACCGCGTTGCCGGGCCGGGTGCCGCCCAGCCAGTTCTGGCTGCGCCGGAACTCGCCCGGCTGCTTGTCTGCACCGCGACCGCCGGCCAGCAGCACTGCGTGCATTTCCCTCAGCAGACGCAAGGACAGTGGCAAGGACGCCAGGCGATCGAGACCGTGATTCAGCGCCCGGACATAGCAGGACACTTCCTCAACATCGTCTTCCGGCACGCCCGGTGCTTCGTCTAGTTCGTGGATCAGCAGATCGGACAGAGACGACTGCGTCCCTTCGATCTGCGAAGACAGCACGGCTTCCTTGCGGACGTACTGATAGAGCAACAGTTGCGGGTCCGGCAGCGCGCTGGCCAGGCCATCCAGCCGGCCGAGCAGGCGATTGGCTTCTTCAAGCAGCGCCAGCAGTTCGGTATCGAAAACGAGTGGCGGCTGCGGCGGCAACGGCGGCGGGATGAAAGCGCCGTAGCTTTCTCCCGTCGTGTTGCACAGCTGATAGCGCCCAAGCCGGGAGTCCATCGCGATCGCTCAAGTCATCACATGAGCTCGCATCGTGAATTCTTGTGACGACTTTTTCAATTAAATCGTTACAAGACGATCAAAATGCCGCTCTTGCGATGTCTTGCCTCACTCCCGCCGATAAACCTCCGCCCCCCCCGCCTTGAATTCGGCGGCCTTGTCGGCCATGCCGTGCGCCAGGGCATCTGCGGCATCGAGCTTCTGCTGAGCGGCGTAGTCGCGCACGTCCTGGGTGATCTTCATCGAGCAAAAGTGCGGGCCGCACATCGAGCAGAAATGGGCGAGCTTCGCGCCTTCCTGCGGCAGAGTTTCGTCGTGGAATTCCTTGGCCTTTTCGGGATCGAGGCCGAGGTTGAACTGGTCTTCCCAGCGGAACTCGAAGCGCGCCTTGCTCAAGGCGTTGTCGCGCACCTGGGCGGCTGGATGACCCTTGGCGAGGTCGGCGGCGTGGGCGGCGATCTTGTAGGTGACGATGCCGACGCGGACGTCGTTCTTGTCCGGCAGGCCCAGATGCTCCTTGGGCGTGACATAGCAGAGCATCGCGGTGCCGAACCAGCCGATCATCGCGGCACCGATTCCGGACGTGATGTGGTCGTAACCCGGCGCGATGTCCGTGGTCAGCGGCCCCAGCGTGTAGAACGGCGCTTCGTCGCAGTCTTTCAACTGCTTCTCCATGTTCTCCTTGATCAGGTGCATCGGCACATGGCCGGGGCCTTCGATCATCACCTGCACGTCGTGCTTCCAGGCGATCTGGGTCAACTCGCCGAGCGTTTCAAGCTCGCCGAACTGGGCCGCGTCATTGGCGTCGGCGATCGAGCCCGGACGCAGGCCGTCGCCGAGGCTGAACGACACGTCGTAGGCCTTCATGATTTCGCAGATGTCTTCGAAATGCGTGTACAGGAAGTTTTCCTGGTGATGCGCGAGGCACCACTTGGCGAGGATCGAACCGCCGCGGCTGACGATGCCGGTGACCCGTTCGGCGGTCAGCGGGATGTACTTGAGGCGCACGCCGGCGTGGATGGTGAAGTAGTCGACGCCCTGCTCGGCTTGTTCGATCAGGGTGTCGCGGAAGATTTCCCATGTCAGGTCTTCGGCCTTGCCGTTGACCTTCTCCAGCGCCTGGTAGATCGGCACGGTGCCGATCGGCACCGGCGAGTTGCGGATGATCCACTCGCGGGTTTCGTGGATGTTCTTGCCGGTGGACAAATCCATCACCGTGTCGCCGCCCCAGCGCGTCGACCAGACCATCTTCTCGACTTCTTCGGCGATCGACGAGGTGACGGCGCTGTTGCCGATGTTGGCGTTGATCTTCACCAGGAAGTTGCGGCCGATGATCATCGGCTCCAGTTCCGGGTGGTTGATGTTGGCCGGGATGATGGCGCGGCCGCGGGCGATTTCGCTGCGGACGAATTCCGGCGTGATCACTTCCGGGATGCTGGCGCCGAAGCTCTGGCCGGCGTGACGCTTCAGATAGCCGGCGGCCTGGTAGCTGTCGTGCAGTTCCTGCACACGGATGTTCTCGCGGATCGCGACGAACTCCATTTCCGGCGTGATGATGCCCTGACGCGCGTAGTGCATCTGGCTGACGTTGGCGCCTTTCCCGTTGATCGTTCGGGCGCGCAGCGGCTTGCGGATATGGCTGAAGCGCAAGGCTGCGGTCTTGTCGTCGGCGGCGCGGATGCGGCCAAAGATCGAGGTCGGGCCTTTCAGTTCTTCGGTGTCGCCGCGCTCGGCAATCCAGTTCGCGCGCAGCGGCTCGAGGCCCTTCATCAGGTCGATGCGGACTTCCGGATCGGTGTACGGGCCGGCGGTGTCGTAGACAGTGAGCGGCGGATTGGCGACTTCGCCCGCGTCGCCTTCCTTCCTGTTGTGCAGTCGGGTCGGCGTCTGGATGATTTCGCGCATCGGCACGCGGATGTCCGGGCGGGAGCCTTCGACATAGACCTTGCGGCTCCTGGCGAACGGCTCGCGAACCTCGGCGCTCAGTTCATCGGCGCGGGTCTGGGTCAGCGCATCAACGGCGGATTTCGGGACGGCACTCATGAGTCTTCCTCGGTCATATCGACGGGAAGACGCGGCAGCACGCGAATGCGCGGCAGGCCGCAAGCCTTCCCTACGCCGGGCTCCATAACGTCAGAAGGCCGCGGCCAGGTTCCAAGGGTTTGCTCTCAGCCCGCCGCGTCGATCGGATGATCGTCACAGCCGGCACCCCCAGCTTGTTGGCGCGACGATAGGCCAGCGGGCGCGCTGCGGCAAGCCGAATCGACGGCTTGGCCTACTTCCAGCCTAGAACTTCATAGCCCTGATCGCGCAGGCAACGGTCGACATAAGCCTTGTACAGCGGGCTTGGCCCGGACGAGCGGAACAGGCCGCTGATCAGGCCCTGGGCGCCGCCACCGGCGGCACCGGCTGCCGCACCGCGTCCGGCATTGCCGAGCACCGCACCGACGGCCGCACCGGTCGCAGCACCGACGGCGGCGCCGACACCGGTCGATTTCGCCACCGCGCCCGCCTGCGGATCATCGACGTTCGCCGCATCCGCCTTGCGCTTGCAGTCCTGGATCGCGGCAGCGCCGGCGGCCTGGCCGCTCTGGTTCAAGGTCTGGTTCGGGTACAACACCGGCCGCGACGCGGCGCAACCGCCGAGACCGGCGAGCAGCAAGCAGACGAAGGACATCCGGAACCTGTTCATCGGCGGGCACCGTATTGATTTGACGGGAATGATGCCCTGCGACAGGCCCGAATGATCAAGCCGGCGTCTGAGCCAGGAACCACAGGCCGACATAGACGCGCGGATCGATACGCTTGCCGGCCGCCGCCTGGGCGGCCAGCCAGGGCTGGATGGTCGCGATCGGCACCCGGTGCACGGTGATGTTCTCGCCTTCCACACCGCCGCCGTCATGGATGCGCTCGAGCCGGGTCGCGACATAGAAATGCAGCAGTTCGGAGGACATACCGGGCGCGGTCGGGCCGGTCAGGATGTGCTGGATTCTTCCGGCGCGGTAGCCGGTTTCCTCTTCGAGTTCGCGCAGCGCGGCGGCTTCGAAATCCTCGTCGGCAAACGCGGCTTCGTCGCCGACGATGCCGGCCGGCAGTTCGATGCAGGCCGACTGCAAGGGCACCCGGTATTGCTCGACCAGCACCAGCTCGCCGTCATCGGTCCGTGCGGCGATGAACGCGGCGCCGCGCGCATGCGGCCGTGACACGTACTCCCAGGTGTCATTGCGGAGCAGGCGCAGGAAGCGTCCTTCGTGCAGGGTTTCGATGGGCATTTCTTCGGTCATCTCTGCGGGCTCAGCGACGGTAGCCGTTGACGAACCGCCAGATCAGGCCGGTGGCGGCGATATCCCGGGAGGTGACGCCGAAGATCGTCGACTCGCCGCCCGGCCAGGCGTGGCCGCCGCCGGTCAAGGTGTAGAGCTGCAGCCGGGTGCCGGCCGTGCAGCCGGTGCGTTCCTGCAACTCGACGGTGGTGCCATCGCGCTCGGCATCCGGAATGGCCGTGGTCAGCACCTCGCCATTGCACTGCTGCTGCGCGGTCCAGAAATCGATGGTGCTGGCGGCCGATCTCACGCCGTTGTCGAACTGCCCGAGCAGCCCGTTGTACGGAACGATCAGATCGGCAGTGCCGAGAAAATAGACTTTCGCGCGCTGCTTCGCCGGAAAGCAGACCGCGGCCTGGCTGGACCGCAGCGCCGCCGAAACGATGCCGAACGCGGCGATCTTGTCGGACAGATCGCAAGCCAGGCGCTCGGCCATGAAGCCGCCGCTGGAAAAGCCGGCCGCATAGAAACGGCTGGCGTCGACGCCGCCATCGACCACCAGCTTGTCGATCAGCGCCGAGATGAACGGCACGTCCTGATCGCCGAGACCGGACGGATCATCCTGCCAGCTGCCGCCGATCGCTTCCGGCATCACCGCCCAGAAACCCTGGGTCAGCACGTACTCGGAGACCCGGGTCAGATTCGCCATCGATTCCGGCGCGGTCAGCGAGGGATGCAGCAGGATCAGCACCGGCGCGTTGCCGGAGGACGCCGTCGGCCGCATCACCACATAGCGCCGCAGTCGGCCGTTGACGTCCAGGCTCATCGAGGTCGCCGTGGTGCCATCGGCTACCCGGATCACGCCGACGCCGTCACTGACCGTGCTGCTGCCGATCGGCGCGTCGGTGGTCAGATTGCCGTTGACCGGATCGATGCTGCCGCTCGGTGCCGATGGCGTTTCTCCGCCGCCATCGCCGACTAGGGGTTCACTGCTTCCTGTGCACGCGGTCAGTACACCGATCAGCAGAATGGCGGCCCACTTGAACTGAAAAGATCTCACAACGCTCCCCGATGGACGAAGCTTTTCTGGATTTTCTGGGGCTGCGGAGACCGGCTCAGATCACGGCAGCATCTGGCTGATGAAGGCCTGACAATCGCTATTGTCCATGTATCGCGGCACCGCGTACGTCCAGTGCGCTTCGCTGAGCGCCTTGCCGGTGATCGCCGGGATATCCGCGGCCTTCAGCTTCTCGACCTGGGTCGGGATACCGAAGTCGGCGTTGAGCTTGCGGACATGGGCAATGAAGGCATCGGCGAGCTGGGCATCGCTTTCGCCACCGTGCTTCAGGCCGCTGACTTCGGCCAGCTTGGCGAGGCGCGGCGTGCATTCCGGCTTCGAGAAATCGAGCACCCGCGGCAGCACCACGGCGTTCGCGAGGCCGTGGGGCATGTGGTAATAGGCGCCGAAGTTGTGGGCGATCGCGTGCACATAGCCGACGCCGGCGGTGGTGAACGCGACGCCGGCCTTGAACGAGGCCACGGCCATGTTCTGGCGCGCTTCGATATTGCTGCCATCGGTCACTGCGGTCGGCAGGTTCTGCATGATCAGTCGCGTCGCGTCGAGCGCTTCGGCATCGGTCATCGGCGTGTGGTTGCGCGAGATGTAGGCCTCCACCGCATGAGTGAGCGCATCCATGCCGGTGGCGGCGGTGATGTGCGCCGGCAGGCCGGTCATCAGGGCGCCATCGAGTGCGGCGCCGATCGGCACCAGCTTCGGATCCATGATCGCGAACTTGCGGGTGGTGGATGGATCGGACACCACGGCGGCGATCGTCACTTCCGAACCGGTGCCGGCAGTGGTCGGCACCGCGTACAGCGGCATCGGCTTGAAAAACACCCGCATCAGGCCGGCCATGTGGACAATCTTGTGCGGATTGCGCGCGCGCGCCGCGATCACTTTCGCGGCGTCGATCGAGGAACCACCGCCGATCGCCAGGATCGCCGTGCAGCCTTCGCGCTTGAGCATCGCCAGGCCCGTTTCGATCTGCTCGATCGTCGGGTTCGGCAGCACGCCGTCATAGACCACGTAGCGCACGCCCAGCTCGGTGAGCCGCTGCTGCATCGGGTTCAGCAGGCCGAGCTTGACCAGCATGCCGTCGGTGACGATCAGCAGGTTCTTGACGCCAGTGCGGGTGGCGATGTGATCGCAGAGCTGCAGCGAGGAACCGGGGCCGCTGAACAGTTCCGGCGTGCGGAAGGTCAGCAGCTTGGTCGACCACTTCAGCAGGAACTGGAAGACCTTGAAGACAAAAACCTGGATCGAGAAAGGAATCATGCGGCTTCTCCGAGTACAGCAATCTGAATTGTCGCGGACGATGCGGGCTGATCGCGCGGGCGCAAAGGTGACACGTCAACCCCGACTTCGGCCACAGGTCGCCTAAAACAATGTTGCTTACTGTCGTGCGGCCCCTGCGCGAATCGCATGATTCCGGGCCGTCCATCTTCACAGTCGCGTTATCTGCCCGCCACGGCAACGACACCTCCACTCGCCACCCTACCGGCTCCCTGATCGTGCTTAAGGAGTCGGACCGTGGTCATGAACATCGATAAAAGATTCAGGCTGGCGGCAATCGCCGCCGTGCTCGTCAGCACCCAGGCGGCCGCCGCAACGACGCTCGAAGGCCGCGCCGTGTTGCCCGCCCTCACCTTCTCCGCCGGGCCGACCTCCGGCCAGTACATCGGCAGTGCGCCGATCAACGGCATCACGCCGCCGTTCCTGGATCGCCAGCCGGTGCAGGGCTTTTCCGCCGTGCTGCGCAATGCCGACGGCACGTTCAACGTGATGCCGGACAACGGCTACGGCAGCCTGCAGACCTCGGCGGACTTCAATCTGCGCGTCTACACCGTGCGCACCAACCTCGAAACCGCCCAGGGCGGCACCGGCACCATCGACGTGCTCGGCAACATCGAACTGCGCGATCCCGATCGCCGCATCCCGTTCGCGATCGTCAACCACTACTCCGAAGCGCGGGTGCTGACCGGCGCCGATTTCGACATCGAATCGATGCAGCGCGCGCCGGACGGCTCGCTGTGGTTCGGCGACGAATTCGGTCCGTTCCTGCTGCATACCGACGCCACCGGCAAGGTGCTGGAAGCGCCGATCGCACTGCCTGATTTCGACAACCCCGGCCGTGAAGTGCGCGCGCCGCAGAATCCGTACAACGAGGAAACGGCAGCCGTCCGCATCATGAATGCGGTGCGCGCCAACGCCTTCGCGCACGGTGGCACCAAGACGCCGGTGTTCTCGCCGTACTTCCCGGAACTGAAGTTCCCGGGCTCCAACCCGAACGCCAGCTACGCCCGCGGCAGCAACTCGCCGGCTGATCTGGTGCCGGCTGCCAGCGACATCCACGACATCGCCCTGCTGCGCGCCGCCGGCTTCCCGGTGGTGCCGTACACGGTCGACGACAAGGCGACGATGCTGTCGCTGATGGCCAGGAACGTCAGCGGCCTGATCTCCGATCGCCCCGATCTGCTGCTGCAGGCGGTGCGCGAATTCGACGCCAATGGCGACGGCACGCCGGGCGACTACCTCGGTGCCGACGGTCTGCCGGACGCGGCCAAGTTCGACGTCCAGGGCCATCGCGGCGGTCGTGATCTGCGGCCGGAGAACACGCTGCCGGCGATGGAAGTCGCACTCGACAATCTGATGACGACCTTGGAGACCGATACCGGCGTCAGCCTCGACAAGGTCGCCGTGCTGTTCCACGACCCCTACATCGAAGCCGGCAAGTGCCGCCGTGCCGACGGCGCGCCGTACACCACCGCCAACGAAGTGCTGATCCGCAGCCTGAACGTCGCCGATATCCAGGCGCAATTCATCTGCGACAAGCTGTTCCGCGGCCCGAGCCAGCAGAACGATCGCGCGCTGTCGCCAGTGGCCACGGCGTTCGCCGCCAGCCGCCGGCTGCTCGATCCTTACATCGTGCCGACCGTCAACCAGCTCTACGACTTCGTCGATTTCTACGCGCAGTACTACAGCGTCGGCCCCGGCCGCTTCCTGACCGGCGCCGCGCAGAAACTGGCGACGGCGCGCAAGGTCCGCTTCAACATCGAGACCAAGCTCAACCCGCGCTCGGATCGCGATGCGCTCGGCAACGTCTACAAGGACCGCACCTTCGCACCGGAAGTGATGGCGCGCTCGCTGGCCGAGGTGGTGGTGCGCCGCCGGATGCAGGCGCGTACCGACATCCAGAGCTTCGACTTCCGCACCCTGCTGCTGGTGCAGGAGGCGGTGCCGGAAATCCGCACGGTGTTCCTGTTCGGCGATTTCCCGGTGATCACCGATCAGACGCGCCTCGGCGATTCCGATGACGGCACCAACCTGCAACCGGAAGCGAACGGCAGCACCTCGCCGTGGCTGGCCGGCCTGTACTGGCCGTACCGCTCGACGATCGCCACCGCGCCGTTCCGGGCGGCGGGCAGCGGCGGCTTCGAAGGCATGGCGATCAACACCGCTGGCACCACGCTGTACCCGATGCTGGAACGGCCGCTGGCGGGTGCCGATCCGCGTCGCCTGCAGATCAGCGAGTTCAACCTGGCCGCGAAGCGCTACACCGGCCGGCGCAACTACTACCCGCTCGACGCGCGCGGCACCAACATCGGTGACTTCGTGCTGTTCAATGCACTGGGCGAAGGCCTGGTCATCGAACGCGATGGCAGCCAGGGCAACACCGCCGGCTACAAGGCGATCAACCGCATCCGCCTGAGCAATGTCGATGGCGCCGACGTGATCAAGGCGCCGCTGGTCGATCTGCAGAACATCGCCGATCCGGCCGGCATCTCGCTGCCGGGCCAGCCAGGCGACATCGGCCTCGGCAACCCGTTCTCGTTCCCGTTCACGACCATCGAAGACGTGGTGGTGATCGACCAGAACCGGATCGGCGTGATCAACGACAACAACTTCCCGTTCAGCGTCGGCCGCCATGTCGGTAGCAGCCAGGCGGATGATTCGGAATTCATCCTGCTCAAGCTCGATCAGCCGCTGGTCTTGCGTTGATGGGGCGTTGATCGCGGTTTACCGAATCAGAAAAAGCAGTCGCTGCAATCTTCAAGAAGCCGGCCTCAGGGCCGGCTTCTTTTTTGGGCGGCCCTAAAGCCAGCGACGAATCTGCTCGATCACCCAGGCGCCATCATCGAGCGGCAGGTCATGCCCGGCGCTCGGATGAACCGCAATCTCGCAGTCCCAACGCCTGGCCAGGCGCTGGGAGCAACGGCTGTCGACCAGGGCATCACGCGCGCTGTTGAGGATCAGCAGCCGCGTCGCCGGTGCCGCAATCGGTGCGCGGTACCTGGCAGCCGCCAGCAGTTGCCGCAGCGCATTGGCGCGGGACACCGGATGGCTCAGGCGCCACTGGGTCCAGTCGTCCAGCAGGGTTTCGGGGTCGCGCGCCAGGCGGCTGGTGAGGCGAAGGATCATCCGCTCGATCGCCCGCACCGCAGGTGGTCGCAAAGCCAGACGCAACACCGCCGGCCAGGCCGCAGGACGCAGCCGCCAATGCGGCGGACTGAACGGCCGCAGGCTGGTGTTGATCAGCACGCAGGCATCCAGTTCCTGCGGATAGCGGCTCGCCCATGAGGTGGCCGCCATCGCGCCCAGCGACATCGCCAGCAGCCGATACGGCGGCTTGAGGCCACGGCGTTGCAGTTCGGCCCGGCAGTAGTCGGCCATCGCGTCGACACTGCTGGCGCTGCTCTGTTCGTTGAGCGCGCCATTGCCGGGGAAGTCCAGCAGCTCGATGCGGGCACCGGGCATCTCGCGGGCAAAGGCCTGCGGGAAATCGCCCCAGTGGCGGCTGTCGCGCATCAGGCCACGCAGCAGTACCCAGGTGGTGAGTGCGTCGCTCATGACTTGCTGCGATACCAGCGCATCATGGCTGCACTCAGGTGTTGTTGGCGCGCTGTGACGGTGGTCGGCAGCCAGCGCTGATAGCCGCTGCCGGCTCGGGCCAGAAAATCGAGCAGGGCGATGTGCCGGCGCATGACCCGCTGCTGACGATGATTGATCAGCGGATTGAAGATGCCCAGGCGCGAGAACGCCTGTCGCGGGTTTTTCTTGATCCACAGCCAGGAACCCATTTCCAGGGTCAGCGGCAGGAAGACCTTGTCTCCTTGCGTTTGAGCACGCAGATAAAGGTAATCCCAGAGATCGCCATGAGTCAGGTACTGCTGGCTTTGAGGCTCGAAGACGTAGCGGTGATAGGCGTGGGTCTGCTCGAAGATGGTCTGCAGCGCATGGATTTCCGGCAGATGCCGGATCGGTCGCGTGGTGTGCGCGAACGGAAACCAGATGCGGTCATCGCTGCCGAAACCGGAGTGGCAATCCACTGCCAGGCTGAAGCGGCGGCTCAGCAATTCCTCTTCGACGAACGCGCACAGCGCCGCACCTTCGGCTTCCATCGGCACGCCGGGCTCACCGCGATACCAGGGCAGACCACGGCTGTAACGTTGGCCGCCGATCATGAACGGCACCGGCTCGACGGCGTCCATCGGCGCGTTGCGCATCAGATCGACACCATTCGGATTGGCGCGCGTGCCCAGCCACAGGCCACCCGGATTGACCAGCGGCATGAAGATCAGCCGCACGCCCTGCAATTGCTCGTGCAGCACGCTGTCCCAATGCAGACGCTTCACCAGGCTGCGCAGATAGGCGATCACCACATCGGCGCCGATCCGCTCCAGCCCGTGCACGCCGCCGAAGAAACCGACCGCCGGCACCTCCGGAGACGGATTGCCCAGGGTCAGCGCATGGATCGGAAACCGGCGTTGCCCGGCCTGCACCTCGCAGACGATGCGCGCCTGAAGCTGCGGGTGGCCTTCCTCGATCAGGCTCTGCAGCTCGGCGAGCTGCGGTATTTCGGTGAAGGTCACTGAAGGGACTGTGGACTGGGCATGCGGATGGACGATGCGGATCTGTGCCTCGGCACGATACGTCGCAAATGTGTCATTGCTTAGACATCTGAGGCATACACCCGCGATTGTCATGCCACTGCAATACCAGCGTCACCGTCAGCGACTACGGTCCGCTCGTGAACTGGCGCTCGCATCAGCGAGAGGCCGGGTTCACGACAAGGAGGACACTGACATGACTGGCATGGTTAGAAAACTGAGCACCCATCCCTCGATCATCCTTGGCGGCATGATGGTGCTGGGGATGCTCGAATTCGTCGCACTGCAGCGCTCGCAGCGTCAGGCGCGGCATAGCAAGGAAGCGCTTTCTTCGTAAGCGCCATAGCTTCACGCAGTAGCCGCCACATCTGCGGCGGGCGGGCACAATGCTGACCCATGCCCGCCGACATCCTGCTGCTGCCTTCCGGTCCTGAAACCGTTCCGCATGTCGATGGCGGCCGGCGATCGCTGTTCGTCGATGCGCTCAACGTGGCGTACTGGTGCGGCCAGCCGCCTTCGCTGCGACTGCCGATCACGCTGATCGCCGGCCTGCTGGCTGTGGGGCATGACGCGGTGCTGTGCTTCGATGCCAGCGCGCGTTATCAGCTGAAAGACGATGCCGAGGCTTACGCACAGCTGATCCAGCTCGACGGGCTCGCCTTCGAAGTGCCATCCGGCATTCCGGCCGATCGCGTGCTACTGAAGCAAGCCAATGCCTGCAATGGCGCAATCCTCAGCCGCGACCACTTCCGCAACCACCGTCGCCGCTATCGTCGCCTGATCGATGATCCGGCCCGAGTGCTCGCAGGCTACGTGCGCAACGATCGCCTGCTGTTGCCAGCGCTGGCGCTGGATGTGCCCTTGCCGGCAACCACCGAGCAGGCCTGGGCCCTTTTGCCGCTCGCGGGTGAAGCAGAATCGATGGCGATCCGCTGATACTGCGTCTGAACTGAAGCGGGGGACAGGCAATGCCCGAGTACAAGGCGCCCGGCGTCTACGTCGAAGAAACGAGCTTTCGCGCCAAGGCGATCGACGGCGTGCCGACCAGCACCGCCGGTTTTGCCGGCATCACCCGCTTCGGGCCCGTCGCTTATCCAAATGGACCCGGCAAGACGCAGCCGCGGCTGCTCACGTCCTACTCCGAATTCGAGCGCATCTACGGTGGCGTGGCGCCGCTCGAACTGGCCAGCGGTACGCGCATCGCCTACCTCGCCCACGCAGTGCGTGCGTTCTTCGACAACGGCGGTAGTCGGCTTTACGTGTCGCGCGTCTACGCGCCAGCAGCCGGCAAGAAGGCCGAGGAATGCACTGCAAGTCTTGCCGTAGCGACCACTGATGGCAGTGCAACATGGCGCGCGCGCTGGCCGGGTGCAGACGGTAACGTACTCATCGACGTGCAGGCGTTGCGCGGCAAGAACATCGCTTTTGAGTATTCGAGTGATGAGCTCGGCAAGCACGCCTGGGGTATCCAGGCGAAGAACGTGCTCGCTGGTACCGTGCTCGAAGTCACCGCTTCTGGAGGCACCTTGCCCATCGGCAATGCACCGCTGCTGGCGAGCACGCTGCGAGTCGTCGAGATGGACCCGAACGGCAAGCAGACCTTCATCGACAGCAGCGGCACACCCGTGGCGCTCGCAGCAGGCTCGCAGCTATCGCTGGTGCAACTGCGCGTCACCGTGACCGGGCCCGCCGGTCGCATCGACGCTTACGATCAGCTCGCCACGCATCCGGACCAACGCCGCTACATCGGCAAGCTGCTGGCGATCGACGATCCCGAAGACGACAACGCGATGGTCTATCTGGAGTGGTCAGCCAGCGACGATCGCTTCGCAGCCGCTGCGCTCGCGCTGGGCCTGCAATCGGCCAGCAAGCGTCTCGGCGGCGGGCTCGATGGCGCATTGCCCAGCCCCGATGAATTCCGCGGCGTCGCAGGCGATCACGCCACCGGCCTCGAAGCGCTGGCCGCCGTCGAGGACATCGCCATCGTCGCAGTGCCCGACGGCGGCGCCATGCCGACGCCGGAAGACGTGCAGGCCGTTGCCCAGCATCTGATCGGCCACGCGGAGCTTCATCGTTACCGCATCGCGGTGATCGATGCCGCACTGCATAGCTCGCTATCCGACGTGCGCAGCTTCCGCAGCAAGTTCGACAGCAGCTACGCCGCGCTCTATCACCCCTGGGTCGAGGTCGTCGATCCGCTGTCTAGACCAGCACCGGGCGAGCAGCCACGCAAGCTGCTGCTGCCGCCCTCGGGATTCATCGCCGGCATCTACGCCCGCAACGACATCGAGCGCGGCGTGCACAAGGCGCCGGCCAACGAGGTGGTGCGCGGCATCACGCGCTTCGAGGTCACTATCAACAAGGCGCAGCAGGAGGTGCTCAACCCCGAGGGCGTGAACTGCCTGCGCTTCTTCGAAGGCCGCGGCTATCGCGTGTGGGGTGCCCGCACGCTGGGCTCGGACCCCGAATGGAAGTACGTGAACCTGCGGCGCCTGTTCATCTACCTCGAACACTCGATCGAAAAATCCACGCAATGGTCAGTGTTCGAGCCGAACGGCGAGCGCCTGTGGGCCAACATCAGGAGCACAATCCAGGACTTTCTCTACCTGCAGTGGCGCAACGGCGCACTGCTCGGCACCAAGCCCGAAGAAGCTTATTTCGTTCGTTGTGACCGCTCGACGATGACCCAGAACGATCTCGACAACGGCCGCATGGTCTGCCAGATCGGCGTCGCTGCGACCCGACCCGCCGAGTTCGTGATCTTCCGCGTCAGCCAGAAAACTGCTGACTCCCGAGCTTGATCAGCACTGGTCAGGATGGGTCGGCCGGTATCGTGACCACGGCCGGCGCAATACGCGACGAACGTGAGTGCAGCGCAACCGCTGCCCCTGATACAGCGACCACGCACATACCGATGATGCTGATCTGCTCGGGTACATGACTGAACACCAGCCAACCCAGCAGGGACGCCCACATCAGCTGGACGTACATCACCGGCGCGAGCAGCGACGCCGGCGCATGGCGATGAGCTGCGGTGAACAGGAAATGCCCCAGGCCACCGGTGATGCCCGTGCTGACCAGCAGCGCCGCCTGCAGGAGGCTCGGCATCCGGCCTTCCCAGAACCAGGGAAACACCAGCCCGTAGATCGCCACGCCCAGCAGCGCCGTGTAGAACAGCATGGCTACCGTGCCCTCGGTTCGCGCCAGCACGCGGGATAGGAGCTGATAGGTCGCAATCAGAGCCGCTCCGCACAGGGCGCAGAGGACGCCCAGGGAATCGAGCCCGCTGCCTGGCCTTGCGATCAGCACCACGCCGATGAACCCGCCGACCGCAGCCGCAATGCCGACGCTGCCAACACGCTCGCCCAAGGTGAAACCGGAGAGCAGTACCACCAGCAGAGGCGACAGGAACACGATCGCCGTGGCCTCGGCGATCGGCAGGCGATTGAAGGCGATCGCCATCACCAATGAGGCCAGCGCCAGACAGGCTGCCCGCAGCACCACCAGACCGGTTCTCCGGGTCTGGACCAGACGGCGGCCGTGGCTGGGCGTCAGCAGCAGCACCATCAGCAGGCATTGCACGGTGTAGCGCACGGCGATGACGATTGGCGGCGCGAAGTCTGCCGTCAGGTACTTGGTCGTCGTATCCATGCAGGCGAATAGCAGCACGGCGGCCGCCACCAGCATCACGCCACGGAACGGATGGAGGATCAGCGGAGGATGGCCGGCAGACACAGGAGCCATGCGCACCTGAGCTGCGCGCGACATCTCCGCCCCTTCGTTTGTGCCATCCATTGCCACGGTTGAGCCCCTTCCTTATCGCTGCGAAATCCGATCCCCATCGGACAGACTCGGCAGTCTGACAGCGATAGGGCGCTTACGTCGAAGGCCGCGCGCCGCTGTGCCTGGCAATGGCTGTTCGCACCTGGCTAGCCGGGATGAAGACGAGCCAGTACCGCATCGGCTACGGTGATGCCGAGCGACGCGACGTTTCTCGGCGTCGTTCCGAATTTTCGCCAGCGCTGACTTTCAGGATACGAACATGAAAACTTCGGATGCGAGCCTCGGCCCGTCGGCATCGGAACTCATCTCGAAACGGATCACCGAACTCGGCGGCTGGCGCGGGGCAACACTCGGCACAGTTCGCAAGCTCATTCAGGAAGCGGACCCGGAGGTCGTCGAGGAGTGGAAGTGGATGGGCACGCCGGTCTGGTCGCACGACGGCATCATCTGCACCGGCGAGTCCTACAAGGACAAGGTGAAACTCACCTTCGCCAAGGGCGCATCCCTGAAGGACCCAAGCCATCTCTTCAATTCGAGTCTCGACGGCAACGTGCGCCGCGCGATCGACATCCACGAAACAGAAGCAGTGGACGAGTCTGCCTTCAAGGCGCTCATTCTCGAAGCGATAGCGCTCAACCGTTCCAGCAAGTCGAAGACTTCGAAGAAAGCGAAGTCCTGAGCGTTACGCGCCAGCCCTGCAAGGGCGTCAAGCCGTCTGAACGGCCGCCGCCTTTTCAAGACCCAGCTTCTGCACCGCCTGCGCCCGCATTTCCACCTTGCGTACCTTGCCGCTCACGGTCATCGGATACTCGGTGACCACGTCCAGATAGCGCGGGATCTTGTAGTGGGCCAGCCGGTCTTTGCAGAACGCTCGGAGCACATCGAGCGTGAGCGGCACGCGGCCAGCCTTCATGATCACGCTGGCCATCACTTCCTCGCCGTACTTCTCGTCCGGCACGCCGATGATCTGCACATCGAGAATGTCCGGATGCGAGTAGAGGAATTCCTCGATCTCTCTCGGATACACGTTCTCGCCCCCGCGAATGATCATGTCCTTGGTGCGGCCGACGATGTTCACGTAACCCTGCTCGTCCATCGTCGCGAGATCGCCGGTGCGCATCCAGCCTTCCGGCGTGATTGCTTCCTGGGTGCGCTTGTCGTCGTTCCAGTAGCCGAGCATCACCGAGTAGCCACGCGTCTGGAATTCGCCGGTTTCCCCGTAGCCACAGGTCTCGCCGGTATCGGGATTGGCGACGCGGATCTCGACATGCGGATGGACTCTGCCGACTGTTCCCACGCGCTTGTCGAGTGCGTCATCGCGGGCCGTCTGGGTCGACAGCGGCGAAGTTTCGGTCATGCCGTAGATGATGGTCAGCTCCGGCATGTGGAAATCGTCGACCAGGCGTTTCATCACTTCCACTGGGCACGGCGAACCACCGATGGCACCGGTGCGCAGGCTGGATTTGTCAGTGGTCGCGAAGTCTTTGTGCGCGAGCATGGCGATGTGCATGGTCGGCACGCACATCGAAGACGTGCAGCGTTCCCGCTCGATCGCCGCAAGGGTCTCTCCCGGATCGAAGCTGGCCGCCGGCACCACCAGGGTGGCGCCGTGCGCGGCGCACATCAGCGTACCCATCACCATGCCCGCGCAGTGATAGAACGGCACCGGCACGCAGTGACGATCCTGCTCGGTGAAGCCCATGATCACGCCCGCGAAGTAGGCGTTGTTGAGGATGTTGCGATGGCTCAAGGTCGCGCCTTTCGGCGTGCCGGTGGTGCCCGAGGTGTACTGGATGTTGATCGGATCGTTTGGCATCAACGTCTTCATGCGCGCAACGAGATCGGCCTGCGGCACCTGCTCCGCATCGGCCAGCAGCTGCGCCCAGTCTCCAGGCTCACCCGGCTCGTCGATGAAGATCAGATCGCGCAGCGCCGGGCATTCACCGCGCACCTCATCGAGCATCGCCCGATAGTTGCTGGTCTTGAAACTGCGCGCCGCGAGTATTCCCTTGCAGCCGGACCGACGCAGCGCATGCGCCATCTCGTGCGCACGGTAGGCTGGATTGATGTTGACCTGAATCACGCCGAGCTTGGCGGTGGCGTGCTGCATCAGCACCCACTCGACCAGATTCGGCGCCCAGACCCCGATCCGCTCGCCCTTCGCATAACCCCGAGCCAACAGACCACGCGCCACGCGATCCACCTGCTCGTCGAGTTGCCGATAGGTCCAGCGAATCTGCTGGTGCGGCATCACCAGCGCTTCGCGATCGGCAAAGCGCCGGACCGTGGCTTCGAAGTAGTCGCCAATGGTCTGCTCGAACAGCGGGATATCGGTGCTTCCATGGCGGTGTGCGGGCATGGTTTCTCTGACTTTCAGATTCGCGGTGCCCGCACAATATTCCGGCCGGCGCTTTGCTGCCACATCACTCGGGGTGGCTAGCTGAGGCTCGCTCCAGCGCCGCAGTTGCCGACATACCCACCATGTCTCTCATGATGAAACTGACTGACGGTGCTGCAAGCACGGCAACCTAAGCAGCTCTGTTTCCGCTGGGTTCAGTGTGAGCACAGATGCGTTTAGCTTAAGGTGGAGCTCAGGAGCCGGCGGCACCTAGTTTTGGGGCCGGCATGACACCGCCGCTAACTTCAACTGCCAATGCCACGCCGCAAAGGAAAATCCGCATTCGACGACTGGGTAGAAATCCTGTCGCGCCTCCCTTGGCAGGCTTGCCTGATCCTCGCCTTCGTCTCCTGGCTCGGCTTCCACCAACTCGCCCAGATCGAGCTGCCGAAGCCGACAACGGTCTCCGGACTCGGTGCCGCCTACGGGCCAATGATGGCGCGCACGCTGGGCATGTTCATGCAGTTGATCGCGCCGGCCGCCTGCGTCTTCGCCGCCCTGATTTCCTGGGTCGGCAAGCGCCGCAGAACAAAATTGCTGGCGGATGCCGAAACCAGAACCACTGCCGCGCCGCTTGCCCAACTGACCTGGAAGGAATTCGAGCAACTGGTCGGCGCGCACTTCGAGCGTCTCGGCTACTCCGTCCGCTTCACACCCGACGGCGCCGACGGCGGCGTGGATGTCGTCGCCAGCAAGGGAGCGGAGATCTTCCTGATCCAGTGCAAGCAATGGCGCGCAACGCAGGTCGGTGTCGGCGTGGTTCGTGAGCTGTTCGGTCTTATCGCAGCACGTGGAGCGACTGGTGGGTACGTCGTATCAATCGGACCGTTCACTCCCGACGCCCGCGCATTCGCGGAAGGCAGGAACATCGAGTTGGTGGACGCGAATCAACTCCTGCGTACAAAGCGAGCCGGCGTACGAACGCCTCCCGCAGCGGCAGCCCCAGCATCAAGGTCGGCCGAAGCGTCGAAGACCACGTCACCAAACTGCCCGAAATGTGGGTCACAGATGGTTCGAAGGACTGCAAAGCAAGGCGCGAATGCCGGTCAAACATTTTATGCATGCAGCACTTACCCGAAATGCCGGGGCATCCTTCCTAGGTCTTGACCTTCGGCAATAGACCGATGTCCTTCGGACATCTATGTGCCAGAAGCGGCCACTCAATGGCATCATCGGGCGTACTCGTAATTGCATCTTGGTGGCCGATGACCACGCCTAATCCTCCGATAGCCGCGATGACGGCGACGCCCTGGTACCAGTCGGGGGACTGGCCGCTCGTTGGAGCTATTCTGATGTTGGCATTCACCGCAGGAATAGGCCTGTGGAGGATCTACGTCCAAGGGCGAATTCAGCTTAATAACCAACTGGCTGTGAAGAGGCTCGACTACCTATCCCAACAACTAGCAGAGTTTTACGACCCACTTTTCGCGCTGCTTCTGACGAATTCAAAAGCGTTCAATGAAGCTGGACCGCCCTCATTTCCCAAGGACCCTCTTAGACGCGACACAGCAGGTGAGGTCTGGAAGCAGGTCAAAGAAAAGGTCCTGGTACCTAACAACGCACAGATCGCCTCGATAATCCGCACCAAGTCACACTTGATCGACGAGTGCGATTCGATCGCACGATACATGGCACTGTTTCAGCATATCGCGATGTACGAAATCTTCCAGAAGAATCCGACAGAGCTTTACGAGAAATTTCAGTTCCCTGCTGGAATCACTCGACACGTTGAGACAGTTCGCGATGGACTGATAACCAAGACTAAGGGAGCAAGGCAACCCAATGAGTTCAAATAACTGGTGGCTTTACGAACAGCTTCTGGGCATTGCGGGCGTCACCTTGGAAAAGGGCAGCGTCCCTCTCATCATCGCCAACTATAACGGCAGGTCCTACCGGATCTATACACCAACCCCTGACGAATACATCGTTTCGATCGACATCGTCGATAAGGTCAGGGGTCTGGGCGGCAACGTCATCTCTTACGCTTCGTGGAGCGAGGTTTCGTCGGAAGCCAGAAAACACGCTAATGGAAGCGGAGTAGAAATTTTGCCCCACGGCGCACTCTTCGCGCGATTCGGAAAATGAACGAAACACAAGCATCATCAATCTCTGAAAACCTCATTCAAGCGGCAAATCAAGTCCTGCATCTGGTTGCTCGAATCGAGCTTTTCGGTTCAATGGCTCGGGGAGCAATGCGGCCGAACGACTGCGACTTGGCAATCGTATCGATGACACCTCACAAGAGTCCGCAGTGGGGCGAGCTGCGTCTCGCGATGCCTTTGATCGTTGACGCAACGACACAGAATCTCGGCCTGCCCGTCAACATTGTATTGCTCACCCCAGGCGAATGGGACGAACTTCGACCGAAGTTCTTCTTAAGCTCAATCTGCTTGTTTAGCCGAGGCTGCGTCTGCGAAGGCTATCTAAATTAATTACTTCTAATTCGGTGTGCACCCAAGGGCGACTCGCGAGCGTCCGATTGAGGCTGATATCGGACTGCGAGCTGCGTCACATTTGTGCCAGAAACTGTCATTCTCTATTTCTCAGATACTCAAGTCGCTTTTAAACGGTGACGCCGGACCGTCGCAACCTCCTCCTATTATTTGCTTCACTGCTCTAGCGCGGCTGAATCGTCAAGAACACCCTCCAAATATTTAGCGTACCGCTCTTGCAAAAATTTTAAAGAAGCACCCTTGTCGGCTTGATACTCAAGCTTTTCCTGGAAAAACTGCAGCCTAGCCCGATTTTCGTCGATGACCTGCGCCCAAGTTTTCAGGTACACGGCGATGTTGTCATGTCGCATGATCTGTCCATCGCCCTTGCCAACCCGAAATTTGCCTACAGCTCCCAAATCATCACTGATTGCCCAGAATTGCCACTGGACGTCTATGTTTCGAAAACGTTCATCGGCAACAACCGATGCGGCATAGCCTTCTATCTGAGATATCTCGTTTCGATCAAGCTTCACTGTTGGCGCCTTAAGCTCAACCACTAGATGGGAGAGACTGTTCGCACGGTGGGTGCGCATCGCTCGCGAAAGCATTAAATCGACTATCCCGCGTTCCTGAGAAATATGCTTTACGGGCGCGTCAATAACTATCCCTTCACAAAGAATCTTCTTGTGCTTCCTGAGCACCTCAGTAAGTGATTGATCATCAACTGAAAGGCTGAACTCTTCTCCAAAAAGCCAAGTGTTCTGAGCGATGATCCGATGAAGCTGGCTTCGTTCTTTGAGTCGCTTTTTTGGTTCGGCATCAAAGAGAATTGCTTCGAGCCCAGTCAGAAATCTCAGCCGATCAGCAACAATTTTCGCTGAGCTGATGATGGCGGATAGGGAAACGTCACGAAGCAGGTCGGCTAATTCTTCTTGCTTACGCTTGGGTAGCTTCAGCACTTCCGAAAGGATCAGCTGCAGCTCCTCTGGGCTTTTTTCAATCGCCTGACGAAGCATGCGAAGGTGAAACGCCTTGTTCTGTGTTTGTCCCTTCTCGAAGTCCGGGAGGTGTTGAGCTACGTTCACCGCAACGATATCGAACACTTGACGTTCAACCTGTTCAACTTGCGTTTTTGGTTCCTCAGAAAATGGGTAAACCTGTTCAGCTTTCCATTCTTCAACGTACCCGCGCGCTGTTGCAGCAGCGCGTCCGCGAAAGTATTCCTTGATTGCAACTACCGAATCGTCTATCGCCGCCACCATCGGAGGCTGCATTTCGGCAAGCTCCACTGTGGCATCCTTCTGCAGCGCGCTAAGATATGAAGACTCCAAATACGCAGTGAACTGAAAATCACCTACATGGAAGCGTCGATCCGCCTGCGCAAGTGGGAACCGCTTCTCATTGCACAGGAAAAGAGCACGATTCGAAATTCCTCTCCATTCTACGATCTCGAGCCGCGCCGGATGGATCGTGCTACCAGTATTAATGTCTGCCAGATCGAATGTCTTTCGACTGACAATTACTGCTTTTGGGTCAATCCGATGTCCTCCGACTGCCACATGGACATCTGGATAATCCGCCAAATACAGCGCGAAGATCTCTGTAAGAGAGTGCAGCCCCGCTTGACTAACAAATGTGGTGAAGTCTTTGTGGGGCTCTGAAATGGTGAGCTTCACGCCGTATGGCGCGCCCGGACTTTTCACCTCGTCTGAGATTGAAACGTGCCGGATGTCCGAGGCGGACATCTTTATGGTGTATACCCATGAACAACCATTTTTCTCATACGCAACTGCCCATTCTGCAAAATCGCCAACGGCAAAAGCTTTGAACCGCCCCCGACCTTCTTGGCCATGCAGAAACCGGCCCTTTTTCGATAGCGCCCCAGGACGCTTCCAAGAGCCACCAAGACGCCTGAAGTACTCAGGCGCCTTGTCGCGAGCAATGCCAGTCCCGTTGTCGCGAATTACCACTTCTGAAAGCGTATCGAGCTCGTTGTAGTTAAAGAAAACACCGATATCGCTTGCATCAGCATCGAGCCCATTCCAAATCAGTTCAGCAAGCGCTTGAACGGGCTTGGCACCAGTGATCTTCTTGAGAAAGTCGGGCTGCACCTCTACATCATATTGCTGGGTCGCCATTAGCCATGAGGTCCTTGGTCGAATTAACGTTTTACAGTACACCCCAGTTCTGAGCGTCCGCTATGGACTATTTGTTGACAATCAGCTCCCCAAGGCATCCGCCGCCCCAACCCGTTCCTAGCACTCAGAAGACTGCGTAATTCGTTACGAGTTTTACCAAAAGTTACGGCTTTTACTAATAAAGACCACATGCGTTCAGGATTCGATGTCCAACTATTCCACAGTTACAGACTTCGCCAAATTCCGCGGCTGATCAACATCCGTCCCACGCAGCAGGGCCACGTGATACGCCAGCAGCTGCAGCGGAATCGTGTAGAGGATCGGCGCCTGCAGTGGCGTGATGTGCTCGGGCATGGTGATGACTTCGATACCTTCGCTGGCGGTGAAGCCGGATTCGGGATCGGCGAAGACGTAGAGCTTGCCGCCGCGGGCGCGGACTTCTTCGAGGTTCGATTTGAGCTTTTCGAGCAATGCATTATTCGGCGCGACAGCGATCACCGGCATGTCGTGATCGACCAGGGCCAGGGGGCCGTGCTTGAGTTCGCCGGCGGGATAAGCCTCGGCGTGGATGTAGGAGATTTCCTTCAGCTTCAGCGCGCCTTCGAGGGCGACCGGCCAGGTGGGGCCGCGGCCCAGGAACAGCGCGTGGCGCTTGTCGGCGAAGTGTTTGGCCAGTTCCTTGATCTGCGGTTCGAGCTTCAGGGTGCGTTCGATCATTTCCGGCACGTGGGCGATCTGGCGCACGTACTGCGCCTCCACCGCGGCGCTCATGCCGTTGTGACGCGCCAGTGCCACGCCGAGGATGCCGAGCGCGGCGAGCTGGGTAGTGAAGGCCTTGGTCGAGGCGACCCCGATTTCCGGGCCGGCGCGGGTCATCAGCACCAGATCGGCTTCGCGCACCAATGAGGATTCCGGCACGTTGCAGATGGCGGCCGTGGCCAGATAGCCGAGCTTCTTCGCTTCCCGGAGTGCGGCCAGCGTGTCCGCCGTTTCACCGCTCTGGGAGATGGCGAGGAACAGCGTGTCCTTCGGCACGACAGGATTGCGGTAGCGATATTCGCTGGCCACTTCGACGGTGCACGGCAGTTCCGCGCCCTGTTCGATGTAGTAACGGGCGATCAGGCCGGCGTGGTAACTCGTGCCGCAGGCGACGATGTGGACGTTGCGCACTTTCGGCAGCAGCGCTTCGGCGTGCGGGCCGAGCGCGGCGACCAGCACGCGCTTGCCACTGATCCGTTCCGACAGCGTGTCGGCCAGCGCGCGCGGCTGCTCGAAGATTTCCTTGAGCATGTAGTGCGCGTAGTCGCCACGCTCGACGGCATCGGCAGACAGGCTCGATTCACGCACCGCGCGCTGCACCTGCTGGCCGCGAGCATCGACGATGCTGACGCCGCTTTCGCGCACTTCGGCGACATCGCCTTCTTCGAGGAAGCTGAAGCTGCGGGTGACCGGCAGCAGTGCCTGCACGTCGGAGGCGACGTAGTTCTCGCCGTTACCGTAACCGACGACCACCGGGCAGCCGGCGCGGGCGGCGACGATGCAGTCCGGGTCCTTCGGCGAGATCACCACGATCGCGTAAGCGCCGTGCAGACGCTTGATTGCGGCTTGCACGGCCGCGCGCAGCGAACCGGTGGCTTTCAGTTCTTCGGCCACCAGATGGGCGACGACTTCGGTATCGGTCTCACTGGTGAACGGATAGCCCTTGGCGCGCAGCTCGTCGCGCAGCTCATCGTGGTTTTCGATGATGCCGTTGTGGACCAGGGCCACCGAATCGCCAGAGAAATGCGGATGGGCGTTGCGCTCGCTGGGCACGCCGTGGGTCGCCCAGCGGGTGTGGGCGATGCCGCGATGGCCGGCGATCGGATCGGCGGCGATGCCGTCGGCCAGCTTCTGCACCTTGCCTTGCGCGCGACGGCGATCGAGCGCGCCGCTGGTGGTGAGCAGGGCGACACCGGCGGAGTCGTAGCCCCGGTATTCGAGACGGCGCAGGCCGTCGATCAGCATCGGGGTGACATCACGCGCCGCAACAGCGCCGACGATTCCGCACATGGCATGGAGGATAAGGAGGTGCCCGCGCTATTGTATCGGCAGCGCTTCCCCTTCCCTTCGCAGCGGCCACCGCCCTGTTTTCCGGAGATGCCTTTTGAGCCTCCTGCTGGCTATCCTTTCATTGCTCGTGGTGGTGTTGTCCGCCGCGCTCGGCTGGGCGCTGCTGCGGCTACAGCGGCGCGTTGACGCGCTGCATTCGCAGATCGGCGAAGGCGCGTCGATGCCTCCGACACCGGCATCCGGCCGCGTGCGGCCGGTGATCAAGATCGAAATCCTCAATCCGTTCGAGCTGGCGGTGCGCGATACGCCGCTGGCCGGGCCGGCAGCCCGGCTGGCGCCGCGGATGATCGAACGCATCGTCTATTCGCGCGCGGCGATGCAGATCGCCGAGCAGCTGAAGGCGCAGGGCGTGGACGCGCAGGTGACCACCCATGGCGCCTGAGGCGACGACGGCCGGGCCCTTGTTCTGGGCGCTGCTGCTGGCGCTGGTGATCGCCATCGGCCTGCTGGTCACCGTCGGCCTGCGTACCTTGAAGCTCAAGCGGGAACTGCAGCGGCTGGAAGCGGATCTGCAGCGGGCGCTGGCCGATGGCCGCGAGCAGGCCGAACGTCTGGCGACGCTGGAGAATCTGCTGGAAGCCCAGGCGACGGCCGAGCAGGTGATCGCCGCCGGCAGTTCGGTGGTGCGCGAAGTGCACAAGGGCATCGCCGCGATTCCGTTCAACATCCTCGATTCGATTCCGGCAACGCGTGAGTCAGCCCGGCTGGTGCGCGGCGTGCACGATTCGATCACCGATGGCGTCTACGGCGCGCTGTCCGGCCTCAACCGGGCAGTGGGTCGGGAGATTCGCAAGGGGCTGCAGGACGCGGCCTCGAAGCAGCGTGGCGAACCCGGCAAGGCTGGCGTTGCGGTGGTGGTGCCTCCGCCTGCGATTCCGCCGCCGGGCAGCGACGACAGCCAGCGCTGAATCGAGGTCAGCCGTCGGCCATAAAAAAGCGCGAGACCGGCAAGCCGGCTCGCGCACGATCAGACAGAGACCGCCGTTGAACCCTCCGATGCGGTCAGATGGGGTCAGCTGACCTGGGAAGGTTCAGGGGGAAGGTCGAGTCTCTGTCGATGCAGGGAAGGATTCGGGTGCGGCTCAGGCCACAACGCCGAAAAAGTGCGGGTTCGGGGCGTAATCCACCGCGCATTCGCCGACGCTGCCCGGCAACTCCGGTGCGGCCCGCAGGCGGGCGCTGATGTTGTCGATCTGCATCAGCATCAGCCGCGCTTGCAGCGCGATGTGCTGCAGCGTGTTGCCATCGATCAGTACCCGGGCCATCCAGACACCGCTGCCGTCGTCGCGATGCATGCGGCGTAGTGCCCCATCCGGGCGCAGACCGTGTTCGACTAGCGTGCGGCTCAGCGGTTCGACGGCGTCGCTGCCTAGCGTGACTCGGTAGATGTCGTCAGCAATGAATGAACGAAGCATGGTGATGAATCCTTTCGGGAGCGGAGGCCCTTGGGGCCCGTATCGCGATGGCCAGAGTCTGGGCGGACAGGCGCAGACGTTTGTTGATGCACGTCGCAATACCCGGCAACGGATCGACGAAACTGGAGGAATCTGTTGGGTGCATCACAATCGGGGTTTCGAGGTGAACTGAGGCTTAATGCGCCTCGACGCGATCCGCGGCAGCAACTCCAGCCCTGCCCGTTCAGCCGCCGATACGGCTAAAGTTCGCCCTCCTCTAATCGGAGCTTCACCATGATCTGGACGCTTTTCATCGGCTTCGTCGTGGGCCTGGTCGCCCGTTTCCTGAAGCCCGGCAATGACGGCATGGGCATCATCCTGACCACGGTGCTGGGCATCGCCGGTTCGGCGGTCGCCAGCTACGGCGGCAAGGCGCTGGGCCTGTATCAGCCAGGCGAGCCGGCTGGCTTCGTGGGCGCGCTGGTCGGTGCCGTGCTGCTGCTGTTCGTGGTCGGCGCGATCCGCAAGCAGCGCTGACCGTCAGCAGTCGGGCGATGAACTTCCTCGCCCATCTCTGGCTGACCGAACGCGCCGGCCTGCCGCTGGCCGGTGCGGTGCTCGGTGATGTATTGCGCGGCCGGCTCGATGGCCGGCTGCCGCCGCAGCTGGAGCGTTCGATCGCGCTGCATCGGCGGATCGATGTGGTGACCGATGCCCATCCGCTGGTGGTACAGGCCAGAGCCGCTTTCGGCGGCGGCCAGCGCCGCTATGCCGGCATCGTCCTGGACATGCTCCACGACCACGCGATGGCACTGGCATGGCCTGCCATGGCAGAAGCGCTGGATGCATTTGCGCTGCGGGCCGCAAGAGCCGTGGCCGATCCTGGTGCCTGGCAACTGGCGGTCGATCGTCCGGCGCCGGATGCGCAGCGCTTCGCCGCACTGCTGCTTTCGTATCGCGAGGAAGCCGGGATCGACGAGTCTCTGGCCCGCATTTCAGCGCGGCTCAGCAAGCCGCAGTTGCTGCTCGATGCGGCCGCCGGATGGCGCGCCAGAATGCCGGCCGTTCGCGCCGAACATCCGATCTTGATGACCGATCTGGAAGCGGCAGCGCTGGCCTTCGCCGCTGGCCCTGCTCAGGGTGGCGCGGGCTGATCGATCAGTTCGACGATCAACGCCGAGCAGTACCGGTAATCGTTCCAGATCAGGAAATGATTGCCCTCCGGCAAGCGGATCACCCGCGTGTTCGGCTTCGGCAGGGTCTGCTCGGCGTACTCGGCGGTACGCGGGCTGACCAGGGTGTCCTTCATGCCCTGAACCACCACCAGCGGCATCGTCAGCCGCGCCCAATCGGGCTCGATGGCAGCCAATTCGCCCGCCAGCGGCATGATCTCGTCATTGGAGTTGAACAGGTCATCGTCGGCGAACAGGCGCTGCAGCCAGGTGCCTTTCAGCGACCGCGCCAGCCAGGTATCGGCCAGATGATTGAACCAGCGCGGATGCTCTAGCGCCGGCGAGATCGACGGCGCGAGCATCAGCACGCCAGCCACCTGATCCGGGTAATCCATCGCCATCTTCGCGGCGATCGGCCCGCCCAGTGAGTGGCCGACCAGCCAGGTCTTGTGGCCATCATTGCCGAGCAACGGCGCCAGCAAGCGCGATTGATCGGCCAGCGCCGGCACCATCTGGCCACTGCCGGAATTGCTGAAACCGGGACGGTCGACGGCGATCAGGGTGGCGCGTTCGCGCAGACGCGGATCGGCCAGATAGCGATGCCAGCCCTGCCAGTTGCCAGGCGTGCCGTGGATGAAGAGCACACGCTGCGGCCCGCCCGGCATCACCAGGTAATGGACGCTGCGACCTTCGACGAGATAGTCGTGCGCTTCGGGCTGCGGCCCATCGGGAAACAGCTGGGTCAGACGATCGTCGAAGCGCGGCGGCTTTGCAGGTTCTGCCGCGCCAGGGAGCTGCGAACAGGCGCTCATCGTGCCAATGATGAAAAGAGACTGAAGCACGGGACGCAGCCAACGGCGCAGACCGCGCCGCCAGCCGCTCAAGCCGCGCCCGCCTCCGCGAGCAGTTCGCTGATCCGGCGATCCTTCTGTGCCCAGAGATCGGCGATCCAGTTCTGGATGTGCTTGCGGAACAGCTTGTCGGTCTCGTAGCTGCCGACGTACATCTCGTGCGGAATGGTGATCTGGCGAACATCGACGATCACTTCCGGCACCCGGCAGCAGACGAAATCCCAGAAGCCCTTTGCGCCGCCTGGATAGACGATGGTGACGTCGAGCAGCGAATTGATGTTCTCGCCGAGCGCGCCGATGGTCAGTGCGAAACCACCCGCTTTCGGCTTCAGCAGATGGGTGTACGGCGACTTGGTTTCGGCCTGCTTGGTCTTGCTGAAGCGGGTGCCTTCAAGGAAATTCAGCACCGTCACCGGAATGTTCTGGTAGCGCTCGCAAGCTTTTTTGGTGGTCTCGAAATCCTTGCCGCGCAGTTCCGGATGCTTGGCCAGATACTTCGACGAATAGCGCTTCATGAACGGATAGTCGAGCGCCCACCAGCACAGGCCGAGCACCGGCACCCAGATCAGTTCCTGCTTCATGAAGAACTTGAAGACCGGCGCGCGCCGATCGAAAGCCTCCATCAGCACGTAGATGTCGTTCCAGGTCTGGTGATTGGAGCTGACCAGGTACTGGCCCTTCATGTCGAGCTTGTCGACACCGCGGATGGTCCAGCGCGTCGGCAGCAGCGCATCGCCGAGCAGGGTGTTGACGGTGGCCCAGTGCTGGCCGCTGGCGGCAGCGGCGCGTGACAGCAGATCGCTGAGGCTGCGGATCGGCGAAATCAGTTTCAGCAGCGCGAAGATCAGCAGTGGCGTGGCCCAGAACAGCGTATTGACGGCCAGCAGCACCATCATGATCACGCCCGACAGCCAGCCCGGCAGGAAACGCAGCATCTAGGAAAACTCCTTGTGGGTGCCGCAGGTGATAAAGCTTATGGGGCCGGAACGGGCTCAGCGGGCGCTGGCTCGATCGGCGCAGCTGCCGCAGGGGCAAGCTCGGCCGGAGCGGCTGGAGCAGGCTCCGCCACTGCAGGAGGCGCCGAGGGAGCAGCAACCGGAGCAGCCGCAGCCGGCACCGCAACGGCAGGCGCTCCCGGAACCGGCGGCAGGTATCGCGCACGGCGCTTGCCGGACGGATCGATGACGCTGACCCGGTCGTAGTTGCCCAGTGGCAGCTTGACCAGCACGCAGGGGCTGGTCGGCCCATCGCTGCGCACTTCGCCAGTCTTCGGGCTCAGGAAACTCGTCGTCAGGCGCAGGTCGTGGCCTTGCTGGTAGGCGCGGCGGCTGATCAACAAGCCATAACCGCCAGTGGCGCGAGCACCGTGCTCGACGACCGCGAACGGGCCCGATGGCAGAGCGCCGCCCGGCGCGGCCGCGATCAGATCGATGCCGCGGGCGCTCTGCCAACTGCTCAGCGCGGCTTCATCGGCCAGCAGGGTGACGACGGCCGCATCACCGCTTCCGCCGCAGGAAACAAGGCGGCGAATCTCGCTGACTTCGACGTTATCGTCGGCGCCCGGCAGCCGGTCCAGCCCCGGAATCGGCAGGCTGGCGCAGCCCGCCATCAGCACCGCAGCCACCGCTGCGAGCGGTGCGGCGAGGTGATGGAAACGGGAAGCGAAACCTGGGCTCATGGCGGTTCATGTCTGTGTTCAGGCGACAGCGGCTGCGGTCGCGCCTTCGTAGTTTGGCACGCTGCGCGCGAGCGCCGCATCCTGAAGGATCAGGTCGGCGGCCCGTTCGGCGATCATCGTCGTCGGTGCATTGGTGTTGCCGCCGATCAGGGTCGGCATGATCGAGGCATCGACCACGCGCAGTCCGGTCAACCCGTGGACGCGCAGACGCGGGTCGACCACGGCCATCGCATCGCGGCCCATCTTGCAGGTTCCGATCGGGTGGTAGACGGTCTCGGACTTGGCGCGGATATAGGCGCGGATGTCGTCATCGCTCTGCACCGAGCGGCCCGGTTCCAGCTCGTCGACCGCGTGCCTGGCGATCGCCGGCTGGGCCAGCAGTTCACGCGCCTTCCTGAAGCCTTCGACCAGGGCCTGCAGGTCGCGCTCGGTGGCCAGATAGTTGGCGTCGATCAAGGGCGCGGACATCGGATCGCCATCACGCAACGTCAGCCGGCCCCGGCTTTCCGGACGCAGGAAACAGGTCATCAAGGTGTAGGCGTAATGGCGGAACAGCGGCGCCAGGTTCTGGCCGTGATTGGCGTAGACGAAGGGCACCAGATGCCATTGCAGATCCGGCACCGTCTGCTCGGCATTGCTGCGGATGAAGCCGCCAGCCTGTGCGAAGTTCGAGGTCAACTCACCACGCCGGCCGAACAGATAGCGGATCAGGCCCCAGGCGCCTTTCAGCAGACCCAGCGGCCGCAGGCTGATCGAATGCCGCGTGCGCTCGCGCATCGTGATGTGGATGTCGAGATGGTCCTGCAGGTTCTCGCCGACACCCGGCAGTTCATGGACCTGCGGAATGGCGTGCCGGGCCAGCTCCGCTTTCGGGCCGACACCGGACAGCAGCAGCACCTGCGGCGAGCCGATGGCACCGGCGCTGAGGATCACTTCCTGGCTGGCGCGCACATCGTGGATACGGCCACCGCTCAGATAGCGCACGCCAACCGCGCGCTTGCCTTCGAACAGCACGCGCGCGACGTGGGCGCGGGCGATCACGGTCAGATTGGCGCGGCCCTTCACCGGATCGAGAAAGCCGCGCGCATTGCTGCAGCGCTGACCGTTCTTCTGCATCGTGTGGTAGTAGCCGACCCCTTCCTGCTGCGCGCCGTTGAAGTCATCGGTGACTGCGTGCCCGGCTTCACGGCCGGCGGCGACGAAGGCCTTCATCAGCGGATTCAGGTAGCGCGGCTCGGCGACGTTCAGCGGTCCGCCGCTGCCGTGGTACGAGCGGCCGTCATCGACCTTGTCGATCGCTTCGAAATTCTCCATGCGCCGGAAGTACGGCAGCACGTCCTTGTACGACCAGCCCTCGTTGCCCAGGCTGGCCCAATGGTCGTAATCCCAAGCGTGGCCGCGGACGTAGCACATGGCGTTGATCGATGACGAGCCGCCCAAGGTGCGGCCGCGCGGCCAGTACATCTGCCGGTTGCCGCAATGCGCTTGCGGCGCGGTCCAGTAATTCCAGTTGAGGATCTTCGAGCGCACCACCGGGATGATGCCGGCCGGCATGTGGATGAACGGGCTGGAATCCGCCGGGCCGGCTTCGATCAGGCAGACCTGCCACTTGCCGCTGGCGCTCAAGCGATTGGCCAGCACGCAACCGGCCGAGCCGCCGCCGGCAATGATGAAATCGAAAATTTTCTGGTCACTCATGGCTTCATCGTCCTTGGTCTGTTCATCGCGACTCGTAGTGCCGCTGATGAATTCCGCGCAATCGTAATCGCGCATACCGTTCGCCTTGGCGAACGAATAGAACGATCAGTCTATTGCCTGATCCGGCTGGCGTCACGCCATGTAACGTCGATTGTCCAGTGCTAGCTTATGGGTCATGAACGCTCTCAATTCTCCGCAGACAGCCGAGGCCAGCGCACGCCGTGTCGATGTCCCGCTAAACCTGGACACGGTGCTGTCGACTTTGATCGCCGATGGCCTCTGCACGCCGGCCGCGGCGCAGGCGCTGCTCGCCAAGCCGCTGCTGCGCGGTGAGCATCGGCATCCGCTGGTTCGAGTCGCGGCCTGCGACTGGGACAACCCGACGCAGCCGGGCCGCAAACTGACCTTGGAAGCCTTGATGCAATGGCTCGCCGGCCGCGCCGGCCTGCCCTATCTGCGCATCGATCCGCTGGGCATCGAAGTCGCGCGGATCACCACGGTGATGCCGTACGCCTATGCGTCGCGGCTGAAGATCCTGCCGATCAAGGTGCAAGGCAGCGAGGTGACGATCGCCACCAGCGAGCCTTGGGTGTTCGATTGGGTCCACGATCTGAAGCAGGCGCTGAAGCTCGACATCAAGCGCGTGGTCGCCAATCCGATCGATATCGATCGCTATCTGGTCGAGTTCTACGCGCTGGCCCGCTCGGTGAAAGCCAGCGGCGAGGAGCGCGCCAAGCTAGTCAGCTTCGGCAGCGCGCGTTCGCTGGAACAGCTCACCGATCTCGGCCGCCGCGGCCAGCTGACCGCCGACGATTCACACGTCGTCAACATCGTCGACTGGCTGCTGCAATACGCCTTCGAATCACGCGCCAGCGACATCCATCTGGAGCCGCGGCGCGACAGCGGCAACGTGCGCTTCCGCATCGACGGCGTGCTCCACGAGGTCTACCAGATCCCGGCGCCGGTGATGGTTGCGGTGACCAGCCGGATCAAGATCCTCGGCCGCATGGATGTCGCCGAGAAGCGCAAGCCGCAGGACGGCCGGATCAAGACCCGCTCGCCGGATGGCAAGGAGATCGAACTGCGCTGTTCGAGCCTGCCGACTGCGTTCGGCGAAAAACTGGTGATGCGCATCTTCGATCCGGAAGTGCTGGTCAAGGACTTCCGCCAGCTCGGTTTCAACGAGGCCGAGGCCAAGGCCTGGGCGGCGATGATCGAACAGCCGAACGGCATCGTGCTGGTCACCGGCCCGACCGGCTCGGGCAAGACCACGACGCTGTACTCCTCGCTGAAGCAGCTGGCGACGCCGCAGGTCAACGTCTGCACCATCGAAGACCCGATCGAACTGGTCGATGGCAGCTTCAACCAGATGCAGGTGCAGCCGAACATCGAGCTGGGCTTTGCCGAAGGCATCCGCGCGCTGATGCGCCAGGACCCGGACATCATCATGGTCGGCGAAATCCGCGACCTGGAAACCGCCGAAATGGCGATCCAGGCGGCGCTCACCGGCCATCTGGTGCTGTCGACCCTGCACACCAACGACGCACCGAGCGCGATCAGCCGCCTGCTCGATCTGGGCGTGCCGGGTTATCTGATCAAGTCGACCCTGCTGGGCGTCGTCGCCCAACGCCTGGTGCGCAAGCTGTGTCCGCACTGCAAGCGTGCTGCGGTGATCGAGCCCGAGCGCTGGACCGAGATCAGCGGCGGCTGGCCGATTGACCGGCCAGCACAGATCTACGCGCCGGTGGGCTGCCTGGAATGCCGCGAGACCGGCTATCTGGGCCGGGTCGGCATCTACGAGATCATGCCGCTGTCGGCGACCCTGAACGCCGTGATCAGCGCGACCACCGATCTGCTGCTGCTGCGCCAGCAGGCGCTCAAGGACGGCATGATGCCGCTGCGCATCGCCGGCTGCGTGAAGCTGGCTGAAGGCGTGACCAGCGTCGAGGAAGTACTCGGTCTCGCGGCGTTCACGAAAGCTGCGTAGCGCCGCTGTTTTAACGCGATCGCCATCGGCCGTTCACGTTCGGCCGACATGATCTCCGGTTCATCCCCCCAACTGGAGAACCGACGATGAACCGAGCTTTGCGCAGATCGCTGTTTGCCGTGGCTGTTGCCGGCGTGCTGCAGGTCGAAACGGCTGCTGCCGCCGTGACCCTGCTGGGCACCGGCGCGATTTCCGGCACCGCTACCGACCAGTCCGGCCTGACCGGCGTGCTCGAAGACGGCGTCACCCTGAAGAACCAGATCGGCGGCTTCGGCTCAGCCTTCACCTACACCGGCCGCGGCCTGAGCTTCATCGCCACGCCGGATCGCGGCCCGGCCGATGGCAACAGCAGCTACATCGATCGCATCTATCGCATCGACATCGGCGTGCGCCAGATCGCGCCGTACGGCACCAACGCCTTCCAGTTCACGCCGGCAGTCACCCAGACCCTGCTGCTCAGCAATGAAGCCGGCCAGCCGCTGACCGGCAGCAACGCCGCGTTCGACGCCACCGGCTCGACCGACAGCCTGCGCTTCGACCCGGAAGGCATCCGCATCGACGCCTGCGGCACCAGCGCCTACGTCTCCGACGAATACGGCCCGTACCTCTACTCGTTCGATCTGGCCACCGGCAAGCGCACCGGCTCGGTGAAGCTGCCGGCCAAGCTGCTGATCGATGCCGCCTCGGCCACCCCGGCCAGCGAGCTGAGCAACAACGCGTTCGGCCGTCAGGCCAACCGCGGCATGGAAGGCCTGGCGATCAGCCCGGATGGCAGCAAGCTCTATGGCCTGATGCAGAACGCGCTGATCCAGGACGGCGCCCTGAGCCCGACCAATGCCCGCGTCAGCACCAACTCCCGCCTGGTCGAAATCACCCTGGCGACCGGCGCGCTGCGCGAGTTCTATTACCCGCTCGATGCCGTCAGCTACGGCCTGAACGAAATCCTGGCGATCAACGACCACGAGTTCCTGGTCATCGAGCGTGACGGCCGCGCCGGCGCTGCCGCGCAGTTCAAGCGCATCTTCAAGATCGACATCAACGGCGCCAGCGACATCCGCAACATCAAGTCGCTGCCGGCAACCGAGATTCCCGCTGGCGTGGTGCCGGTGACCAAGACGCCGTTCATCGATCTGCTCAGCCCGGCGTTTGGCCTGGCCGGCGCCAGCTTCCCGGAGAAGATCGAAGGCCTGGCCTTCGGCCCGACCCTGCCGAGCGGTCAGCGCACTTTGCTGGTGACCTCCGACAACGACTTCTTCGCCAACCAGAACTCGAACATCTTCGTGTTCGGTGTCGATGCCGCTGATCTGCCGGGCTATCAGCCGCAGCAGGTTCGCAGCTGCAAATAAGTTTCGAGCGGACATGAAAAACCCCGCTACGGCGGGGTTTTTCTTTGGCAGCGGGCGAGCAGCGCGCGGACTTGTTCGGTGGTGCTTATCAGGCCGTCCCTGGCGCGGCAGCATCCTCGTTCGTGTGACACCAGCCCGGCTATCCATGGCCCGGCGTGAAACAGCACAGCGAGCAGTGCTCGCTGTGCTGTTTCACCCAAATCGACCCGTGATGTAATCCTCGGTCTTCGACTGCTTCGGCTTGGTGAACACCTGGCTGGTTTCACCGAACTCGACCAGTTCGCCGAGATACATGAACGCGGTGAAGTCGGCTACGCGAGCCGCCTGCTGCATGTTGTGGGTGACGATGCAGATCGTGTAATCGCTCTTCAGCTGATAGATCAGCTCCTCGACCTTGGCGGTGGCGATCGGATCGAGCGCCGACGTCGGCTCGTCGAGCAGCAACACTTCCGGACGCACGGCGATCGAGCGGGCAATGCACAGGCGCTGCTGCTGGCCGCCGGAGAGACCAAGGCCGCTCTGGTTCAGCTTGTCCTTCACTTCGTCCCACAGCGCACCGCGCTTCAGCGCGGTTTCGACGCGATCGTCGAGCTCGGACTTCGGCACCTTTTCATACAGGCGGATGCCAAAGGCGATGTTGTCGTAGATCGACATCGGAAACGGCGTCGGCTTCTGGAAGACCATGCCGATGCGCGCGCGCAGCAGGTTCAGATCCTGTTTCGGGTCGAGCAGGTTCTTGCCTTCGAACAGGATTTCCCCTTCCGCCCGCTGCTTCGGGTAGAGGTCGTACATGCGGTTGAAGATGCGCAGCAGGGTCGACTTGCCACAGCCGGAAGGGCCGATCAGCGCAGTGACCTTCTTGTCGTAGATCGGCATCGAAATCGACTTCAGCGCCTTGTAGTCGCCGTAGTAGAAGTTGACGTCGCGCACCGACACCTTCTCGTTCATCGGCAGCTTGGGCGCATTGGTATCGCGCGGCGTCAGATACGGCCTCTGCGTCGAAATCGGAGCGGCGTTTGCTTCGGTCATGGCGTCAGTTCTTCTTCGTGTTCTGGGTCGACAGCGCGCGGGCACCGATATTCAGGATCAGTACCGTCATCGTGATCAGCAGCGCTGCCGTCCAGGCCAGCTGCTGCCACTCAGGATAGGGACTCAGTGCGAACTGGAAGATGACAACCGGCAGATTGGCCATCGGCGCATTCATGTCGGTGGACATGAACTGGTTGTTGAGAGCGGTGAACAGCAGCGGCGCGGTCTCGCCGGTAACGCGGGCGATGGCGAGCAGCACGCCAGTGACCATGCCGGCCTTGGCGGCCCGGTAGCAGACCTTGGAAATCACCAGCCAGCGCGGCGAGCCGAGCGCGGCGGCGGCTTCGCGCAGGCCATCCGGCACCAGCAGCAGCATGTCCTCGGTGGTCCGCACCACCACCGGCAGCACCAGCAGCGCCAGCGCGACACCGCCGGCCCAGGCCGAGAAGTGGCCCATGGTCACCACCATGACTTCATAGACGAACAGGCCGATGACGATCGACGGCGCCGACAGCAGGATGTCGTTGATGAAGCGGACGATCGTGGTCAGCCAGGTGTTGCGTCCGTACTCGGCCATGTAGGTGCCGGCGAGGATGCCGACCGGCGTGCCCAGCGCGGTGCCGAACAGAGTCATCACCACACTGCCGAAGATCGCATTGAGGATGCCGCCGGCACTGCCCGGCGGCGGCGTGTTCTCGGTGAACACCGCGAGATTGAGCCCCCCGACGCCGCGGTACACCAGGGTGCCGAGGATCAGCAGCAGCACGAACATGCCGGAGACCGCGGCTGCCCAGGACAGCACCATCAGCAGGCGGCTGACGAAGCGGCGACGGTTGTACATCGCCATGTTGAACGCGTGTGGCTGCATGGCGGCTTATCCGGCTTTCTGCTTGAGGCGATAGAGCATGAACCGTGCGATCGCCAGCACGATGAAGGTGATCACGAACAGCAGCAGGCCGAGCGCGATCAGGCTGGACGAATACAGCGCAGTCTCGGCTTCGGTGAACTCGTTGGCGATCGATGCGGAAATGGTCGTGCCGGGCGCCAGGATCGAACCGGAGATGCGATGGGCGTTGCCGATCACGAAGGTGACCGCCATCGTCTCGCCAAGCGCGCGGCCGAGGCCGAGCATGACGCCGCCGATGACACCCGTGCGGGTGAACGGCAGCACCACCTTGGTGACCACTTCCCAGGTCGTGCAGCCAAGGCCGTAGGCGGATTCCTTGAGCACCGGCGGTACCGTCTCGAAGACGTCACGAGTGACCGAGGTGATGTACGGCAGCACCATGATGCTGAGGATGATGCCGGCGGTGAACACACCGATGCCATAAGGCGGGCCGGCAAACATCGCGCCAAGGAACGGCACGCCGGCGAAGGCGGCGATGACCACCGGCTGCACGTGCGCCTGCAGGAACGGCGCCAGCACGAACAGGCCCCAGATGCCGTAGATGATCGAAGGGATGCCGGCCAGCAGTTCGATCGCCGTCGAGATGCTCCGCTTGAAACTGGGCGGGCAGAGTTCGGTGAGAAAGATTGCGATGCCGAGGCTGATCGGAATGCCGATCGCCATGGCGATGATCGAGGTGACGATGGTGCCGTAGATCGGCGCCAGCGCGCCGAACTCTTCCTTCACCGGGTTCCAGGTTTCAGTGCTCAGAAAGCCGGGACCGAAGGTCGAGAAGGCCAGCCACGAGCCTTTGAACAAGGTCACGATGACGCCGGCCAGCAGCAGCAGCACGGTAATGGCAGCGGCTCGCGTGCCGATGCGCAACGCCGCATCCCAGAGGGTATGGCGACGCATCGCAGACACGTCGATCGATTGCGCGGAGGCTCGCGATGCCACGGAGGCGACCTGGTTCACGGAGGATTCCGGCAGACTTTACACAAAGAAGGGAGACCGATTCACGCCGGTCTCCCTCGGGAACCCGAACAGCTCAGCGGTACAGCGGCTGGCCGGCGGCGTCCTTGATGTTGTCCTTCCAGGACTGCTTGACCAGCGCGATCACCGCTTCCGGCATCGGCACGTAATCAAGTGCCTTCGCCTCGGCCGCACCGTTGGTGAAGGTCCAGTCGAAGAACTTCAGCGCCGAAGCCAGATTGGCCGGCTTTTCCGGCTGCTTGTGCACCAGCACGAACACCGCACCGGTGATCGGCCAGCTGGCGTCGCCTTCGGCATTGGTCAGCACCACGCTCATGCCTGGGGCATTCGCCCAGTCGGCACTGGCGGCGGCGGACTGGAACGACTCGATGCCCGGTTCGACCACCTTGCCCGCCTTGTTGCTCATCCGCACATGCGACATCGCGTTCTGCTTGGCGTAGGCGTATTCGACGTAGCCGATCGAACCCGCGGTCTGCTTGACCACACCGGCGACGCCTTCGTTGCCCTTGGCGCCGATACCGGCCGGCCATTCGACCGCCGAATTGGCGCCGACCTTGCTCTTCCAGTTCTCATCGACCTTGGACAGATAGTCGGTGAACAGGAAGGTGGTGCCGGAACCGTCCGAACGATGGACGATGGCGATGTCGATCGCCGGCAGCTTGGCGTCCGGGTTCAACGCCTTGATCGCGGCGTCATCCCACTTCTTGATGTCGCCGACAAAGATCGACGCCAAGGTCTTGCCGTCCAGCGCCAGCTGGCCCGGAGTGATGCCTTCCAGGTTGACGACCGGGATCACGCCGCCGATCACCGCCGGGAACTGGATCAGGCCGGCTTCGTTCAGTTCATCGAGGCTCAAGGGCTTGTCGGAGGCGCCGAACGTCACCGTCTTCGCCTTGATCTGCTTGATGCCGCCACCGGAGCCGATCGACTGATAGTTCAGGCCGCTGCCGGTGGTCTTCTTGTAGGTATCGGCCCACTTCGAGGCGATCGGGTAGAAGAACGTCGATCCGGCGCCGGAGATGTCTTCGCCGGCCGCAGGCGGCGTGCTGGACTTGGAGCAGGCGGTGGCCAGCAAGCTGGCAGCAAGAACGCACAGCGAAGCTGCTTTGATGAATCTCAAGGGTGTCTCCTGGAATCAGCTGAAATCGGTATGAGCGCTGCGGCCTCTGCGGCCCATCTTCTGTGATGGGCTCGATGACGAAATCGCTGGCCGGAATCGATCAGGCCAGCGGTTTGTCGGGTTGCAGCACGGGCGAATTGTTTCCTTGTTTGATGACATTTCAATGACAAGGCCATCGCGAACAAGCTTTCCCGGCCAATTCGAGGCCGGGAAAGCTTGGTACAGCCCGTCATCAAACCGTCATGCACCGGGTCGGGGCAGGCTGCTGCTGAAGCTTCATTCTTCCTGCGCCAGCCCCTACGCCAAGCTCTGCGGCAGGCTGTAGTAGGCCACGCCGAAATCCTGCAGCGCGCCGGTGCGGCGATCACCGATGTGATCGATGCGGATGCCGGTGCAGGCCGGCACGATGCCCGGCGCCGGCCGACCTTCGTGCAGCGCCGCGTACTGCTCGGCGTTCAGCGCCACGGCGCCGTCGAGCGAGCCAGCCAGATGGATGCGGCTGGCGGCGTCCTGCCAACCCGGCACCACTCTCGCCGGAATCGCTTCCGAAGCGTCGCCGCTGCCGTAGCCGATCAGCAGGATCTCGCGGCCGGCGAGATCGCGGCCGGCTTTAGCGGCTTCTTCAAGGCCGGCGGCGAGCCAGCCCGGGAGTGCTGCCGAATACAGGTTGCCCATCGCCATCATCGGCTTGGCGCCGAGGCGCATCTTGTCGTCGACCACGCGCTTGTAGGTATCGGTCTCGCGGAAGGCTTTCATCAGCCCGGCAGTCAGCGGATACGGTTCGGCGACCGTGCCGTCGAAGTCCGGCTCGAAGGCGCGTGTGGTCACCGCCGCCATCTCGGCCGCGAGCTGCACCGGATCGACGCCGGAGGCCACGCAGTAGCCGTTCAGTTCGTCGGCACCGAGTGCACCGTCGGCGCCGAGCGCGAACAGGTAGCCGAGCGCCCAGGCCGTGACCGGCATCTTGTGATACGGGCGATGCATGAACACCGCTTCCAGTTCGCGGAAATAGCGGCCGTGGGCACCGCCGCGCTTGGCCAGCAGCTGGTCGATCGCCGACAGCGTCTCGTCGACATAGCAGGCGGTCGAGAACTTGCCGTTGAACACCGGGAAATCGGACAGGCGGCCGCTGACGCTGGTGGTCTGGCCGGCATAGCGCTGGAACGGCTTGCGGAAATCGAGGCCGCGGAAAGTCGAGGCGCTGCCGCCGTTGCGCAGATCGAGGGCGACGATCTTCGGATCGCGCTCCAGCAGCATGGCGACGGCACCGGCGCCCTGCGTCGGTTCGCCGGACGAGCCGCGCTCGTATTCGGCGATGTCCGCAGCCACGACCACGGCCTGACGCTCGGCGCCATCGTGGGCCAGATAGCGCACCGCGCCCTTCAGGCCGTAGACGCCGGCCAGGCAGGCCTGCTTGAACTCCGGCACCTCGCAGTCGCGGGCGATGCGCGGCCGGCCGGTGGCGGCCAGCGCGCGATCGACGAGACCGCGGACGATCACCGCTCCGGTGGCGTTGTCGACGCTGGACTCGGTGCCGAGCGCCAGATAGCCGATCTTCGCCGGGTCGACGGCATTGCGATCGATCAGCGCCAGCACCGCGTTCGCCGCCATCGTGTAGACGTCTTCCTCGACACCCGGCACGCGGAAGCTTTCACCGATCACCGCGCGGGTCTTGTCCCAGCTGTTGCCGGTCCACTCGCACCATTCGCGCAAGTCCACGCGATACGGCGGCACATAGGCCGCGAAGGCACTGATGCCGAATTCTGCCTTGCTCATGTCTTCTCTCTCTTTTTAACGCCCGACGTCAGTCAGTGGTGGACTTCGTAGGTGCGGTTTTTCCATTTCGAGCGCACGCCGCGCCAGCTCCGGATTGCGGAACTCCACGTCATCCCCAGATACAGCGCCCCAATCAAAGGTGAGGCCAGCGCCCAGATCGGCGACAGGCCGTAGTAATGCAGGGTCGGCACATAGGCTGCGCACATTGCCAGCAGCGCCAGGGCGGCCAGCCAGGAACCATGCGCCAGTGCGACCAGCGGAAACCAGTAGGCCAGCGCGAACAGCGCGGTGACCAGCAGCAGCAGCGGTGTGGAATAGCGCAACTGGGTGAACGCCGACCGGGCAACCATGTCATGCACGCTTTTCAGGGTGCCGTACGGCCGCAGCGAAATGACGCCGCGGCTGAGGCCGATCCAGGTCTTGTAGCCACCGTCCTTGATGTGCCGCGCCAGGGTGCAGTCATCGATCAGCGCGTCCTTCAGGCATTCGAAGGCATTGACCTTGCGCAGTGCTGCAGTGTCAACCAGCACGCAGCCACCGGCCGCAGCCGCCACCCACTTCGATGGCGAATTCGACACCGCGAACGGATAGATCAGCTTGAAGTAGTAGACGAAGGCCGGCAGCAGCAGACGATCCCAGAACGAGGTGCGGCGCAGATCGGCCATCAAGCTGACGAAGTGCGCGCCAGTGGCCCGCTTGTGCGCGAGCAGTGCCGACAGCAGGCCTGGTTCCAGTGCGATATCGGCATCGAGCAGCAAGCTCATCGACGTCTTGACCCGCGACTTGCCCTGCTCCAGCGCCCACAGCTTGCCGGCCCAGCCTTTCGGCAGCGGCTGGCCGACGATCACTTCGACATTCGGATAGCGGCGGGCGATGTCGCCGGTGCCGTCATCGGACTGGTCGTCGATGACGACGATCTTCAATCCCGAACCCTGCGCTTGCAGACTGTCCAGCGTGCGCTCGAGGACTTCGGCCTCGTTGCGGGCCGGGATCAGCACGGTCACGGTCTCCATGTCACCGAGTCCGCCCTGGCCGTTCGGACCGAAGCCGGTTGGCTCCAGTTGCTCGCGGACGCTCCACGGCCGCCACGGGGCCAGCCACAGGCCGAACCACATGACAGCCGCAGGAACGGCCAACCAGAACGCGGCATCCATCTCGATCACCTTTGACGATCGGCGGTTGCGGAGATCGCAGCGGCCGTCTGGCTCAGGCCCTAGGCCTTTTCGGCGGCCGGCTTGGCCTTCTTGGTGATCGCGCTGATCGGAATCCGCACCGCTGCTGCATCGCTGCGATCGCCGTAGAGAATCGGCAGGTCGGGCGCCATCGGGCCATCGATGTCCGGGCCGAACAGCGCCACGCGCGCCGCCTTCAGCGGATTGGCGAAGGTGTCGTTGACCGCCGTGCCTTCAAAGCCGCAATGGGCCATGCAGTTGTCGCACTTCGGGTTCTTGCCGACACCGTAGTTTTCCCACCGGGTGGTTTCCATCAGCTCCTTGTAGGTGCTGACATGACCTTCGTCGACGAGCAGGTAGCAGGGCTTCTGCCAGCCGAACACGTTGTAGGTCACCGTGCCCCAGGGCTCGCACTGGTAGGCCTGGTTGCCGGCGATGAAGTCGAGGAACATCGGCGACTGGTTGAACTTCCAGTTCGACTTGCGCGCCCGGCCGATGCGGAACACATCGCGGAACAGCTGCTTCGACGAGGTGCGGCCGAGGAACACGTCCTGACGCGGCGCGTGCTGGTAGCTGTAGCCCGGCGACACGGTGATGCCTTCAACGCCCAGGGTCATCGCGTAATCGAAGAAATCGGCGATCTCTTCCGGTGGCTCGCCCGAGAACAGCGTGCAATTGATGGTCACGCGGAAGCCGCGCTCGACGCACATCTTGATCGCTTCGACAGCCTTGACGAAGACGCCGTCCATGCACACCGATTCGTCGTGGCGCTTTTCCAGACCGTCGAGATGGATCGACATCGTCAGGTACGGCGACGGCGTGTAATCGTTGATGTGCTTCTTCAGAAGGATCGCGTTGGTGCACAGGTAGACGAATTTCTTCATCTTCACCAGGCCGGCAACGATCTGCGGCATTTCCTTGTGAATCAGCGGCTCGCCACCGGGGATCGAGACCATCGGCGCGCCGCATTCGGCGGCGGCGGCCAGCGCCTTTTCGACGCTGACCCGCTGCTGCAGGATGTCCTTCTCGTAATCGATCTTGCCGCAGCCGGCACAGGCGAGATTGCACTGGAACAATGGCTCCAGCATCAACACCAGCGGATAGCGCTTTTCGCCCTTCAGCTTCTTGCCGAGGAGGTAGCGTGCGACGGTGACCTGCTGGATAAGCGGAACGCCCATGGGTTCTCCAAAACTCTAGTGACTGCGCCGGACGGCGCTGCTGTGACGACTCCGCCGAACGCTGGCGGTGCCTTTTGCAGAGCGTGAGGAACCGGCCTGATCCAGACCAGTCCCCGAATCCTGCATTTTATGCCAAAGACGCCAGCGGCTGCCGCGCATACACCCCGGCGTGCTGGGCACGGATGCGCGCCCACTCGATCTTGAACCACGGCGTGAAGCGTTCCGGGCTCGCTTCGATCTCGGCATCGAGCGCATCCGGCGCGATGTAGCGGACCGCCGAAATCTCGTTGGCGTTGACCACCGGCGCCACATCGCTGCGGCCGGCGTAGACCCAGCACAGCTCATGCTCGGCGCCGGTGGCGTCGAACTGCGCCTGATACTGGAACTTGAACAGGAAATCGAAGCGGCATTCGAAGCCGAGCTCTTCCTTCAGCCGGCGATGAATCGCGATATCCATGGTTTCGCCGCGGCGCGGATGGCTGCAGCAGGTGTTCGACCAGAACTGCCCCCACAGCCGCTTGCCCGCCGCGCGCTGCTGCAGCAGCAATTCGCCGGCCGAATTGAACACGAACAGCGAGAACGCGCGATGCAAGGTGCCGTGGCCCATGTGGGCTTCCGCCTTCAGCAAATAGCCGACTTCGTTGTCCTGCTCGTCGACCAGGATCAGCGGCTCGTCGTCGAAGGACACAACCTCGTGCACGCCGCCAACCGCCATCTTCATGTCACCCAATGCGCACCTCCAGGCCCGAATAACCCGCGTCACGCAGCGCGGCGATGACGCGCTCCGGATGTTCCGGCGCCAGCGCGATGATCGAACCGCCGCCGCCGCCGCCCGTCAGCTTGGCGCCGAGGGCGCCCTGCTCGCGGCAGATCTGCACCATTTCCTCGATTTCCCAGCTCGATACCCGCAGCGCATTGAGCAGACCGTGGCAGACATTCATCAGATCGCCAAGGCGCTCGAGCTGATAGTTCTGTACCGCGTCGACCCCTTGCAAGGTCAGCGCGTCGATCTGCCGGAAGATGTTCTCGTACAGCTCCGGATTCTTCTGCCAGGCCGCGCGTACGCCGCCGACGGTTTTCGCGGTCAGGCTTTCCTTGCCGGAAATGCCGACCACCAGCGGAATCGGCTTGCTCAGGTCCAGCGGCTTCATCAGCAGCGGCTGGCCTTCATGGGCGCGGCGATAGAGCAGCGGCTTGCCGAAGGTGGCGACGGTGTTGTCGATGCCGCTCGGCGTGCCGTGGGCGACTTTCTCGCACTCGAAGGCCAGCGCGTTGATCTCGTCATCGGTATGGCCGAGCTTGAAATGCTGGTCGAGCGCGCGGATCACCGCTACCGCCATCGCCGCCGAGCCACCGAGACCCATGCCGCGCGGCACGTTGGGGAACACTTCGATGCGCAAGGAACGCTCGGTCAAACCCAGCTTGTCGAAGACGATGCCGAGCGAGCGCTGGAACGAATCGCGATGCGCTGGATCCTTGTGCAGACGTGACTCGACGCCCCAGCGCGGAATGATCAGATCGACACCCGGATTGGCGCTGCCGCTGTCGCCGTCCTGCACGCTCGCCTCGATGGCCAGCGGCACCGGTGCGGCGATCGCATGGCTGCCGTAGACGACGGCATGTTCGCCCAACAGGATGATCTTGCCGTGGCCCTGGGAGCGCGGCGCGTTCGACGTCGGCTCTTCGCTGCCCGCCTCCTGACGCATCGCTTTCTTGACCTGCACGACGATTTCCTGCGCCTTCCAGATCTTGATGTCGCCGCCTTCGATCAGGCGCTCGACCACGGTTTCGAAGATCTCCGGCGAGGCGCCGGCAGCCAGCGCCACCGAGCGCGCGTGCAAGGTCATGTGACCCTGCTGGATGCCTTCGGTCGCCAGCGCCCGGATCGCCGAGAAATTCTGCGCCAGGCCGACCGTGCCCATCACCATCGCCAGTTCGCGCGCCGACGTGGCGCCGAGCAGGCGGTGGTTCAGCGCAACCGTCGGGTTCGACTGCAGCGGGCCGCCGACGGTACCAACCTTCATCGGAATCTCGATCTCGCCGACCAGCGCGCCGTCATCGCCCTTGTACCAGCGGGTCAGCGAGGTATAGCGGCCGGAGCGGGCGGCATAGGCATGGGCGCCGGCTTCGATCGCGCGCCAGTCATTGCCGGTGGCCAGCGCCACGGCATCGACGCCGTTCATCACGCCCTTGTTGTGAGTCGCGGCGCGGTAGGGATCGACGCTGGCGAAATCGGTGGCCAGCACGATGCCATCGCGCACTTCCTCGCCCGAGAAACCCTTGCCGGCGAGGCGCGCAACCGGAATCACGCACTTGGCGCGGACCAGCGCGCGGTCGGTGAGGTTCGACAGGATGCGCAGGAACACCTTGCCGCCGGTGATCGACTCGACCAGCGAGGCCAGGCCTTCGCACATCGTGTTGACCAGGTTGGCGCCCATCGCGTCGCAGGTATCGACGACCAGATGCAGCACCATCATGTCGCCACGGCCATCGGGCCGCGGGTGCAGATGGATCTCGACATCACGGGCACCGCCGCCACGGGCGACCATCTGCGGATGCAGCGAATTGGCGAGGTTCAGCAACTCGGCCTTGCGCTTCAGCAGCGCGCTCTGGGCACGCGGCACGTTGGGGATGTCGACGACCTGGATCTGGCCGATCAGCATCGACTCGTCCATCTCCGCCGTGAAGCCACCGGCACCCCGAACGATCTTCGCCGCACTCGACAGTGCGGCGACGATCGACGGCTCCTCGACCACCAGCGGGATGACGTAATCCTTGCCGTTGATCAGGAAGTTCAGCCCCAGACCGACCGGCAGCCCCATGACCCCGACGACGTTCTCGATCATCTTGTCGGCGCGATGCAGCGACAAGGTGTGCTCGCCGGAAATCATCTGCTGGTAGTCGGCTTCCGACACCCAGCCGCGCTCGCGCATCAAGCGCACGCGATCGCTGACCGACAGCTTGTAGAACTTCGGGATCCTCGATTTATCCGGCGATTTATCGGGCGATTGGTCCGCGGCGGGCGCGGTGGGCTGGGGTTCGGCACTCATGCTTCGACACTCTCCGTTATCGCGATCCGCAGGCCGGTCGTATCGACCGCCAGCGGCACGCTGGCGAACCCGGCTGCTGCCAGCTGCGCGACGGCAGCAGTCAGACGCTCGGGGTCCGTTGCAAACAACACGCCGACGTCACCACCACCGGCACCACAAGGCTTGTAGACCACAGCTTCATGCGACGCTGCGACGGCAGCGATCGCCACATGCTCTTCGGAATAGATGCTGACACCGCTGGCCAGGCCGAGCGCACGCAGATCGTTGGCGTAGCTGGACGCACAGCTCAGGAAGCCCGCCGCGTCACTGGCCGAGAGTGCCTCGACAGCGGCCGAGGCGATCGAGCTCAGCGCGTCCATCCGGGTCCGGTATTCGGCTTCGTGATCGAGCCGCCAGGCGCGCAGGATCGACAGGAATTTCGGCGTCGACGCCGAGCGGCCGGACCAGATGAAGCGCTGGTGCAGACCCGCCGGCCAGGACAGCGGCCGTGCGGTTGGCGTGGTACCGCCGTCGTTCAGTTGATAGGCGATGACGCCGCCGATCAGGCTGGTCGCGACATCGACACCACTGCCCTGTCCGCCCTGGAACTTGCGGTGCAAGGCCAGCAGGCGCGGCAGCCAGCTGGCATGGCTGGCGGCATCGTCGGCTTGTCCGGTTGTCTGGCCAGCACGAGCGACGAAGGCCATGGCCAGCGCCACCGTCAACGCGGCGCTGGAACCGAGCCCCAGCTTGGGGCGTTCGGCATTCTGGGTGTCGAAGAACGCCGAGGTATCGAGTGCCAGATTGAAGCCGCTGCCGGCAGCCGGCGCCAGGCCTTCATCGGCCAGGCCGCGCAGCACTTCATCGACCAGACTCAAGCGGGCAGCATCAGCGCCGGCAGCCTGCCAGTCCGGCAGGCCATTGCTACCGATCGAAAATGGCGTGCGCGCCTTCAGCACGTCCGGCGCAAACACTTCGCAGCGCGGGCCAGGCTGTGCGGTCAGTTTTGCCACGGCGCGACGGTCGACAGCCATCGCCACCGCTGGCGCACCTTCGAGCACGGCGTACTCGCCGAGCAGCACCAGCTTGCCGGGCGCCGATGCTGCGATGTTCATGAGCGGGTCATGGGTAGGCTTACGCAGCAGCCAGATCGGCGACGGCAATCAAGCGCGCCGGGCCGCCGAGACCGGTCTCGACGACATTCAGCACGCCCGGTACTTCGCGCAGCGCAGCGGCCACGGCAGCGGCGGCCGATGGCAGACAGACCGCTTTCAGCTGAGGACCAGCATCGATGGTGAAGAACACCGGCACGCCCTTGGCGCGCAGGCTGCGCACGCAATGCATCGCCGCCACCGTTGCCGCGTTCCAGTACAGCAGGCCCGGCTTCGCGGCCAGCGCCAGCGCGTGCATCTTCAGACAGCTGTGTTCGGAGATATCGGCCAGGCGCTCGAAATCGCGCGCGGCAATGGCCGCGCGGGCTTCGGCGAGATCGGCGTCCTGCGAGTCGATCCAGGCTTGCTGATAGGGGCTGGTGTCGGCTGTGCGGTTCATGCCTACGGTCGAGCCGATCGCTTTTTCGGCCGTCGAGGTGATGGCAACCGCCACGCTCAGCGGCCAGGCCGAAGCTTCGAGCAGCGGCGTGGCGACCGAATCCTCACCATCGGCCTGCTGGCCGTGCGCCCATTCGACATAGCCACCGAAGATCGAACGCGCCGCCGAACCGGAGCAGCGCCGCGCCAGCACCGATTGCTCGGCCGGTGTCAGCTTCAGACCCAGTGCCGCGTCGCCAGCCATGATCATCGCCGCGAAGCCGGAGGCCGACGAAGCAAGGCCGGCGCCGGTCGGAAAGTTGTTTTCGCTGATCACTTCGGCGCGGCTCGTCACGCCGGCGCGGGCGCGCAGCAGATCGAGACAGGCGCTGGTGCGCTTCAGCTGCTTGGCGTCGACCTTGCCGTTCAGGGTCATGGTATCCGCTGATAGCGCGTCATCGAAGCGGACTTCGGTGCGCGTCCAGAGCGTGTCCAGGGTGATCGACAGCGAACCGACCACCGGCAGGTTCAACCGCAGGTCGCGCTTGCCCCAGTACTTGATCAGCGCAATGTTCGGCTGGGCCTGGGCCGCAGCACGACGGGAAACGTCCAGCGTCGTCGACATCACGCTCATAAATGGTGCACGGGGTTCGCGGTCGAAATTGGGCAAGGCCCGCGAAAACGGGGCCAGCACGATGGACAGTCAGACAGATGTGACAGTTTCACGAGCGAAGTTTACTAGACCGTCACGATGACGACGAATAGGGCCCCCTATGCCCTACCTCGTCACGGCGACGGCAGCACCGCGATCCGCGTCCAGACCGAGGTCATGCCGAAGATCGGCAGCCCGAAATAGCCGCGCAGATTCAGGTGATCGCGATCGGCCAGCGAGACCTGCACGCGATAGGTGCGGCCATCGTTGCAACTGTAGACGCGGCCATCGAGCCAGTGATCCTGGCCGTCGAAGTGCAGGCCTTTCAGCATCGGCAGGCCGATCAGCGGCCGCTGACGCAACGCCGGATCCGGGTTGCGGTGATCGAGCAGCGGCTTGCCGTTCAAGGCCGGGCCGTCCTTTTCGTCGTAGGTCTTGTCGAGCAGCCAGGCGATCGAGCCGCGGTACTCACGACCGGCTGGGCCGTCGGCCGGATGGATGTCGATCACCGCATCCTTCGAGGCGATCAGCCAGCGGCCGACGATTGCATCCGGCAGCCACGGCGCATCGGCTGTCGTTCTGAGCGGCAGCAAGGCGATCGCGGCCAGAGCGACAGCTTTCAGAAACGGCGACACGGCTGACCCTGCGTCATCAAGGTGGCAACTTCTGAGTCCGGTGATTGACGTTACACAAACCGCCAAAGCGACGCAGCACACAGCGGCACCAAACTTGCGCCGCTACCATGTGGCGATTCCCTGCCGCTCATCCAGACTGCCCCCGGCCCGTCGTGACCCTTGCCTCCATCCTCGGCCACGCCCTACTGATCGCAACCTGCGGTTACGCGTTGCTGAGCCTGCTGGCCTGCCGCTGGTGGCAGCGCCGCGTGCAGCGCCAGCCGGGTGCGACGCAGGCGGTGTCGGTGCTGAAGCCGCTTTACGGCCACGAGCCCGGCCTGTACGACAACCTGCGCAGCTTCTGCCTGCAGGATCATCCGCACTATCAACTAGTGTTCGGCCTGCACAGCGCGAACGATGCCGCGCTGGTCACCGTCGAGCGCTTGCGTGCCGAGTTTCCGCAGCAGGACATCGCCGTGGTCATCGATGCCCGCGTGCACGGCCTGAATCTGAAAGTCAGCAACTTGATCAATCTGCTGCCGCAAGCGCGCCACGACTGGCTGCTGCTGGCCGACAGCGACATCCATGCGCCGCCCGATCTGCTGCGCCGGATCACCGCGCCGCTGGCCGATCCGACGGTCGGCGTGGTCAGCTGCCTGTATCGCGGCACCGCACTCGGCGGCCTGTGGTCGCGGCTCGGCGCTCAGTTCATCGATGACTGGTTCGCACCCTCGGTGACCCTGGCGCGGCGCTTCGGCTACACCGACTATTCGTTCGGCGCGTCGATCGCTCTGCGTCGCGACACGCTGAGCACCATCGGTGGCTTCGCAGCGCTGTCCCAACACGTGGCGGACGACTACTGGCTCGGCGAGCTGACTCGCCGGCAGGGCCTGCGCACGATGCTGTCGGAATGCAGCGTGCAGACCGATGTCGTCGAAACCCGGCTCGCCGATCTCGCAGCCCGCGAACTGCGCTGGCTGCGCTCGATCCGCTCGATCGCGCCGCTCGGCTATCTGTCCATGTTCATCTCATTCGCCACGCCGATGGCCGTTGCCGGCTGGTTCATGGCCGGTGAAACCCTGCTCGCCAGCCTGCTGGCCAGCGCGGCCCTGGGCTTGCGCCTCGTGCTACATTCGGTTCAGTCCAGAGTCTCAGAACGAACGTCGAAGCCACTGGATTTCTTGAAGAATTTCGCATTGGTACCGGTCCGCGACTGCCTGTCGCTGCTGCTCTGGACGATCGCCCTAGCCGGCCGTGTGGTGCGCTGGCGCGGTCGCCAGATGAAGATCGCTCGGCGCGTCCGCCGCCCCGCCCGAACCCCAGCCCTGCAATGCCCGCCCGCCCCGAGCCAGAGACCGAGCCGCTGAAAAGTGCACTGAAAACCCTGTTCCTGCAGGCGCCGTCCTTCGATGGTTTCGACGGCGGCGCCGGCAGCCGCTATCAGGCCAAGCGCGAGATCAAGAGCTTCTGGTATCCGACCTGGCTGGCCCAGCCGGCGGCAATGGTGCCGGGCAGCCGGGTCGTCGATGCGCCGGCCGATGAGCTGAGCGTCGAACAAAGCCTGGCGATCGCCGAAGCCTACGAGCTGGTGATCATCCATACCTCGACACCATCGTTCCCGACCGATGCCAAGTTCGCCGAGCTGCTGAAAGCGCGCGCGCCGCAGATTGTCATCGGCATGGTCGGCGCCAAGGTCGCCGTCGATCCGGGCGGCTCGCTGAAGGCCTCCGAAGCCATCGCCTTCGTCGCCCGAGAAGAATTCGACTACACCTGCGCCGAACTCGCCGCCAACGACAAGCCCTGGGCCGAGATCAGCGGCATCAGCTATCGGTTGGCCGATGGCACGATCAAGCACAACCCGCCGCGCGCCACGATCGAGGACATGGACGCGCTGCCGTTCGTGGCACCGATCTACCAGCGCGATCTGACCATCAAGAACTATTTCATCGGCTATCTGCAGCACCCGTACGTGTCGCTGTACACCGGCCGCGGCTGCCGCTCGAAATGCACGTTCTGCCTGTGGCCGCAGACCGTCGGTGGTCATCGCTACCGGGTGCGCTCGGCCGCCAACGTCATCGAGGAAGCGCGCTGGATCCAGCAGCACATGCCGGAAGTGAAGGAACTGATGTTCGACGACGACACCTTCACCGATTCCTCGAACATGGCGCGTGTCCACGAGATCGCGATCGGCTTGGGCAAGCTCGGCTGGACCTGGAGCTGCAACGCCAAGGCCAATGTGCCGTATGCGTCGCTGAAGCTGATGAAGGAGAACGGGCTACGGCTGCTGCTGGTTGGCTACGAATCCGGCGACGACCAGATCCTGCACAACATCAAGAAGGGCCTGAAGACCGACATCGCCGAACGCTTCACCGAGGACTGCCGGAAGTTGGGCATCGTCATCCACGGCACCTTCATACTCGGCCTGCCCGGCGAAACGAAAGCGACGATCGAGAAGACCATCGAGTGGGCCAAGGCGATCAACCCGCACACCATTCAGGTCTCGCTCGCCGCGCCGTATCCCGGCACCACGCTGTACAAGCAGGCGGTCGACAACGGCTGGCTGATCGAGAACGACGCGGTGAATCTGGTCAACGAGCAGGGCGTGCAGCTGGCGGCGATCAGCTATCCGCATCTGTCCAAGGACGAAATCTTCCATAGCATGGAAGTGTTCTACCGGCGCTTCTATTTCCGCCCGAGCAAGATCTGGGAAATCGTTCGCGAGATGCTCAGCGATTGGCAGATGCTGAAGCGGCGGCTGCGCGAAGGGGTGGAGTTTTTCCGGTTTCTAAAGGCGCGTGAAGCCTGATTTTCTTGTCTCCTTCCCCCGCCTGCGGGGGGAGGGAGCAACTCGGTTGTCGCGATCGATGAAGCGCCCGATTCGTCTAATCCTCAACGCCGACGACTTCGGCCTCGACACCTCCGTCAACATCGCAGTCGAGCGCGCCCATGTCGACGGTGTGCTGACCACCGCCAGCCTGATGATCGGTGCTGCTGCGGTTGGCGATGCAATTGAACGCGCGAAACGATTGCCGCGGCTCGGCATCGGCCTGCATCTGGTGCTCGCCGATGGCCCAGCGGTTTCTGCATACGAGACCATCCCCGATCTGGTCGATGCCAGCGGCCGCTTCGGCGACCACATGGCCCGTGATGGCTTCCGCTTCTTCTTTCTGCCGCGGGTTCGCCGGCAACTGGCCATCGAGATCCGCGCCCAGTTCGAAGCGTTCCGGGCGACCGGCCTCGCGCTCGATCACGTCAACGCACACAAGCATTTCCATCTGCATCCGACGGTGCTGAGCCTGATCCTCGACATCGGCCGCGATTACGGCCTGAACGCCGTGCGACTGCCACGCGAGCCCGGCGCGGCAGCGCTGCTCGCGCCCTGGCTCGTGCTGACCCGGCGGCGACTGGGTGTTGCGAACATCCTGCACAACGATGCGATGTTCGGCCTGCGCACAACCGGCGCGATGGATGCAGCGGCACTGCTGGCAGCGATCGAAAAACTGCCGCCGGGCTTGAACGAAATCTATCTGCATCCGGCGACTCGTCGAAGCTTGACGCCGACGATGAGCGATTACCGGCACGACGACGAACTGGCCGCGCTGCTGTCGCCAAGCGTGCGGGACGCAATCGCACAGCGCGGCATCGTCACCGGCCGCTGGGCCGATTTCGTCGAGCGCCAATGACGAAGTGGCTGCCGGCGCTGTTCGGCCTGCTGGGCCTGGGTCTGCTGATCGGACTGGTCGCGCATGGCGGCACCACGGAAATTCTCACGCTACTGGCGACCGCTGGCTGGGGCCTGCTCTGGCTGATTCCGTTTCACGTGCTGCCGATCGCGCTCGATGCCGAAGGCTGGCGGGTGCTGCTGCGCCATCGCGATGTCAGCGGTACAGCTCATCTGCCATTCCTATGGTGGATCGCGTCGGTGCGTGAAGCGGTGGGCCGGCTGCTGCCGGTCGGCGGTGTCGGTGGCGAGATCGTCGGCATCCGTCTCACTTTGTGGCGGGTGCCGGATGGCGCGGCGGTCACCGCCAGCGTCGTCATCGAAACCTTGCTGACCATCGTCAACGTCTATCTGTTCGTCGCCGCCGGGCTGTGTCTGGTGATCGCGCTCGATGGCGGCAGCCTCGCCGGTTCGTTGCTCGGTGGACTCGCCGCGACCCTGCCGGTGCCGCTGTTGCTGTACTGGCTGCTGCGCCACGGCGCGCTGTTCGCACGCATCGAACGCGCGGTGATCGGCATGCTCGGCGAGGAGAGCAAGCTCGCCGCGCTGTTCGGCAGCGCATCGAAGCTGGACGCCGAACTGCGGCTGATCTTCGAGCGTCGCCGTGATCTGCTGATCAGCCTGCTCTGGCAGCTTGCGGGCATGGTCGTCGGCGCCTTCGAGGTCTGGCTGGCGCTGCGTCTGCTCGGCCACGAGATTTCACCGCTGGCGGCGATCGCGCTGGAAGCGCTGGGTCTGTCGATCCGCCACTTCGCGTTCTTCGTGCCGGCCGGCCTCGGCGTGCAGGAAGCGGGCTTCGTGCTGTTCGGCCAGTTGCTGGGCGTGCCAGCCGATGCGGCGATCGCGCTATCGCTGGCGAAACGCGTGCGCGAACTCGGTTACGGCATTCCGGCGCTGCTGTCCTGGCAATGGGCCGAGACGCGCCGGGCGCTTCGGAGGTAGGGCGGGCCCATGCCCGCCTGCACATTCGCCAGCGAACCGTGTCGGCGGCCAGGGGCCGCCCTACGGCTTAGAGATAGCCGTTGTCGCGAAACCAGCGCACCGCATCTTCCAGCGCAGCACGCGCCGGGCGCGGCGCATAGCCGAGTTCGCGCTTCGCCTTCGCGCAGGAGAAATACATCCGCTTCTTCGACATGCGGATTTCCTCGACCGTCGCCACCGGCGCACGGCCGGTGAACCGCGACAGCGCTTCGGCGAAGTAGGCCACCGGCATCACGGCCGCATGCGGCAGCTGGATCTTCGGCGCGCGGCGGCCGGTGATGTCGGCGATGGTGGCGAGGATTTCGCGCAGGCTCATGTCGTCACCGCCAACCACATAGCGCTCGCCGAGCTTGCCCTTGCGATACGCCAGCAGATGGCCTTCGGCGACATCGTCGACATGGGCGACGTTCAGGCCGGTATCGACGAAGGCCGGCATGCGGCCGGCCGCGGCATCGCGGACCACGCGGCCGGTCGGCGTCGGCTTGACATCGCGCGGGCCGATCGGCGTCGATGGATTGACGATGACCACCGGCGCGCCCTGCGCGGCGAGGTCACGCACCGCTTCTTCGGCGAGGAACTTGGAGCGCTTGTAGTGGCCGACCATGTCGGCAATCGTGACCGGCGTGCGCTCGTCGCCCGGCGTGCCGTTCTTCGGGATGCCGAGCACGGCGACGCTGGAGGTGTAGACGATGCGCGCCACACCGGCGGCATGCGCAGCCGCAACCAGCGCCCGCGAGCCATCGACATTGGCCTGATACAGCTCGTCCGGATTCGGTGCCCACAGCCGGTAATCGGCGGCGACATGGAACACCGCATCGCAGCCTTCGACGGCGCGCTGCAGCGATGCGGGATCAGTCAGATCGCCGACTACCACCGTGGCATCCAGGCCATCGACGTTGCGGCGATCGGAGTTCTTGCGGCTCAGCAGGCGCAGCTCGAAACCGTCGGCGAGCAGGCGGCGGGCAACCGCCGAACCGACGAAGCCGGTGGCGCCGGTGACCAGGGCAATGGGTGGCTTCATCGAGCGGATTCAGTCGCGAATGCAAAATCGGGAGCGGCGGCGCAGACGGCGCGCAGGCTGCGCTCGGCCGCGGCGAAGGAACTGGCGAGACCGGGCAACTTCATGATCTGCCACGGCGCCTTCAGCAAGCCGCCGATCATCGCCGCCACTTTCGGCCGGCCATAGGCGTCGACACCGTCGATCACCGCCAGCGGCAGCGTTGCTTCGGCGTCATCGACGATCGCCCGCACGGCGAGGAACGGCAGGCCGTGCGCGGCGGCGACATCGGCGATCGCCGAGCTTTCCTGGTCGACGGCGACGGCCTGGCTTTGGGTATGGGCCAGATACTTGATGCCGGCGTTGAGCAGGGTCTGCCGCGTGGTCAGCAGGCGGCCATCGACCAGCGCGATATCGGCTTGCGCGCAGGCGGCAACGAGACGCGCGCGCCAAGCATGATCGGTATCGACGTAGTGACCGTCCATGAACATCACCTGGCTGGGCACCACGACATCGCCCGACTCCAGCACCGCCGCCAAGCCACCGGCAGTGCCGAAGCTGAGCAGTGCCTGACAGCCGCGATCGACCAGCACTTCGGCAGCCATCGCCGCGGCCGTTTCGCCGATGCCGGAGACGTGGATCAGCAGACCGGGGCGGCCTTCATTGAGCCCGGGCTTCGGCGCACGCAGGCCGAGCGCTTTCGCTTCCGACAGCAAGGCGACGACGATACCGAGCTTCGCTTGCGGCATCGTCATCACTGCTCCGGATCAGGCCGTCCGGCGCGTGAGCAGCTGGCGGTAACGGGCCAGCGTCCACAGCGGGAAGTAGGCGTCGTAGCCGTAATACTTCATGTAGAACACACGCGGGAAGCCCGGCGCGTTGTGGCCCGGGTCGTGCCACAGACCGTCGTACTGGCCGCCGCTGTGCTGATTGGCGATCAGCCATTCGATGCCAGCCTCGATCGCCGGATGCTCGGCGCCGTGCACGGCCATCAGCGCGAGCAGCGCCCAGGACGTGCTGTTCGGTGTGCTGATCGCCACGCCCTTGCGCGGCATCGTGCCGGTCAGCGCGGGATCGAGATAGGTGTCGTTGGTCTCACCCCAGCCGCCATCGGCGTTCTGGCGCGCTTCGAGGTAGGCCACGGCTCTGGCGATGTACGGCGCATCGGCCTTCTCGCCGACCAGCGCCAGTCCGGCCAGCGCCGACCAGGTGCCGTAGATGTAGTTGGTGCCCCAACGTCCCCACCAGGAGCCGTCCGGCTGCTGAGCTTTCTTCAGATACTTGATCGCGCGTTCGATCGCCGGGCGATCTTCCGGACGCTTGAGCACGCCGAGGAAGGCGAGCACGCGGCCGGTGACGTCTTCGGTCGGCGGATCGAGCATCGCCTTGTGATCGGCGAACGGAATCGAGTTGATCCAGTGATGGGTGTTGTCGGCGTCGTAGGCGCCGAAGCCACCGTTTTTCGACTGCAGACCGAGTAGCCATTCCGCCGCGCGGCTGACCGCTTCCGCATGACGATTGCCGCCCACCGTGCCTTCGCGGCCGGCCAGATGCATGACGCCGGCAACGACGGCGGTGTCATCGAGATCCGGGTAGTACTCGTTCCAGTACTGGAACGCCCAGCCACCGGGGCGCAGGGATTTGTCCGGTGCCGACTGGATCCAGTCGCCGACGTGATCGAGGATCTGACGCGGCTTCATCCAGTCTTCGGCACGGCGGATCGCGGCCTTGGTCACGGCGCGGCTGGAGCCGTCCGGCGCATCAGCGTGGATCAGCGCCATCATCGCCCAGCCGGTATCCCAGGTCGGCGACAGGCAGGGCTGCACGTAGGCGCTGCCGTCCGGCGTTTCCTGGATCAGTTTCTGGATCGACTTCAAACAGGTGGCGCGCAGCGGGTGATCGGCCGGATAGCCGAGCAGGGCCAGCGCTTCATAAGCGTTGACCATCGCCGGGAAGATGCCGTTGATGCCGTCCTCGCCATTGAGGCGGGCGACGAACCAGTTCTCGGCACGCTTCAGCGCCAGCTTGCGCAGCTTCTTCGGCGCGAAGCGATCCATGGCGCGGCCGAACTTGTCGAGCGCCAGGAAGAACCTGGCGAACGCGGTGTCGTTCGGGAACCAGTGGGTTTCCTGCTCCGGCGGGCGCACGAACAGTTCGGCGATGTGAATCTCGCGCGGGTTCTTGGCTTTGGCCTTCAAGGTGCAAAGCACGAACAGCGGCACCATGACCGCGCGCGCCCAGGTCGCGACCTTGTAGATCTCGAACGGGAACCAGCGCGGGAACAGCACGATCTCGACCGGCACATAGGGTGCTGCCGCCCACGGCACCTGGCCGAACATCGCCAGCAGGATGCGGGTGAAGACGTTGGCCTTTGCGGCACCGCCCATCGCCAGGATCACTGCGCGGGCGCGGACCATGTGCGGCGCATCGACGTCGTCACCGGCGCACTTCAGCGCGTAATAGCTCTTGACCGTGCAGGACAGATCGATCGCGCCCGGCTGATCGTAATTGCGGTACTGCGGCCAGCCGCCGTGTCCACCTTGAGGGCCATCGAGCACTTGCTGGGCGCGGATGAACCTGGCGATCTTCGCCTGCAGCGCGTCGTCGATCTCATCCATGAAATGCATCATCAGGATGTATTCGGCGGGGATCGTGCAGTCCGCCTCGAACTCGAAGCACCACTCGCCGTCCGGCTTCTGCAACTTCAGCAGCGCTTCGCGGCCGATGTCGATCGCCGCATGCAGCCGGCCTTCGGCCTCGGCGATCAGCTCGCTGGGCGAGCGCCCAAACAAGGCAGCAGTCAGGGCGGCATTCGGTGCATTCATCGGCATCAAGTCTTCGGTTGCGGACGTTACTTGCTCAGGAACCGATGCACGCAAAAACTGCGCACAGCCGGCGCTGGAATCAGGCTTCGAGCGGCGCCTGAGCCGGCGTGGTGACGATCTGCGGCAGGCCGGCCGCGGTGCGCCGGAACAGGAAACGCAGCCAGGTGTTGCTGCGGATGCCGACGCTGGTCAGCGCCATCGTCCACATTACCG